>CAYUAH010000305.1:0-4019 GCA_964442375.1 uncultured Hydrogenophaga sp. | reverse complement strand
GAATACAAAAACCACATGCTCTTGGCTTGACTGTGTGGGAAGTCCCTGTAAAAGGGGGAGGCCGAAGGCCGGAGGACACGAGCGAAGCCGGTCACCCTGTCCCTTCTGCCGCACACCCATGCCGCAAAACCGATGGCCGCACCACACTAAACTCAAACCCATGCCCTGGCACGCCCGACTCGAACTCGACTACACCCTCAAGCACGGCACCACCGTGCTGCACCACCGCCACGAGGGCCCGCTGCGGGTCTTGCAAAGCCTGTACCCCGAGGGCAAGGCCATTTGCCACAACGTGCTGGTGCACCCGCCCGGCGGCCTGGCCAACGGCGACGTGGTGGACATCGCGGTCAACGTGGGCCCCGGCGCCCACGCGTGGCTGGGCACGCCGGGTGCCACCCGCTTCTACCGCAGCGGCGGCGAGCCAGCGACACAAGGTGTCACGCTGCAGCTGCATGACAACGCCCGCCTGGAATGGCTGCCGCTGGAAACCCTGGCCTACAGCGGCTGCAAGGGCGTGAACACACTGAGCCTGCAACTCGCCCCCACCGCCGAAGCCCTGTTGTGGGACGTGCTGGCCCTGGGGCAGCCCACCGCAGGCAAGCCGTTCGAGCGCGGCAGCTTCACGCAGCGTCTGCAGGTGCCCGGCCTGTGGCTGGAGCACGCCCACATCCGCGCCGACGACAGCCGTCTGCTCGACGCCCCCCTGGGCCTGGACGGTCAGCGTTGTATGGGCACACTGGTGTTTGCCGCCGGCAGCGCACTGAGCCGCGAACGCAAGGAGCTGCTGCTGGACACCGTGCGCGCCGCCTGCAGCAAACACGCCCTGAGCGCCCGCGCCGGCGCCACCTGCCCCAATCCGCAGATGCTGGTGCTGCGCGTGCTGGGCCCGGTGGTGGAGCCGGTGATGGACTTGTTGCAGCAGGTGTGGGCGGCGCTGCGCCCGGTCGCGTGGGACCTCAAGCCCCAACGTCCCCGCATCTGGGACGTCTGAGCCCACGCCGAATCACAACACCAGCAGCGCGCGGAAGTCGTTGACGTTGGTGTTGGTCGGCCCCGTCACCACCAGGTCACCGATGGCGTCGAAAAACCCGTAGGCATCGTTGTGATCCAGGTGGGCCTGCAGCGACACGCCGGCCGCCTGCGCACGTGCCAGCGTGTCGGGCGTGACCAGCGCGCCCGCGTTGTCCTCCACGCCGTCGATGCCATCGGTGTCGGCGGCAATGCCCCACACGCCGGGCTGGCCTTGCAGCGCCTGGGCCAGGCCCAGGCAGAACTCACCCGCGCGCCCGCCGCGTCCACGCGGCGTGCCTTCGGGTTGCGGCCGCACGGTGACGGTGGTTTCGCCGCCCGAGAGAATCACGCAAGGCTTTTGAAAGGGACCATCGCCGCGTGCGGCCGCGCGCGCCAGCGCCGCGTGCACCTTGCCCACCTCGCGCGATTCGCCCTCCATCTCGTCGCTCAGCACATAGGCATTCAGGCCCATGGCCCGAGCCGCATCGGCGGCGGCCTGCAAGGACTGCGCGGGCGTGGCGATGAGGTGAAACTGGTGGCCTGCGAGCGCCGGGTGGCCCGGCTTGACCGACTCCAGCGCACCGCTGCTCAAGCCCACACGCACCACGGTGGGCAGTTCGATGTGGTGGCGACGCAGGATGTCCAGTGCCTGCTCGCAGGTGCTGGCATCTGGCACGGTGGGGCCACTGGCGATGACGGCCGGGTCGTCGCCCGGCACGTCGCTGATGGCCAGGGTGACGACACGCGCCGGCGCACAGGCCTGCGCCAGCCGCCCGCCCTTGATGCGCGAGAGGTGTTTGCGCACGGTGTTCATCTCGCCGATGTCGGCGCCGCTGCGCAGCAGCTCGCGGTTGATGCGCTGCTTGTCGGCCAGGCCCAGGCCTTCACAGGGCCAGGTCAGCAGCGCCGAGCCGCCACCGGAGATGAGGCAGATGACCAGGTCATCGGCGGTGCAGGCGTGGGCCATCTCCAGGATGCGCTGGGCGGCGCGCAGACCCGCCTCGTCGGGCACCGGGTGGGCCGCCTCCAGCACTTCGATCTGCTGTGGCAGGTCGGCGGGCCGGGGTGGCAGGTGGCCGTAGCGCGTGACCACCATGCCATGCAACGAGGTGTCCGCGCCACCGTGTGCGCGCACGTGTGCAGGCCAGAGTTGCTCCAGCGCAAGCGCCATCGACGCAGCCGCCTTGCCCGCTCCCAGCACCACGGTGCGTCCGCCGGGTGCGGGCGGCGCGGGGAGATGGGCCCCCAGGCTGTGCAAGGGCATGGCGCGTTGCACGGCCACCTGGAACAAGTCGGTCAGGCAGCGGCGGGGATCGATGGCGGGGCGGGCGTCGGCGTTCATGGCCGCCATTGTGCCGCGCGTTGGACTGCCCTCAGATGGCCACGAGTTGCCGTATGCCCTTGGCCTGCATCTCGCTGCCCGGCCCGCTGGCGATCACCTCGCCGCGCTCCATCACCACGTAGTGGTCGGCCAGGGCCTCGGCAAAATCGTAGTACTGCTCCACCAGCACGATGGCCATGTTGCCGCGGTCGGCCAACATGCGGATCACGCGGCCGATGTCCTTGATGATGTTGGGCTGTATGCCCTCGGTGGGTTCGTCCAGGATCAGCAGTTTGGGGCCGGCGGCCAGGGCGCGCGCAATCGCCAGTTGCTGTTGCTGCCCGCCGGAGAGGTCGCCGCCACGGCGCCCCAGCATCTGCTTCAAGACCGGGAACAGCTCGAACAGCTCGGCCGGAATCGGCGTGCTTCCCGGCTTGTAGGCCAGGCCCATCTGCAGGTTCTCGTGCACGGTGAGGCGGGCAAAAATCTCGCGCCCCTGCGGCACGAAGCCGATACCGGCGCGCGCGCGCTCGTAGGGCGTGGCGTGCTGCATGGTCTTGCCGTCAAACGTGATGGCGCCGCTCTTGATGGGCACCAGGCCCATGAGCGACTTGAGCAGCGTGGTCTTGCCCACGCCGTTGCGGCCCAGCACCACCGTGACCTGGCCGAGTTCGGCTTGCAGGTTGACGTTGCGCAGAATGTGGCTGCCACCGTAGTACTGGTTGACGTCCTTGACTTCGAGCAGGCTCATGGCGTGTTCCTCATCGGCCCAAATACACTTCGATCACGCGCTCGTCGGCCTGCACCTCGTCCAGCGTGCCCTCGGCCAGCACCGCGCCGTCGCACAGGACCGTGACCTTTTCCGAGATGGTGCGTATGAAGCTCATGTCGTGCTCCACCACCATGAGTGAATGTTTTCCCTTGAGCGTGAGAAACAGCTCGGCGGTGCGGGCGGTTTCCTCGTCGGTCATGCCGGCCACCGGTTCGTCGAGCAGCAAGAGCTTGGGGTCCTGCATGAGCAACATGCCAATCTCCAGCCACTGCTTTTGCCCATGGCTCAGGTTGCCAGCCTGGCGCCCGGCACTTTCAATCAGGTGGATGGTGGTCAGCACCTCGCCCAGGCGGTCACGCTCCTCGCCCGTGAGCGTGAACACCATGCTGTGGCCCACGCGCTTGTCGGTGGCCAGCGCGAGTTCGAGGTTCTCGAACACGCTGAGCTGCTCGAACACCGTGGGCTTCTGGAACTTGCGGCCTATGCCCAGGGCGGCGATCTCGGCCTCGCGGTGGCGCAGCAGGTCGATGGTGCTGCCGAAGAACACCGAGCCCTGGTCGGGCCGGGTCTTGCCGGTGATGATGTCCATCATCGTCGTCTTGCCCGCGCCGTTGGGGCCGATGATGCAGCGCAGCTCGCCGGGCGCGATGTCCAGGTTCAGGCCGTTGATGGCCTTGAAGCCGTCGAAGCTCACGTGTACGTCTTCGAGGTAGAGGATGCGGCCGTGGGTGGTGTCCACCTCGCCCGCCTTGGCGATGCGGCCATAGCCCGCACTGCGGCCGCCGGACTCGGTCTGGCCGGTGGCGACGACGCTTTGGGCCTTCTCAAAGCGCTGCGCGCCCGCTTCCATCAGGTCGGGCGTCATGCCTTGCCTCCACGCAGTTTCTTCACCAGCCCCACCACGCCTTGTGGCAT
>CAYUAH010000304.1:0-4020 GCA_964442375.1 uncultured Hydrogenophaga sp. | reverse complement strand
TTCAGGCCCAATGTCGGCATCATTCTGCTCAACCAGAAGAACCAGGTGTTCTGGGGAAAGCGCATCCGAACCCACTCCTGGCAGTTCCCGCAGGGTGGCATTGACCGGGGCGAAACCCCCGAGCAGGCCATGTACCGGGAGCTCCACGAAGAGGTGGGCTTGATGCCGGAGCACGTGGCGATTGTGGCCCGCACGCGGGACTGGTTGCGCTACGAAGTGCCAGACCGTTACATACGGCGCGATGCCCGCGGGCATTACAAGGGACAAAAGCAGATCTGGTATCTGCTGAGACTGGTCGGCCACGACTGGAACCTCAACCTGCGCGCCACCAACCACCCCGAGTTCGACGCCTGGCGCTGGAACGACTACTGGGTGCCACTCGACGTGGTGGTCGAGTTCAAACGCGGCGTGTATGAAATGGCGTTGACCGAGCTGTCACGCTACCTGCCGCGCGCCGATTCTCGCAACCGCTACCTGCGCGGTGGCTTGCGCCACCGCCATGGCGACGGCACCGACAACGGACCTGTCACCCAGCCCATGGGCCTGGAGTTGCCACCAGGAGCAAGTTTCGACCCCGACCCGCAGGCCATGGCCGGACATGCCGACCCGATGCAAAGGTCGGACGGATGAACGCGTTCTCGTTCTGGAAATCGCCGCTGCTGCTGGCGGTGGCAGCGTGTTCACTGGCGGCCCACGCCCAATCCACCTGGCAGGAAAACGAGGTGGCACTGCCCGGACCCGTGCAGCGCAACCAGCTCATCCCCTTCGACATGAGCACACGCACCGAACTGCAGTTCAGCGTGGATGCCAGCAGCATCGCGATCGGCAGCGACCGCGTGGTGCGCTACGTGCTGCTGGCCCGCAGCAACAGCGGTGCAGAAAACATCCTGTATGAAGGGCTGCGCTGCGAAACCGGCGAGGCCCGCAACTATGCGCGCTGGAACCAGGCAGAACAGCGGTGGATTCCGTACAGCGGCCACACGCCCTGGCGCCCCCTGTCGGGCGTGGCGGCATCGCTGCCGGCAGCACGCCTGGCCTACCTGGCTTTCTGTGAAGGCCGCACGCCCACCGAACCCTTGACCCGTTTGTTGGCCGACCTGCGGCGGGGCGGCAAAAACGTCGATCAGCGCTGAGCTTTTCCGGCTCAGCCCCTGGTCAGCACCAGGTTGGTGCGGTGGATCATCTCAGGCTCGGCCGCGTAGCCGAGCAGGCGCTCGAACTCGCTGGACGCGCGCCGGCAGATCAACCGCGCCTCTGAACTGGCGTAGTTGGCCAGGCCGCGGGCAATCTCTTGGCCACGCGTGTCGCGCACCGCGATCACGTCGCCGCGCGAAAACTCGCCGTCCACGCCGGTCATGCCAATCGGCAACAGGCTTTTGCCCTCTTCCACGATCTTGGCCACGGCACCGTCGTCCACCAGCACCGCACCCCGCAGTTGCAAGTGGTCGGCCATCCAGCGTTTGCGGGCCTGGCTTTTCGCGGTTTGCGCCAGCAAACAAGTGCCAATCGGCTCACCGGCGGCCAGGCGCAGCAGGGCGTCGGGCTCGCGGCCCCAGGCGATGACGGTGGACGCGCCCGAACCCGCCGCACGCTTGGCCGCCAGGATCTTGGTGATCATGCCGCCCTTGCCAATGCCGCTGCCGGCGCCGCCGGCCATGGCCTCCAGCGCCGGGTCGCCGGCGCGCGCGGTGAACACAAACTGGGCCTGCGGGTTGCTGCGCGGGTCGGCCGTGTACAAGCCCTTCTGGTCGGTCAGGATCACCAGCGCATCAGCCTCCACCAGGTTGGCCACCAAAGCGCCCAGCGTGTCGTTGTCGCCGAACTTGATCTCGTCGTTGACGACCGTGTCGTTCTCGTTGATCACCGGCACCACGCCCAGCTGCAGCAGGGTCAGCAGGGTGGAGCGGGCGTTGAGGTAGCGCTCGCGGTCGGCCAGGTCGGCGTGGGTCAGCAGCACCTGGGCGCTGCCGATGCCGCTCTCGCGCAACTTGGTCTCGTACATCTGCACCAGCCCCATTTGCCCCACGGCGGCGGCAGCCTGCAGCTCGTTGATCTCTTTCGGACGCGTGCTCCAGCCCAGACGCTTCATGCCTTCGGCCACCGCGCCGCTGCTGACCATGATGAGCTCGCGCCCCTCCTTGACCAGCGCACTGAGCTGCACACACCAGTGGCCAATGGCGGCTTCGTCCAGCCCCTTGCCCTCATTGGTCACCAGACTGGAGCCGACCTTGACCACGATGCGCCGCGCATGGCGCAACACAGACTCGTCCAGGCGGGGCAACAGGCTGGATGCGGCCGTGACCGCGCTCTCGTTTTCGACGGACATGCTCAGGACTGCAGGGGGAAACGGGGATCGACGTCCACCGGCGGCAAGGCCGCCTGGCGCGTGGCGACGATGTGGTCAAAGATCTTGTGCACCAGTTGTTCGCAGCCTTCACGGGTGAGCGCGGAGATTTCGAACACCGGGCCTTTGTGGCGCATGCGCTTGACGAAATCCTTCACGCGCGCTTCGCGCTCGTCGGTCGGCACCATGTCCAGCTTGTTGAGCACCAGCCAGCGCGGCTTGTCGTACAGCGCCTTGTCGTATTTCTTGAGCTCGGCCACGATGGCCTTGGCCTGCGCCACCGGATCGATACTGTCGTCAAAAGGCGCCATGTCGATCACATGCAACAGCAGGTGGGTGCGCTGCAGATGACGCAGGAACTGGTGGCCCAGACCGGCGCCTTCGCTGGCGCCTTCGATCAGCCCGGGCACGTCGGCCACCACAAAACTCTTCTCCGGGCCCACACGCACCACGCCCAGGTTGGGATGCAAGGTGGTGAAGGGGTAGTCGGCGATCTTGGGACGGGCGTTGGAGATGGCCGCAATCAAGGTGGACTTGCCCGCATTGGGCATGCCCAGCAAGCCCACGTCGGCCAGTACCTTGAGCTCCAGCTTCAGGTTGCGGCGCTCGCCCGGCCAACCCGGCGTCTTGTGGCGGGGTGCGCGGTTGATGGCGCTCTTGAAGCGCATGTTGCCAAAACCACCATCGCCGCCCTTGGCGATCAGGATTTGCTCGCCCGGCTGCAACAGCTCGAACAACACCTCGCCGGTTTCGGCGTCGCTGATGATGGTGCCCACGGGCATCTTGAGCACGATGTCGTCGCCCTTGACACCGAACATGTCCGAGCCTTTGCCGTGTTCGCCGCGCTGGGCTTCGAACTTGCGGGTGTAACGGAAATCGACCAGGGTGTTGAGGTTGACGTCGGCCAGCGCGTAGACGTGGCCCCCTCGGCCGCCGTCGCCACCGTCCGGGCCGCCAAACTCTTTGTATTTCTCGTGCCTGAAGGACGAACAACCGTTGCCACCATCACCGGCGGCAATATCGATAAAGGCTTCGTCAACGAACTTCATGGCCGTATTCTAGAAAGTGAAAACACAAAAGGCCCGCAAGGCGGGCCTTCTGGGGTGACACGCCGGGGCGCGTCAGACCGGGGTGATGCTCACCACGTGGCGGTTCAGCGCGCCCTTGATGGCGAACTCAACGTGACCATCGGCCGTGGCAAACAGGGTGTGGTCCTTGCCCACGCCGACATTGTCGCCGGGGTGGAACTTGGTGCCGCGCTGGCGCACGATGATGGAGCCTGCGCTCACCAGTTCGCCACCGAAGGCCTTGACACCCAGCATCTTTGGCTTGGAATCACGGCCGTTTCGCGTAGAGCCGCCGCCTTTTTTCTGTGCCATGTCGCTTTACTCCTGGAACTTGGCTCAAGCAGCGATCGAAGCGATCTGCAGCTCGGTGAAATTTTGACGGTGACCCTGACGCTTCTGGTAGTGCTTGCGACGGCGCATCTTGAAGATGCGGACCTTGTCGTGACGACCGTGCGAGAGCACCGTGACCGTGACAGTTGCGCCGGAAACCAAGGGCGTGCCCACCTTGATCTCGCTGCCATTGCCGACAGCCAGAACCTGGTCGATCACGATCTCTTGGCCCACTTCCGCAGCAATCTGTTCTACTTTGATTTTTTCGCCAGCAGCAAC
>CAYUAH010000303.1:0-4080 GCA_964442375.1 uncultured Hydrogenophaga sp. | reverse complement strand
ACGCCCGTGCGCTGCAAACGTGCCAGGGCGGAGTGTTGCGGCGTCATGCGAGGGCTTCGGCCTTGCCACCGAGGCGCGCGATCAGCCCCTGGGTAAGGCGGTTGACCAGGCCGTAGATGGACAGCTGCGGGTTGGCACCTATGCTGGTGGGGAACACGGAGCCATCGTGCACCGAGAGGTTGGCGATCTGCCAGTGCTGGCCATCGGGTCGCACCACGCCGCGCTGGGCATCGGCCGCCATGGCACACCCGCCCATCACGTGGGCGCTGACCACGCGGGTGCTCAAGGCCTGCAAAGGCAGCTGACGGATGGCCTCGCGCGCCTGGGCCCAGCCCGTGTAGCGCTGGCCCAGCTCGTGCACCGGCAACACCTCCAGCGCGCCGGCGGCAAACTGCAGCTCGGCCATGGTCAACAGCGCCCGGCGAGCGCCCTCCATCACAAAATCGTTCAACGGGTAATCCACCTCGGGGCTGCCGTCGCCGCGCAGGCGCACCGTGCCTCCAGGCGACTGGGCCGCAAAACCGTCGCGCAGCAAGGCCAGTTGCACATGGGTGTTGGGCAAGGTGCGCAGCATGGCCGCGAGCTCTGGGCCAAAGCCGGGCATGCTGGCCGCAATGATCACCGGGTGAATGGGCGGCACCTCCAGCTTGTAGCCCATGGGACCGTCAATGGGGGTGGTGTGCAAAAAATGGTCGGAGTACACGGTTTGTGGCGCGCCGCTCCAGCCCTGCACCAGCTCGGGCATCACCGCCGCGCTCAAGACCACCGGGTGCAAAAACGTGCGCTTGCCCAGCAGGCCATGGGGATCGGGTGCCTGCGAACGCAGCAACAAGGCCGGCGAGTTGATGCCACCGCCCGCCACGATGTAGTGCTTGGCCGTGATGCGCAGCGGCCGCGCCGCCGCCTTGTCATCGGCGCTGTTGCCCCAGGCCAGGGCGTGCAAGGCGGTGGCGCGCCCGTCGCTCAGCTCGAATCGCTCGGCGCGGGTTTGCACCAGCAGCCGCGCGCCGCGCTGCAGGGCCGCTGGCAAGGTCGTCACCAGCATGGATTGCTTGGCGTTGGTGGGGCAACCGAGCCCGCAAGAACCCAGGTTCCAGCAGCCCTTGACGTTGCGGCGGATCACGCCTGACGACACACCCAGCTTGATGGCGCCCCGGCGCAGCAGCTCGTTGTTTTCGTTCGGCGCCACATGCCAGTTGGCGATGTTCAAGCGGCGCTCGGCCTGCTCGAAATAAGGCGCCATGGCCTCTGGCGTCAGGTCGATCAGGCCGTAGTGTTCGCGCCAGAAAGCCAGGGTCTCGTCGGGCGTGCGAAACGAGCTGGTCCAGTTGACCGTGGTGGAGCCGCCCACACAACGGCCTTGCAGAATGCCAATGCCTTTGTCGGCGGTTTTGCGTGCGGTGGCCTCCTGGTACAGCGAGGGGTAGGCCTCGCTTTCACGCTGGTGGAAGTCGCGGCTGGTCTTGAGCGGCCCATCTTCGAGCACGACGACGTCCAGCCCGGCGCGCGCCAGCAGCTCGGCACTCACCCCCCCACCGGCGCCGCTGCCCACGATGAGCACATCGCAGTTCAAGGCATCGGGCACCGGCCCCAGGTCGGCCCCCAGCACCTTCCAGCCGCTGGCCAAACCATCGCGAAACACATCGGGTTGTCGGCTCATCGTCCGGGCGCTCTCAAATGTCCATGGGGCCAGCGTAGCCCAGGGCCATCCAGGTGGATGGATCGGAAAAATAGGCTGCCGCCGTCAGGTCACGCAAGGCGAAATACGCCTGCTGGCGCAGGGCGATGCGGCTGTGGCGCATGTCGGTCAGCGCGGCCTGCACCTGGGCCACGCTGGCATCGGGCCAGTCGGTGGCCAAGCCCGTCAGCGCCCAACGCCCGGGTGCACTCGCCAGCACACTGAGCAACTGCGCCAGCTCGGCCTGGGTGTGGGGCGGCAGGGCCGCGATGCTCTCGTCGAGCCGCCGAAACCACGCCACCAAGGCCGCCTGCCGTGCCGTGTGGTCTTCGGGCAGGCTGCCCTCCAGCACGGCGCCAGCCACAGCACCGAACACGGCGCGCCCCGAGGCGGTCAGCCCTTCCGATGTCCAGGCCGGCGCGCGCAGCGCCAAGCCACCGCCCACCAGCGCCAGTCCGGTGGCCGTGACCAAGCCGAGCTTCAACCATGTTCTGCGTTGCATGCCGTGCAATATGACACGCCCGCTGCCCGCTGCCCTAGGTGGTGGGGTCTAGATAGACTCGTGGTTTGTATGAACTCACCCGCCGACCGCATACGCCAGTACCTGGACCAGGTGGCGCACCTGCGCGCCCAGACACACGACGCCACCACGGCGCAGGCGGTGCGTGAAATCAAGGTCTTGCAGGCACGGCGCTTTGAAGCCACCTACGCCGACCTCTTGCACGACCCGCGTCACCGACCAGCGACGCGGTTTTTCCTCGACGAGCTCTACGGTGACCACGACTTTGCGCAGCGCGACGCCCAATTCGGTCGCATCGCGGGCGCCATCGAGCGCCTGTTCCCCGAAGCGGTGGCGCAGCTTGCGGTGGACATGGCCGAGCTGCACGCCCTGACCGAACAGCTTGACGCCACCCTGGGCAGGCACTGGCAGGCCCTGCCCACGCTGAGCCCCGCGCCACGGTATGTGGCCGCCTGGCGCCAGACCGGCACACGCGCTCAGCGCGAACAACAGCTGCGTGTGGTGCTGCAGATGGGGGGCGAACTGCAGCGTCTGACCCGCATGAAAAGCCTGCGCCTGGCGCTGCGCATGATGCGCGGCCCCGCATTGGCAGGCGGCCTGGGCGCGCTGCACGCGTTTCTGGAGCGGGGCTTCGAGGCCTTCAGCCACATGGGCGACGCACAGACCTTTCTGGCGGCCGTGGAGCAGCGCGAATCGCGCTGGATGGCGCTGTTTTTCGACGATCCGCAGGCGGCGCAGGCACTCGCGCCACTGGTGGGCGACACCCGGATCACCTGAGCGTCAGCGCCGGGCCGCTGCATCAGGTACAAAGCGCCCATGACCATCGCCCTGCCCCCCGGCATCACCGTGTTCGAACGCGGCTGGCTGTCGGCCAACAACATCCTTTTCCAAGGCCCTGAAGGCAACGCCCTGATCGACTCGGGCTATGCCACCCACGCCGACCAGACAGTGGCCCTGGTGCGCGCAGCCCTGGGCACCCGGGCACTGACGCACCTGCTCAACACCCACCTGCACAGCGACCACTGCGGTGGCAACGCCGCGCTGCAGGCCGCCTACCCGGCGCTGCAAACCCTCATCCCGCCGGGCCAGGCGCACGCGGTGCGGGCCTGGGACGACGACGACCTGACCTATGTGCTGACCGGCCAGACCTGCCCGCGCTTTCGCATCGAAGGTGTGCTGCTGCCTGAGACCACGTTCACGCTGGCCGGACTGACCTGGCAGGTGCACGCCGCGCCGGGACACGACCCCCACTCGGTGGTGCTGTTCCAGCCCGACCACCGCCTGCTGATCTCGGCCGACGCGTTGTGGGAAAACGGCTTTGGGGTGGTGTTCCCCGAGCTGGAGGGCGAAGACGCCTTCCACGAGGTGGGCGCCACGCTGGACCTGATCGAAGGCCTGGCGCCGCTGACCGTGATTCCCGGCCATGGCCGCATCTTCACCGACGTGGCCGGCGCACTGGCACGGGCCCGCGCACGCCTGGATCAGTTCACCGCCTCGCCCGACAAACACCTGCGCCATGCGGCCAAGGTGCTGATCAAGTTCAAGCTGCTGGAATGGCAGCGTCTGCCACTGGCCGACTTTGAAGCCTGGGCCCATGGCACGCCCTACCTGCTGAACCTGCAGCAGCGCATGGGCCAGGCCAGCTTCGGCGATTGGCTGATGCCCATGGTGGACGAGTTGGTGAAAAGTGGCGCCGCCCAGCGAGAGGACGGCTGGCTGATCAACGTGTGATCAGACCTGCCGCCGGGCCGCCCCAAGGCAGGTCAGCCCCCTTGGGGGGCAGCGACCCGCGAAGCGGCGGAGCGTGGGGGCGTGGGGGCGTCAAACGCCCAACATCAGCTTGAGGTTCTGCACCGCCGCGCCGCTGGCGCCCTTGCCCAGG
>CAYUAH010000302.1:0-4115 GCA_964442375.1 uncultured Hydrogenophaga sp. | reverse complement strand
AAGTCGTCCGAGGTCATCAAGCAGCTGATGAAGCTGGGCCAGATGGTCACCATCAACCAGTCGCTGGACCAGGACACCGCCATGATCGTGGTGGAGGAACTGGGCCACACGGCGGTGCAAGCGGCGCTGGACGATCCGGAAGCCTTTACCGAAGACGAGGTGTCCAGCCAGCAGGCTGAGCTCATGCCGCGAGCCCCTGTGGTCACCGTCATGGGCCACGTCGACCACGGCAAGACCTCGCTGCTGGACTACATCCGCCGCGCCAAGGTGGCGGCGGGCGAAGCCGGTGGCATCACCCAGCACATCGGGGCCTACCACGTGGAAACCGAGCGTGGGATGATCTCCTTCCTGGACACCCCTGGTCACGAGGCCTTCACCGCCATGCGTGCCCGTGGCGCGCAGGCCACCGACATCGTCATTCTGGTGTGTGCGGCCGACGACGGCGTGATGCCCCAGACCAAGGAAGCCATCAAGCACGCGAAGGCGGCTGGTGTGCCCATGGTGGTGGCGCTGACCAAGATCGACAAGCCCGGTATCAACCTGGACAAGGTGCGCTCCGAGCTGGTGGCCGAAGAAGTGGTGCCCGAAGAGTTTGGTGGTGATGTGCCTTTTGTGGGTGTGTCCGCCAAGACGGGCGAGGGCGTCGATTCCCTGCTGGAGCAGGTGCTGCTGCAAGCCGAAGTGCTGGAGCTCAAGGCCCCGGTGGAAGCCATGGCCAAGGGCCTGGTGATCGAAGCGCGCCTGGACAAGGGGCGTGGCGCCGTGGCCACCGTGCTGGTGCAGTCCGGCACCCTCAAGGTGGGCGACGTGGTGCTGGCCGGCCAGACCTCCGGCCGCGTGCGCGCCATGCTGGACGAAAACGGCAAGACCGCCAAGGAAGCCGGCCCCTCCATTCCGGTGGAAATCCAGGGCCTGGCCGAAGTGCCTCAGGCCGGCGACGACTTCATGGTCATGCTCGACGAGCGCCGTGCCCGTGAAATTGCCACCTACCGCGCTGGCAAGTACCGCAGCACCAAGCTGGCCAAGCAACAAGCCGCCAAGCTGGAAAACATGTTTGCCGACATCGGTGCCGGCGAAGTCAAGATGCTGCCCATCGTGCTCAAGTCCGATGTGCAGGGTTCGCAGGAAGCGCTGGCGGCCTCGCTGCTCAAGCTCTCGACCGACGAAGTCAAGGTGCAGATGGTGTACGCCGGTGTCGGTGGCATCAGCGAATCCGACATCAACCTGGCGATTGCGTCCAAGGCGGTGGTCATCGGCTTCAACGTGCGTGCCGACGTGGGTGCGCGCAAGCTGGCCGAAGGCAACGACATCGACATCCGCTACTACAACATCATTTACGACGCGGTGGACGACCTCAAGGCCGCCATGTCCGGGATGCTGGCGCCTGAAAAACGCGAAGAGGTCATCGGCAACGCCGAGATCCGCACCGTGTTCGTGGCGTCCAAGATCGGCACGGTCGCGGGCTGTATGGTCACCAACGGCTTTGTCACCCGCAGCGCGCATTTCCGCCTGCTGCGCGACAACGTGGTGGTCTACACCGGCGAACTGGACTCGCTCAAGCGCATGAAGGACGATGTGCGCGAAGTCAAGGAAGGCTTCGAGTGCGGTATCAAGCTCAAGAACTACAACGACATCAAAGAAGGTGATCAGCTGGAGTTCTTCGAGATCAAGGAAATCGCACGCACGCTGTGATCCGCGCCATGAAGAAGAAGTCGACCACGCCCAACCGCAGCTACCGCGTCAACGATCAGATCCAGCGCGATCTGACCGAGCTGATCGCGCGCGAGCTCAAGGACCCGCGCGTGGGCATGGTCACCATCCAGGCGGTCGAAGTCACGCCCGACTACGCCCACGCCAAAGTCTTCTTCAGCCTGCTGGTGGGCGACCCGCAGGAAACCCAGGACGCCCTGAACCAGGCGGCCGGCTTTCTGCGCAATGGCCTGTTCAAGCGCCTGCACATCCACACCGTGCCGACGCTGCATTTTGTGTTTGACCGCACCACCGAGCGTGCGGCGGACATGAACGCCTTGATCGCCAAGGCGGTTTCCTCGCGCGCCAAAGAGGAATAGACATGACAGCGCCACGCACACGGGTGCAGCGGCGCCCTGTGCATGGGGTGTTGCTGCTCGACAAGCCGCTGGGACTGTCCAGCAACCAGGCCTTGCAAAAGGCCAAATGGTTGCTGCGCGCCGAAAAAGCCGGTCACACCGGCACGCTGGACCCGCTGGCCACCGGCGTCTTGCCCCTGTGCTTTGGTGCCGCCACCAAGTTCAGCCAGTTGCACCTGGACGCCGACAAAGCCTACGACACCACGGTGCGCCTGGGCCAAACCACCACCACGGCCGATGCCGAAGGCGAGGTGTTGCAAACCCGCCCCGTCACGTGCAGCGTGGGCCAGGTGGTGGAGGTGCTGGACCGCTTCATGGGGCCGATTGCCCAAGTACCGCCCATGCACAGTGCGCTCAAAAAAGACGGCAAGGCGCTGTACGAATACGCGCGCGACGGCGAAACGGTGGAGCGCGAGCCACGCCACGTCGTGATCCACGACCTCGACCTGCTGAACATGCAGTTGAACGGCGACACGCCGCACCTCGATCTGCATGTCGTGTGCTCCAAAGGCACCTATATCCGCACCCTGGGCGAAGACATTGCCGAAGCGCTCGGCTGCGGCGGCCATTTGAGCGCTTTGCGCCGCACACACACCGGACCATTCGGCCTGACGCAGACCATCACGCTCGAAGCTCTGGAAGCCATGGCGCCCGAAGAGCGCCAAGCCGCCTTGCTGCCGGTGGACACGCTGCTGGGTGAACACACCCGCGTCACGCTGGGCGCGGAAGATGCGGGGCGCTTCCTGAGTGGCCTGCGCCGTCGCGGCAACTGGCCCGATGCGGAGCGTGTGGCCGTGTACGGCGCCGACCCCCACACCCTGTTGGGCACCGCACACGTGGTGGCCGGCGAACTGATACCCGGGCGGCTGTTGAGCCCGATCGAAATTCAACAGATTCTAGAAAACCCGCTGCGCGAAACAGAAGCAGCAAAGGACTTGTCATGAGCAAACAGATTCGCAACATCGCCATCATCGCCCACGTGGACCATGGCAAGACCACCATGGTGGACCAACTGCTGCGCCAGTCGGGCACCTTCGCCGACCACGAAAAAGTCGTGGACACGGTGATGGACAACAACGCCATCGAACGCGAGCGTGGCATCACCATCCTGGCCAAGAACTGCGCGGTGAGCTGGAAAGACACCCACATCAATATCGTGGACACCCCGGGCCACGCGGACTTTGGCGGTGAGGTGGAGCGTGCGCTCTCGATGGTGGACGGTGTGCTGCTGCTGATCGACGCGCAGGAAGGCCCGATGCCACAAACGCGTTTCGTGACCAAGAAGGCGCTGGCCCTGGGCCTCAAGCCCATCGTGGTCGTGAACAAAGTGGACAAGCCGGGTGCCAACCCCGACAAGGTGGTCAACGCTGCCTTCGACCTGTTCGACAAGCTGGGCGCCACCGACGAGCAGCTGGACTTCCCCGTGGTCTACGCCTCGGGCATCAACGGCTGGTCTTCGCTGGAAGAAGGCCCGCAGGGCGAGCAGTGGGGCCCCGACATGTCGGCCCTGTTCGACACCGTGCTCAAGCACGTGCCGCCCCAGCAAGGCGATCCTGCAGCCCCGCTGCAGCTGCAGATTTCGGCACTGGACTTCTCCACCTTTGTGGGCCGCATCGGCGTGGGCCGCGTGAGCCAGGGCACCATCAAACCCGGCATGGACGTGCTGGTGATGGAAGGTCCGGACGGCAGCAGCGTCAAGGGCCGCATCAACCAGGTGCTGACCTTCCAGGGTCTGGACCGCGTGCAGGTGACCGAAGCCGGCCCGGGCGAGATCGTGCTGATCAACGGCATCGCCGACATCGGCATCGGCGTGACCGTGACCGACCCGCTGAACCCGGCACCGCTGCCCATGCTCAAGGTCGATGAGCCGACCCTGATCATGAACTTCTGCGTCAACACCAGCCCGCTGGCGGGCCGCGAAGGCAAGTACGTCACCAGCCGCCAGATCTGGGACCGCCTGCAAAAAGAGCTGCAGCACAACGTGGCCCTGCGTGTGAAGGAAACCGA
>CAYUAH010000301.1:0-4140 GCA_964442375.1 uncultured Hydrogenophaga sp. | reverse complement strand
CGCCCGCGCCGCTGACGGCCGAGTTCCGCAAGGTGCACCTGTTCAACGTGTTCACGGTCATCACGCCGATGCTGCACGCGCTGGCGCGCTACATGGCCAACCCCCGCCCCTACCTGGACCTGCCGGCCTTCTACCAGCACAAGCGCGACCTCTTTCGCGCCGGCCTGAGCAAGACCCGCTTCAAGCTGCTGCCCAGCGAAGGCAGCTACTTCCAGTGTGTGGACATCTCCGAGCTGGCGGTGCCCGAACGCAGCCTGCCCGAGGCCGACTTCTGCCAATGGCTGACGCGCGAGATCGGCGTGGCCGCCATCCCGCTGTCGGCCTTCTACGGCAACGGCTTCGACCAGCACGTGGTGCGCTTCTGCTTTGCCAAGAAAGATGAAACGCTGGTGTCGGCGCTGGAGCGACTGGCCCGCCTCTGACGGGCAGGCGACGCACGGTCGCGAAACCGACATGAACGCGTCATGAGCCCGTCACCTGTCTCACCAGAATGGGAAGACCTGCCGATCGGGCAGGCTTCATCTCCGGGAGACACCCCATGTTCCGACCGACGCGCCTGGCGCTCGCCTTGTCCACGCTTGCCACCCTGGCCCTGCTGCAGGCCTGCGGCGGCTCCGACCCCGCCTACAACACCCTGAGCGGCGACGCGCCGCTGGTGATCGGCCACCGGGGCGCCTCGGGCCTGCTGCCCGAACACACGCTGGAGTCCTACCGCAAGGCCATCGAGCAGAACGCCGACTTCATCGAACCCGACCTGGTGCTGACCCAGGACGGTGTGATGATCGCCCGCCACGAACCCATGCTCGACGGCACCACCGACGTCGCAGCCAAGTTCCCCGCGTCGCGCAAAACCACCCGCAACGTGGACGGCGTGGCCACCACCGCCTACTTCGCCAGCGACTTCACCCTGGCCGAGATCAAGACGCTGCGCGCGGTGCAGGCCCGCGCCAACCGCGACCAGTCGCTCAATGGCCTCTACAGCATCCCCACGCTGGACGAAGTAATTGCCCTGGCCAAGGCCGAAGGCAGCAAGCGCGGCCGCACCGTGGGCATCTACCCCGAAATCAAGCACTCGGTCTTCCACGCCACCGAGGCGGGCTTTGGCGCCAACGTGTTTGAAGACAAATTGGTGGCCACCCTGCACGCGGCCTATGGCAACACCGGCAGCGCACCGGTGTTCATCCAGTCCTTCGAGGTCTCCAACCTGCAGTACCTCAACACCAAGACCAACATCAAGCTGGTGCAACTGATCGACGCCGACGACGTGAAGGACGACGGCAGCATGTCGCTGGTGGCGCCCTACCACAAGCCCTACGACTTCGTGGTCAACAACGACGCCCGCAGCTTCGCCGACCTGCTCAAGCCGGCCGGCCTGGACTTCATCAAGACCTACGCCGACGCCGTGGGCCCGTGGAAGCCCTACCTGGTCAAGACCGTCAACGACAACACCGACCGCAACGGCGATGGCGCCATCAACATCAACGACCGCCGCGTGGACGGCAGCACCGGCGTGGTGGAAGCCGCGCACCAGCGCGGGCTGATGGTGCACACCTGGACCTTCCGCGACGACGCCAGCGGCTACGGCTTCAAGGACCCCAAAGCCGAGATGGCCTATTACATGAAGCTGGGCGTGGACGGTGTGTTCACCGACTTCCCGGCCACGGGCGTGGCCGCGCTGAACAGCCTGCGCTGAACCAGGGCCCTGGGCTCAGCTCGACAGCTGGGCCCAGACCTTCTCCAGCCGCTTGACGCTCACGGGTTGCGGCGTGCGCAGCTCTTGCGCGAAGAAACTCACCCGCAACTCCTCCAGCAGCCAGCGCAGCTCCATCATGCGGGGGTCGAGCACGCCCTTGCGCTCGGCCACCAGGCGCCAGAAGCGCTGCTCCTGCGGTCGCAGTTCGGCCAGCTTGGCGGCGTCGCGCGCGGGGTCGGCGCGCCACTTGTCCAGCCGCAAGGTGATGGCCTTGAGGTAACGCGGCAGGTGCTGCAACTGGGCCCAGGGCGTGTCCATCACAAAGCGTTTGCCACACAGGCGCTGCAATTGCTGCTGCGCATCGGCCACCGCCTCAGTGGCGTTTTTGGTGTCCTTGATCTTGCGCGTGGCCGTGGCGAACTCGGCCAGCACCGTGGCCGCCAAGCGTGACACCTCGTTGGCGATCAAGGTCAAGCGCCCTCGGCCTTCGTCGATGCGGCGTTTGAATGCAAGCTCGTCGGTGGGCAACGGGTCGAGCAGAAAGGCACGCTCCAACGCCACCGCAATCAGCTGGTCGCGCAGCTCCTCCTGCGTGCCCAGCGGCATGTAGGCCACCGCCATTTTCTGCAGGTCGGGCAGGTTTTTTTCCAGGTACTTGAGGGCGTCGCGTATCTGCAGCGCAAACAGGCGGCGCAGGCCGGCGCGGTGTTTGGCCGCCGCCACCTCGGGCTCGTCAAAGACCTCGATGGTGACGGCATCGCCCTGGTCGATCAGGGCCGGGAAACCGATCAGGGTCTGGCCGCCCTTTCGGATCTCCATCAGCTCGGGCAGCTCGCCAAAGGTCCAGGCGGTGTGCTTCTTTACCCCCTCTCCCTCTGGGAGAGGGTTGGGGTGAGGGCTGACCCTCGCAGGCGCCACACCCTCACCCTGCCCTCGCCCAGAGGGAGAGGGTGGAGGCACGGCAGGTGAAGCCACCTTGAGCCCCGCCAGTGCCTGAAACGCCCCACGCGCCTTGCCTCCCAGCTCGGCCTTCAGCGCGCCCAGGTTGCGGCCCTGGCCCAGCTGGCGGCCGTGTTCGTCCACCACCCGCAGGTTCATGAACAGGTGCGGGGGCAGCATGTCGAGCTTGAAATCGGCGCGCTTCACATCCAGGCTGGTTTCAGCGCGCACCTGTTTGAGCAGCGCATCGGTGAGCCCGCCCACACACCAGCGTTCGGTCGCACTGAACAGCTCGGCCAGCCGCGCCGCGTTCTCGGGCAACGGCACGAAGCGGCTGCGTGGCTTCTGGTGCAGGCTCTTGAGCAAAGCCTGTATCTTGTCCTTGAGCATGCCGGGCACCAGCCACTCGCAACGCTCGTCGCTCACCTGGTTGAGCACGAACAGCGGCACCGTCACGGTCAGGCCGTCGCGCGCATCGCCAGGCTCGTGCAGGTAGTCGGCCGCACAGTCCACGCCGCCCAGCTTGATGACCTTGGGAAAGGCGCTGGTGGTGATGCCCGCAGCCTCGTGGCGCATCAGCTCCTCGCGGCTGAGCTGCAGCAATTTGGGGTTCTGGCGCGAGGCCTCGCGCCACCAGCGCTCCAGCCCCGGGCCGCTGCACACATCGGCTGGAATCTGGGCGTCGTAGAAGGCAAAGATCAGCTCGTCGTCGACCAGCACGTCCTGCCGGCGCGACTTGTGTTCCAGCGATTCGACCTGGGCAATGAGCTTGCGGTTCGCGCTCAAAAAGGGCAGACGGGTTTCCCATTCCTGCCCCACCAGCGCCTCGCGGATGAACAGCTCGCGCGCGCCCACCGGATCGACCTTGCCGTAGTTGATGCGCCGGCCCTGGTAAACCACCAGGCCATACAGCGTGGCGCGCTCCAGCGCGACCACCTCGCCGGCCTTCTTTTCCCAGTGCGGGTCCAGCAACTGCTTTTTGAGCAAATGCCCGCCCACCTGCTCCAGCCACTGCGGCTCAATGGCCGCAATGCCCCGGCCAAACAGGCGTGCGGTTTCCACCAGTTCGGCACAGACGATCCAGCGCCCCGGCCGCTTGCTCAGGTGGGCGCCGGGGTGGCGGTGGAACTTGATGCCGCGCGCGCCCAGGTACACATCCTCGGTCTCGTGCTTGAGGCCGATGTTGCCCAGCAGGCCCGAGAGCATGGACAGGTGCAATTGCTCGTAGCTGGCCGGCGTTGTGTTGATGGCCCACTTGTGCTCAGCCACCACGGTGTGCAATTGGGTGTGGATGTCGCGCCATTCGCGCACACGCCGGATGTTGACGAAGTTCTGCCGCAGCAGCTGTTCGTACTGGCGGTTGCTGAGCTTGTGTTCACCCGCGACGCCCGGCGTCGCTCCCGATTTTCCGCCCCGGGCCTCGTTGATCCACTTCCACAGCTTGAGGTAGCCGCTGAACTCGCTCTTGTCGTCGTCGAACTTGGCGTGCGCCTGGTCGGCCTGGGCCT
>CAYUAH010000300.1:0-4144 GCA_964442375.1 uncultured Hydrogenophaga sp. | reverse complement strand
CAGATGCACATCATCGACCGCATGGTCGAGAACGGCTTCATCACCGAAGCACAGGCCGAAACCGCGCGCCGCGAACCGGTGCGCGTGCGCCCCCCCAGCAGCAGCGAGCGCCTGCACGCGGAATACGCGGCCGAGATGGTGCGCCAGGCCATTCACGCCCAGTACGGCGACGAGACCTACACCCGCGGACTCAACGTCTACACCACCGTGGACAGCAAGGCGCAGCAGGCGGCCCACCAGTCGCTGCGGCGCGGCGTGCTGGATTTCGAGCGTCGCCAGTTCTACCGTGGCCCGGAGCGCTTCGTCGAATTGCCGACCGACACCAAGGCCCTGGACGCAGCCCTCGACGACGTGCTGGCCGACCACCCCGACAACGGAGAACTGCTCACCGCCGTGGTGCTGGAAGCCAGTCCGCGCAAGGTGGTGGTTGCCCGCGACAGCGGCGAGCCCATCGAGATCACCGGCGACGGCCTCAAACCGGTGCAATCGGGCTTGGCCGACAAAGCTCCGCCCAAGCTGCAGATCCGGCGTGGCGCGGTGGTGCGCATCGCCCAGACACCGCGCAAAACCTGGGAAATCACCCAGTTGCCTGAAGTGGAGTCCGCCCTGGTGGCGCTGGACCCGCGCAACGGCGCCATCAAAGCCCTGGTGGGCGGCTTCGATTTCCAGAAGAACAAGTTCAACCACGTCACCCAGGCGCAGCGCCAGCCCGGCTCCAGCTTCAAGCCTTTCATCTACTCGGCCGCGCTGGAAAAGGGCCTGACACCCAGCACCGTGGTCAACGACGCACCGCTGTTCTTCAGTGCAGCCGTCACCGGCGGCAAGCCCTGGGAGCCGAAAAACTACGACGGCCAGTTCGACGGCCCCATGAGCGTGCGCACCGCGCTGGCCAAGTCCAAGAACATGGTGTCCATACGGGTGCTGCAGATGGTGGGCACCCAAAGCGCCCAGGACTGGGTGACCCGCTTCGGTTTTGAAGCAGATAAGCACCCGCCCTACCTGACCATGGCATTGGGTGCGGGCACGGTCACTCCCATGCAGATGGCCACCGGCTACGCGGTCTTCGCCAACGGTGGCTACCGCGTCAACCCCTACCTGATCACCCGCGTGGCCGACGACAAGGGCAAGACCCTGCTGGACGTGCCGGCGCCGGAACACACCGAAGAACAGCGCGCCATCAGCCCGCGCAACGCCTTTGTGATGGGCTCGCTGCTGCAGGAAATCACCCGCTCGGGCACGGCAGCGCGCGCCCAGGCCACACTCAAGCGCCCTGACCTGTATGGCAAAACCGGCACCACCAACGACGCCATGGATGCCTGGTTCGTGGGCTACCAGCCCACGCTGGTGGCGGCCACCTGGGTGGGCTACGACACACCGCGCAACCTGGGCAGCCGCGAAACCGGCGGCGGACTGAGCCTGCCGATCTGGATTTCATTCATGTCCGAGGCACTCAAGGGCGTGCCCGTGGAGCAGCCCTCGCCACCCGAGGGTGTGGTGTCGGTGGGCAACGACTGGTACTTTCAGGAATACACCCCCGGACAGGGCGTGAGCAAACTGGGCGCGGGCGATGGCGCCAGCGAAGGCAACGTGCCTGCCCCTGCGGTGGAGTCGCAGGAAAAGCGCAGCATCCTCGACCTGTTCAGGAACTGAAAACCAGCGACTGCCCGGCCTGTTCGCTGGCACAGCGCGTGAGTTGCGCGAACAATTCACCCTGCCCCTTGGTGTCCACCCAGGCCTGGCCGTCCCACTTGTAGTGGTAACCGCCCGAGCGCGCCGCCATCCAGATCTCGTGCAGTGGCTTTTGCAGGTTGACCACGATCTGGCTGCGGTTGGCGAACACCAGCGTGACCATGCCTCCCACCCGCTGGTTGTCCACGTCGGCGTCCGTGCTTTCGTTGATGCGGTCACAGGCCAATTCAATGGCCTGGAGCGCCGCCTCGGCGCGGTCAAGGAATTCGAGGTCGGTCATACAATCTTGTGATGTTGTTCAGCACCCAAATTCTAGGCCTCCCCCGCCGCCGCGCCCGCGTTGTGGCTTTGGCCCTGCTGGCAGGGCTGGGCTTGTCGGGGTGTGGCCAGAAGGGCCCGCTCTACCTGCCCGCGCCCGCCGACCAGACTGCCCCCAAAATCCCCACCACGCGCTGAAAGCGCGCCCTTGCATGAGCTCTGATTTCCTGCGGCCGTTCATCGGCTACCGCGATGGCCAGCTGATGGTCGAAGACCTGTCGGTGCACGAGCTGACGCGCGCCCATGGCACGCCGCTGTTCATCTATTCCAAGGCCGCCATGCTGCAGGCGCTGGCCGCCTACCAGCGCGGTTTTGCCGGGCGCGACGCACAGATCTGCTACGCCATGAAGGCCAACAGCTCGCTGGCCATCCTGCAAACCTTTGTGCGCGCCGGTTGTGGCCTGGACATCGTCTCGGGCGGCGAGCTCGACCGCGCGCTGGCCGCAGGCTGCGAGCCCCACAAGATCATCTTCTCCGGCGTGGGCAAGACCCGCGCGGAAATGCGCCGCGCCCTGGACGCCGGCATCGGATGCTTCAACGTGGAAAGCCGGGCCGAACTGGAGGTGCTCGATGAGGTGGCGCGCGGCGTGGGCCAGCGCGCGCCCGTGAGCATCCGCGTCAACCCCGACGTGGACGCCAAGACCCACCCCTACATCTCTACCGGCCTCAAAGGCAACAAATTCGGCATCGCCCACGAAGACGCGGTCGAGACCTACCGTTTTGCAGCCGCCTGCACCGGCCTGCGGGTGGTCGGCATCGACTGCCACATCGGCTCGCAGATCACCGAAATGGCACCCTACCTCGACGCCATGGACCGCATCCTGGACCTGGTCACGGCCATCGAAGCGGCCGGTGTGCCCCTCCAGCACATCGACTTCGGTGGCGGTCTGGGCATCGACTACCAGGGCGACACGCCGCCGGCGGCCGACGTGCTGTGGGCCGCGTTGCTGGCCAAGCTGGACGCACGTGGTTTTGGCCAGCGCAAGCTGATGATCGAACCCGGCCGCTCGCTGGTGGGCAACGCCGGCGTGTGCGTGACCGAGGTGCTGTACCTCAAGCCCGGCGAGCAGAAGAACTTTCTCATCGTGGACGCGGCCATGAACGACCTGCCGCGACCGGCCATGTACCAAGCCCACCACGGCATTGTGCCGGTGCTGCCGCGCGAAGGTGCCCCCACCACCTGGGACGTGGTCGGCCCGGTGTGCGAAAGCGGCGACTGGATCGGCCGCGACCGGGCACTCCACGTGGCCCAGGGTGACCTGCTGGCGGTGCTGTCGGCCGGAGCCTACTGCATGAGCATGGCCAGCAACTACAACACCCGCGGCCGCGCGGCCGAGCTGCTGGTGGACGGCGCCAAAGCCCACCTGATCCGCGAGCGTGAAAGCGTGGCCGACCAGCTCAGGCTGGAACGCGCGCTCTGACGCGCCGCCACACGCGCCAGCCCAGCAGCGTCCCGAGGATGGCGGCATAGACCGCCACCTCGCCAAACAGCTGCTTGCCCGCCCGCATCCAGAAGAAATGCAGCACGGCCAGCACGGCCACCCCATACACCGCGCGGTGCAGCCGCTGCCACTGCGGCGCCCCCAATGCCTTGATGGCGCGGTTGAACGAGGTGGCGGCCAGCGCCAACAACAGCAGCCAGGCGACCATGCCCACGGTGATGAAAGGGCGCTTGACGATGTCGGGCAGCAGCTCCGTCAACTCGAAGCCCATGTCCAGCCAGGCGTAGGCCAGCAGGTGCAGGCTGGCGTAGAAAAACACGAACAAACCCAGCATGCGGCGCCAGCGCGCCAGCACCGCCAGGCCGCTGTGCTGGCGCAGCGGCGTGACCAGCAGCACCAGGCAGAGGAAACGCAGTGTCCAGTCGCCGAGACCGCGGATCAGCGCTTCGGCCGGGTTGGCACCCAGCCGGTCCAGCAGGCCCGCGCCCACCAGCCAGAAGGCCGGCAGGGTGCACAGCACGAACAACAGTGGCTTGGCCCAGGGCCGGGCCAGTACGGCGCCCTTCAAAAGAATTTGCGCAGGTCCATGCCGGCGTAGAGTTGGCCCACCTGCTGCTCGTAGCCATTGAACATCAGCGTCTTGCGGCGCTTGGCAAACAGGCCCTGCCCCTCGCCTATGCGGCGCTCGGTGGCCT
>CAYUAH010000299.1:0-4158 GCA_964442375.1 uncultured Hydrogenophaga sp. | reverse complement strand
CGGTCGGCCTTGCGCAGGGTGGACAGGCGGTGGGCGATGGCGATGGTGGTGCGGCCCTTGACGAGGTTGTCCAGCGCCTTCTGGATTTCCTTTTCGGTTTCGGTGTCCACCGAGGAGGTGGCTTCGTCCAGGATGAGGATGCGCGGGTTGATCAGCAGCGCGCGCGCGATGCTGATGCGCTGGCGCTCGCCGCCCGACAGGCCCTGGCCACGTTCGCCCACCAGCGAGTCGTAGCCCTGCGGCAGACGCAGGATGAATTCGTGCGCGTGCGCGGCGCGGGCGGCGGCGATGATTTCCTCGCGGGTGGCGTCGGGCTTGCCGTAGGCGATGTTCTCGGCGATGGTGCCGAAGAACAGGAAGGGCTCCTGCAGCACCAGGCCGATGTGGCTGCGGTACTCGGCCACCGGCAGCGAGCGGATGTCCACACCGTCGATCTTGATGGCGCCTTCGGAGATGTCGTAGAACCGGCAGATCAGGTTGACCAGGGTGCTTTTGCCCGAGCCGCTGTGGCCCACCAGGCCCACCATTTCACCCGGGGCGATGTGCAGGTTCAGGCCCCGGATGACCGCGCGGTTGCCATAGCGAAAGCCTGCGCCTTCGATCTCGATGCGGCCATCCACCTTGTCCAGGTGCACCGGGTTGACCGGCTCGGGTACGCTCGAGACGTGGTCCAGGATGTCGAAGATGCGCTTGGCGCCCGAGGCGGCCTTCTGCGTCACCGACACGATGCGGCTCATGGAGTCGAGCCGGCTGTAGAAGCGCCCGATGTAGGCGAGAAACGCGGTCAGCACACCCACGGTGATGGACTGGTGCGCCACCAGCCAGATGCCGAAGCCCCAGACCACCAGCAGCCCGATTTCGGTCAGCAGCGAGACCGTGGGTGCAAACAGCGACCACACGCGGTTGAGCTTGTCATTCACGTCCAGGTTGTGCTTGTTGGCGTCGCGAAAGCGCTGGGCCTCGCGGTTTTCCTGCGCAAAGGCCTTGACCACGCGAATGCCGGGGATGGTGTCGGCCAGCACGCTGGTGACTTCGGACCAGACGCGGTCTATCTTCTCAAAGCCGGTGCGCAGCTTGTCGCGCACCACGTGGATCATCCAGCCGATGAAGGGCAGCGGCAGCAGCGTGGCCAGCGCCAGCCAGGGGTTGATGGAGAACAGGATCACCGTGGTCATGGTGATCATCAGCACGTCGGTGGCGAAATCCAGCAGATGCAAGGACAGGAACACGTTGATGCGGTCGGTTTCCGAACCGATGCGGGCCATCAGGTCGCCGGTGCGTCGGCCACCGAAGTATTCGAGCGAGAGCTTGAGCAGATGCTCGTAGGTGGTGGTGCGCAGGTCGGCGCCGATGCGCTCGGACACCAGGGCCAGGATGTAGGTTTTGGCCCAGCCCAGGCCCCAGGCCAGCAGCGCCGCGCCCAGCAGGCCGCCGAGGTACATCACCACCAGCGACATCTCCACCGCCTTGCCACTCTGGTAGGGAATCAGCACCTCGTCGATCAGCGGCATGGTGAGGTAAGGCGGCACCAGCGTGGCGGCGGTAGAGGCCAGCATGAGCAGGAAACCGGCCAGCAGCTGCCCCTGGTAGGGCTTGGCGAAGCGCCACAGGCGCAGCAACATCCAGGTGGAGGGCGGCGTGGTGTTTTCCTGCGCGCAGGCCGGGCAGTCCTCCTGGTCGGGGTCCAGTGGCGCCTTGCACAGCGGACAGGTCGCCTGCATCACCTGCTGCGGCGCTCGCCCTTCTTCCAGCGCCTGCTGCGCCAGCACGAACTGGTTGACCAGACGGGTGGCGGCCACCTGCTGCGCCAGGGTGTAGCGCCACACGGCCAGCCGCCCTTGCGCATTGAACAGCTCGATCTGCCCCACCCCAGCGTGGTCGCTCTGGCGCAGGCTCAGGCCACGGCCCAGGGGCCAGTCGCCATCGGCTTGGGGGGCGCCATCGGCCGCGCGCGTCCAGGCCCTCAGGCGGGTGGCGTCCACGGTCAAAAGCCCGGGCACAAAACGCAGGTCTTCGCTGAGATCGGTTTCCAGCGATGCCAGCGGTGCGCCGTCGGCCCCTCCTGACAAGGCGGCTGGCCACAGGCCGGAGCGGGTTTCTGGAGCAGCGCTGGGCGCAGGCAAGGTGCTCATGCGGGAAAATAAATGTTTGTAACGGCTTTGGACCCGCCTCGGAGTGGGTACAAAATCGCATTTCTGGTGCACGCCACGTGGCGTTGCCTGGTTCACCTGGAAGGCCTGCTCAGGCCAGAAGATTGTAAGGCTGCCCCTCTGACCGCAGAACCGACATCCGCCTTGTTCAGCACGCCCCCGCGGCGCGGCTGCGGACGACCATTCCCATGACTGAAAAAGACATCAAGATCCTGCGTCTGGCCTACCTGCGTGGCCCCAACATCTGGACCTACCGCCCCGTGGTGGAAGCCCTGGTGGACATCGGTGCCCTCGAAGACTGCCCCTCCAACACCCTGCCCGGCTTCACCGAGCGCCTGAGCGCCTGGCTGCCGGGCCTGGCCGAACACCGCTGCGGCGTGGGCGAGCCCGGCGGTTTTCTGCTGCGCCTGCGCGAAGGCACCTGGCCCGCCCACATCATGGAGCACGTGGCCATCGAGCTGCAGAACCTGGCCGGCTCGCCCGTGGGCTTTGGCAAGGCGCGCGAAACCGAACAACGTGGCGTCTACAAACTGGCCGTGCGCGCCCGCCAAGAGGACGTGGGTTTTGCCGCCGTGCGCGCCGCGCGTGAGCTGGTGCTGGCCGCCATCCAGGACCAAGCCTATGACGTGAAGGCCACCGTGAAGGCACTGACTGCGCTGGTGGACCGGCTCTGCCTGGGCCCCAGCACCGCCGCCATTGCCGATGCCGCCGCCGAGCGCGGTATCCCGTCCATTCGCCTGACCGACGGCAACCTGGTGCAACTGGGCTACGGCTCGCGCCAGCGCCGCATCTGGACGGCAGAAACCGACCGCACCAGCGCCATCGCCGAAAGTGTGTCGCGCGACAAGGACCTGACCAAGTCCCTGCTCAAGGCCTGCGGCGTGCCCATTCCCGAGGGCGAGATCGTGCACAGCCCGGCCGAAGCATGGAGCGCGGCGCAAGACATCGGCCTGCCGGTGGTGGTCAAGCCCACCGATGGCAACCACGGTCGGGGTGTCTCGCTGGACCTCAAAACGCAGGCCGAAGTGGAAGCCGCTTACCCGATTGCCGAGGTCGAAGGCTCGGATGTGATGGTGGAGCGCCACATCCACGGCGAGGAACACCGCCTGCTGGTGGTGGGCGGCAAGCTGGTGGCGGCCTCACGCGGCGAGGTGGCCAGCATCACCGGCGACGGCGTCCATACCGTGGAGCAACTGATCGAATCGCAGATCAACAGCGACCCGCGCCGTGGCGAGGAAGAAGGTTTCCTGCTCGACACCATCCGACTGAACGAGCACACCACCGCCGTGCTGGAGTTGCAGCGCCAGGGCCTGACGGCCACCAGCGTGCCAGAAGCCGGCCGCCAGGTGCTGGTGATGCGCACCGGCAACATGGGCCACGACGTGACCGACGACGTGCACCCCGACGTGGCCGAGATGGCCGCACTGGCCGCACGTGTGGTGGGCCTGGACATCGCCGGCATCGACCTGGTGGCGCGCGACATCTCGCAGCCGCTGGAAAGCCAGGGTGGCGCCATCGTCGAAGTCAACGCCGGCCCCAGCCTGCTGATGCACCTCAAGCCCGCCGTGGGCAAGCCGCGCCCTTGCGGCGAGGCGGTGGTCAACCACCTGTTCAGCGCCAGCGACAGCGGGCGCATTCCCGTGGTGGGCGTGACCGGCGGCCCGGAGCGCGCTGTGGTGGCCCGCCTGCTGGCCCGCGTCATCCAGCTCAGCGGTCCGCTCACCGGCCTGGCCTGCTCGGCCGGCCTGTACATCGGCACCCAAAAGGTGGTGTCGGGCAAACCGACCGAATGGGAAGCCGGTCAGCGCTGCCTGATCAACCGCAACATCGAAGCGGCCGTGATTGAAAACAGCCCGCGCAGCATCCTGAAGGAAGGCCTGGCCTACGACCGCTGCCAGGTCGGCATCGTCACCGGCGTGCCCACGCCCGAGGGCATGGACGACCCCTACATCCACGACATGGAGCGCATGCGCCTGGTGCTGCGCACGCAGGTGGACGTGGTGCTCAA
>CAYUAH010000298.1:0-4183 GCA_964442375.1 uncultured Hydrogenophaga sp. | reverse complement strand
GGCCACTTGACGGCGTTGCCACGGCCCACGGAATCGGCCCAGTCCTTGCTGACCGTGTTCAGGTAGTCGGTCCAGTTGTAGGTGGTGCCCGAACCGTCAGCGCGGTGCACCACGGTGATGGTGGTGTCGGGCAGGTTCTTGCCCGGGTTCAGCGCGGCCAGCTTGGGGTCGTTCCACTTGCTGATCTTGCCCATGAACATTTCGGCCAGCACCGGGCCGGTCACGCGCAGCTCGCCGGCCTTGAAACCTTCGACGTTGAACACCGGCACGGTGCCGCCGATGATGGCGGGGAACTGCACCATGGCGTCCTTGTCGAGATCGGCACCGGGCACGGGTGCGTCGGAGGCGCCGAAGGCCACGGTCTTGGCGCGGATCTGGCGCAGACCACCCGACGAGCCAATGGATTGGTAGTTCAGACCGGTGCCGGTGGCGGCCTTGTAGGCTTCCGCCCATTTGGCGTAGATCGGGAAGGGGAAGGTGGCGCCTGCACCGGTGATGTCGGCGGCGAGTGCGGAACCCATGGCCATGGCGGCCAGGGCAGCGGCGGCAACGGTCTTGAGCAGGGTGCGTTTCGTGTTCATAGAGATCCTATGGGTTGCGGAGACGGAATCAAACAACAACCGAGACTCTAGGCAGGCAATGTGACGAGATTGTGACAAGTTTGTGGCCGACAGAAAACACCTGTTTGACAACAACAGCCGGCGGTGAATCGCCACGGCCATGCGTCACAATGCGGCTTCTTTCTTGGAAGCAACGGCCGCCCCGCCCCGCCACAGCATGCAAAACGGAACCTTATTGGCCGCTGTCGACCTCGGATCGAACAGCTTCAGACTGGAAATCGGCCGCTACCATTCGGGCCACATCGAGCGCGTCGAATACCTCAAGGAAGCGATACGCCAGGGCAGCGGGCTGGACGAGACGCGCGCCCTCACCCCCGCCGCCATGCAGCGCGGCTGGGATTGCCTGGCCCGCTTCGGCGAGCGCCTGCAAGGCTTTGGCAAACAGCAGGTGCGCGCCGTGGCCACACAGACACTGCGCGAAGCCCGCAACCGCGATGAATTCCTGGACCGCGCGCAAGCGCTGCTCGGGTTCCGCATCGAGGTGGTGTCGGGCCACGAGGAAGCCCGGCTGATCTACCAGGGTGTCTCACGCCTGCTGCCGCAGTCCGACGAACGCCGCCTGGTCATCGACATCGGCGGGCGTTCCACCGAAATGATCCTGGGCCAGGGCTTCAATGCCCTGCGCATGGAGTCCTACCGGCTGGGCAGCGGCTCGTGGTCCACGCGCTATTTCCCGGGTGGTGAATTCACGGCCGAGGGCTTCCGCACCGCCGAAGTGGCGGCCAAAGCGGTGCTCGACGAAGCGCTGGACACCTTTGCAAAAGACCAGTGGAGCGTGGCCTACGGTTCGTCAGGCACGGTGGGGGCGGTGGCCGAATTGCTGGCCAACAACGGCTGGCCGGCCGGCATGATAGGCCGCGCCGGGCTGGACTGGCTGCATGGCCGCCTGCTGCGCGCCGGCCATGCCGACCAGCTCAAGATCGATGGCCTGCGCGAAGACCGCAAGGCCGTCATCGGTGGCGGCATCAGCGTGTTGCGCGCGATTTTCGACCTCTTCGAGCTGGAGCAACTGCTGCCGGCCCAGGGCGCGCTGCGCCAGGGCGCCCTGTACGACCTGATTGCGCGCGAGGCCGACGACACCGACGTGCGAGAGCGCACCGTGGGCTGGCTGGCCGAACGGTTTTCGGTGGACAGCGCCCAGGCCGAACGGGTGCAGGCGCTGAGCACCGCCCTGTTCGAGCAGATCGCGGCACCCGACCCACTGGCCGGGCGGTTTTCGGCCAAGCTGGCCTGGGCCGCGCGCCTGCACGAAATCGGCACCCACATCTCGCACAGCGACGCCCACCAGCACGGCGCCTACATCCTGGACAACGTGGACGCGCCGGGCTTCTCGCTGCCCGAGCTGCATCGCATGAGCCAGCTGGTGCTGGGCCAGCGGGGCAAGCTGCGCAAGATGGAAGAACCGCTGGCCGAAGAACTGTTTGCGAAACAGCTGCTCAGCCTGCGGCTGGCGGTGCTGCTGTGCCACGCCCGCAAGACGCCCGACACCGGCACACTCAAGCTCGGCTACAAAAACGGGCATTTCCGCCTTGTTGCCGGTGCGGACTGGGCCAAACGTTTTCCGCAGTCGGCCTGGCTGCTGCAGGAGGAAGAAGCCGCATGGCAAAAAACCCGCTGGAAGTTCTCGGTGGATGTGAAGTGAGGTTGAAGTGAACTTGAGGTGATCGGCAGACAAAACCGTATATACGGTTTACACTGTTTGCCACTTCCATCTCTTCAAGGACGCTCAGCCCATGACCACATCGCCCCAAGCTCCCGCCAACAAGGCCGCACCCCAGCCCGCAGCCAAAAAGGTGGTGGCCCCACCCGCCGCCAGCAAAGCACTGGCCAAGGCCGTGCAGGCACCCAAGCCTCTGCCCAAGCCTGCGTCAAAACCCGTGGCCAAAGCCGCGCCCAAGGCGCCCGCCAAGCCGGTGGTCAAAGTCGCCAAGGCAGCACCTGTGGCAGAGGCACCGGCCAAGCCCAAAAAGCCCAAGCTGGTGCGCGACAGCTTCACCATCCCGAAAAACGAGTACGAGGCCATCGCCTCGCTCAAGGAACGCGCCTTGAAGCAAGGCGTGAGCATCAAGAAAAGCGAGCTGCTGCGCGCCGGCCTCATGACCCTGGCCTTCATGCCTGACGCCGCTTTTGCCAAGGCCCTGGCCGACGTGCCCACGCTCAAGACCGGGCGCCCTGCGGCCAAAAAAGCAAAGTAGACGCCGAGAAGGCTACTGCAGCTCCGGTGTCTGCACCGTCACCACAACCGTCTGTTTGACGCCATCGCGCTCGCGTTGGCGCAGCCACCACACGGCGCCTTTGCGTACCGCGCACTCGGGGTCTTTGAGGCGCAGCAACTGCGCAATCACCCGGCCCAGCGCCGGCTGGTGTCCCACCACCAGGGTGGCACCTTTGGCGTGGGGCCATTGCACCAGTTGCAGCAGTTGCTCGGGCGTGCCGTCGGGCGCCAGTTCGTCGCGCAGGCGGTATTTGCGTCCCAGGGCCACCACGGTCTGTTCGGTGCGCACGGCCGGGCTGGCGTAAATGCGAGCACCGTCTGGCAACTGCCGATCCAGCCAGGCGGCCATGCGGCTGGCCTGCTTTTCGCCCTTGGGCGTCAGGCGCCGGGACAGGTCACCGCCCAGCTCCAGCTCTTCTTCGGCCTCGGCGTGCCGCCACAGGATCAGGTCCATCCGTGCCTCCGGTTCAGCCTTTGCTGCCATAACGTTGCATCAAGGACACCTGGGCCGAATGGTGGGGTGCCGCCCGCCCCTTGGGCGTGGTGCCGCTCAAGGCCCGCACGTACTGGCCGTCGGGCTGCAACAGCCAACTGTCTCGGGTGTCGTGCAGGTAGGCGCTGAGGCATTCGTCCATGATGCGCTGGCGCAGCACGGGATCGGTCACCGGCCAGGCCAGTTCCACGCGGCGCAGCATGTTGCGGTTCATCCAGTCGGCGCTGGACAGCCACAAGGCCTCTTGTTCGCCAACGCGGAAATAGAACACCCGCGAATGCTCCAGAAAGCGCCCGATGACCGAGCGCACGCGCACGTTGTCGGTCACGCCCGGCGCCTGGGCCGGCAGGATGCAGGCGCCGCGCACGATCAGGTCGATGGACACGCCCTGCTGCGACGCATGGACCAGCGCCCGCGAGAGCGGCTCGTCGGTCAACGCGTTCATCTTGACGATGATGCGCGCCGGCACACCTTTGGCCGCTTGCTGCGCGGCCGAGTCGATCGCGTCCAGCATGGCCTTGTGCAAGTGGAATGGGGCGATCAGCACCTTGTTCAGCTTGGGCAGGCGGTTCTGGCTGGCCAGATGCAGAAACACCTGGTCAAGGTCGTGTGTCAGGGCCTCGTCCGCGGTGAGGTAGCTCAGGTCGGTGTAGAGCCGGGCCGTGCCGGGGTTGTAGTTGCCGGTGGAGAGGTGGGCATAACGCCGGAGGCCGCCCGCTTCGCGGCGGGTGATCAACATCATCTTGGCGTGCGTCTTGAGGCCGACCACGCCGTACACCACCTGCGCGCCCACGGATTCGAGGCGCTCGGCGTAGTTGATGTTGGCCTCTTCGTCGAAGCGGGCCTTGAGCTCCA
>CAYUAH010000297.1:0-4191 GCA_964442375.1 uncultured Hydrogenophaga sp. | reverse complement strand
TTCTTCCTCCGACAACACGGTGTCGTCGAGGCCGAATTCCTTCATCAGCGCGCGCTCTTTGGCCTTGCTGATCTTCATGCGCAGCGGCTTGACCTTTTCGGTGGTCTCGGTCGTCTCGGCCGTGACCTCCTCCGCCACCTCTTCGGTCAGGTCTTCGATGTCCGACAGGTCGGCATCGTCCAGCCCATCGCTGCCGCTGTCCTTGGCGGCACCGGCCTTGGGCTTGCGGCCGCGTTTGGCCGCGGGTTTGTCGGCCTTGTCGGCTGCGGCCTTGGCTGGGCGGCCGGCTTTTTTCTTCGGCTCGGCGTCAGTGGCGCTGGCCAACAGCTCGTCGGCGGCTTGCTTGAGTTGGGCGGCTTTGGACAGCGGCTTGGCGGCCTTGGCGGCAGGGGCGGGGGTCTTTGCGGTCACAGCGGGGGCTTTCGTCTTGGGCTTGGGCGCTGCTTCAGCGGGCTTGGAGCCGGCCTTCGAGGTGGGCGTGGCGCGGGCGGCGGCGGACGGGCTGGACTTCTTCTGGGGCATGCGGACCTCAAAAATGTCGGGACAAACACGAACGGGCGGGAACACGGAACGCCCGAGCCGAAGGGCTCGGTCAAGCGCCTGCTGAGGGCAGGGCCTGGGTGCAAGCTGTGTGGGCGAACATTTGGTGTGCAGTCCTTGCGGGGCCGCCATGACCGGGTCATGAGGGCGTGTGGCCTGTCGAGTGTGGTGGCTCGGTCGTCGCTGGTGGACGGTAGGCTGGTCCGGAGGTGCTGCTGTCGCGCTTGCGGAAAAACCCTGGATTATACCGGTGTGCCGGATTTGGGGGTTTTGTGGGCGCGTATGCGCGCACTGATCTCGCGCAGCCGCTGCAGTGCGGCGGGGTCGTCGGCGGCCAGCGGTGCCAGTTCGCTGGCTTCGCTTTCCCACTGGTCCAGGCGGATGCGGTCCATCACGTCGCGCAGCTCCACCAGCTCGGCCTCGGCGTCGTTGCCGGCGGTGGCCTGTTCCACCTGCTGCAGGGCAAAGGTCTCGAAGGCATGGCCGCGCAGGCCTTCGCGCAGGGCCGCCCAGGGCTGGGCGCCGTGTTCGTGCAGCTGGGCTTCGAGCCAGCTCAACAAGGCGCCGTGGGGGTCGGGCAGGTGGGCCAGCATGGCCTGGTCTTCGGCGCCCAGGCTGTCCCAGGCCTGGGCGTTGGCCAGCAGCAGGCCCACCGCGCGGTCGCTGCGGCTGGCCGGGCGTGAGCGGCCCCCGGGTGGGCGCCGTGGTCTGTCGTTGACTTTGTTGGGCCAGGGCTTGCCGTCGCGGCGGGTTTTGGGGCCCGAGCCGTAGTTGCCCGCGCTGCGGCCACCCGTGCCGTAGCTGGCGCCATACGCACTGCCGTAGCCACCCGGTTCTTCCGATCCGTAGCCGCCTTCCGTTGGGTAATCGGGCGGCGGCGGGCGTTTGTTGCCGCCGTTTTTGCGTGGCGCGCCGCCACCGGGCAACCTCCACAGTTCACCCAGCTCGTGCTGGCCCAGTTGCACCATGTCGGCGATGTCGCCCAGCAGCTGGCGCTTCAAGGCACCGTCGGGCATGGCGGTCCACAGGGGGCGGGCCTGGCTGGCCAGGCGGGCGCGGCCTTCGGCGGTGTCGAGGTCGCAGTCGGCGCTGGCCGCGTCGAGCATGAAGCGGCTCAGCGGCAGCGCGCCTTTGACGGCGGCGGCAAAGGCGTCGGCACCGTGTTCGCGGATGTAGCTGTCGGGGTCGTGTTCGGGCGGCAGGAACAGGAACTTCACGCTGCGCGTGTCGGTGGCCAGGGGCAGGGCGGCGTCCAGCGCCTTGCGCGCGGCACGGCGGCCGGCCGCGTCGCCGTCGAAGCTGAACACCACCGCGTCGGTGAAGCGGAACAGCTTGTGCACGTGCTCGGCCGTGCAGGCCGTGCCCAGTGTGGCCACCGCGTTGCCAAAACCCAGCTGGGCCAGGGCCACCACGTCCATGTAGCCTTCGGTGACGAGCGCGTAGCCGAGCTGGCGCATGGCGGTGCGGGCCTCGAACAGGCCGTACAGCTCGCGGCCTTTGCTGAACACCGGCGTTTCGGGCGAGTTGAGGTATTTGGGCTCGCCCTGGTCCAGCACCCGCCCGCCAAAGGCGATGACCTCGCCCTTGACGTTGCGGATGGGGAACATGATGCGATCGCGAAAACGGTCGTAGCGTTTTGCGTCCTCGCCCTCGTTCTCGTGAACGATGACCAGCCCGCTTTCTTCCAGCCGGGCATCGGCGTAGTCGGGAAACACGGTGGACAAAAAGCGCCAGCCCTCGGGCGCGTAGCCCAGGCCAAAGGTCTTGGCGATCTGACCGGTGAGACCGCGCTTCTTGAGGTAGTCCACCGCGCGTGGCGCGCCCTTGAGCGCCTTGGCGTAGGCATGGGCGGCTTTCTCCAGCACATCGGTCAGCGTCACCTGCTTCTCGCGTGCCTGCGCCGCGCGCTCGCGTTCCTGCGGTGAGAGTTCTTCTTCGGGCACCTGCAGCCCCACCTGGCCGGCCAGGTCTTTCACGGCCTCGATGAAGCTCACGCCCGTGTGTTCGGTCAGGAACTTGATGGCGTCGCCACTGACGCCACAGCCGAAGCAGTGGTAGAACTGTTTGCTTGGGCTGACGCTGAAGGAGGGCGATTTTTCACCGTGGAAGGGGCACAGGCCCATGAAGTTGGCGCCGCCCTTTTTGAGCTGGACGTGCCGGCCCACGATCTCCACCACGTCGACGCGGGAGAGCAGTTCCTGGATGAAGGACGGGGGGATGGCCATCCGGGTATTTTGCCTTGCGCCCTCCGTCAGCCGCATGCCTTAAATTCGGCCATGAATTTCGCCCACAAGGAGACCACGCCATGACCCACATGTACGAGCGCGACCTGCCGCAGAACAGCGCCAACCATGCGCCGCTGTCGCCCCTGTCCTTTTTGCAGCGCAGTGCCGAGGTACACCCCGAGCGCCTGGCCATCGTGCACGGTGCCCTGCGCCAGACCTGGGGCGACACCTACCGCCGCTGCCGCCAATTGGCCAGCGCCCTTCAGCGCCATGGCATAGGCAAAAACGACACCGTGGCCGTGATGCTGCCCAACACGCCGCCCATGGTGGAAGCCCACTTCGGCGTGCCCATGGCCGGCGCGGTGCTCAACGCCCTCAACACCCGGCTGGATCCCGAGACCGTCGCATTCATGTTGGATCACGGCGAGGCCAAGGCGGTGATCGTGGACGTGGAATTCGTGCCGGTGCTCAAAAAGGCGCTGGCGTTGCGCCAGGCCACCACGCCGTTGCTGGTGATCGACGCCGAGGACGCGGTGTTTGGGTCCGGCGAAGGCCTGGGCAGCCAAAGCTACGAGGCCTTTCTGGCCCGGGGTGATGCGGCGTTCGAATGGGACTTGCCCGGCGATGAATGGGACGCCATCGCGCTGAACTACACCAGCGGCACCACCGGCAACCCCAAGGGTGTGGTCTACAGCCACCGGGGCGCCACCTTGAACGCGCTGTCCAACGTGATGGAATGGGACATGCCCAAACATGCGGTCTACCTCTGGACCCTGCCCATGTTCCATTGCAATGGCTGGTGTTTCCCCTGGACGCTGGCGGCGCGAGCCGGTGTCAACATCTGCCTGCGCCGGGTCGAGGCCAAGGCCATCTTCGACGCCATGCGCGATCACGGCGTCACCCACTACTGCGGCGCGCCTATCGTGCACGGCCTGCTGGTCAATGCGCCGGCGGACCTCAAGGCCGGGGTGCCGGCCGGCATCAAGGCCATGGTGGCCGGCGCCGCGCCGCCGGCCAGCATGATCGAGGGCATGGAGCACCTGGGATTTGACCTCACCCACGTCTATGGCCTGACCGAGGTCTATGGGCCAGCGACGGTGTGCGTGAAGCACCCCGAATGGGATGCACTGGACGTGGGCGAACGCGCCCGCCTCAACGCCCGCCAGGGCGTGCGCTACCACCTGGAGCGCGACGTGCGCGTGCTGGACCCGGAGACCATGCAGGCTGTGCCCTGGGACGGCGAAACCATGGGTGAGATCATGTTCCGGGGCAACATCGCCATGAAGGGTTACCTCAAGAACCCCGAAGCCACCCAGGCCGCGTTCAAGGGCGGCTGGTTCCACAGCGGTGACCTGGCGGTGCAGTACCCCGACGGCTACATCAAGATCAAGGACCGCAGCAAGGACATCATCATCTCGGGCGGCGA
>CAYUAH010000296.1:0-4195 GCA_964442375.1 uncultured Hydrogenophaga sp. | reverse complement strand
GGGCCATCATCGGCCAGATCGCCATCATCGACATCGTGTTCTCGCTGGATTCGGTCATCACGGCCGTGGGCATGGTGGACCAGCTCGGCGTGATGGTGGCGGCGGTGGTGGTCTCTGTGGGCGTGATGCTGATCGCGGCCAAGCCCATCGGCGAGTTCGTCGACAGCCACCCGTCCGTCAAGGTGCTCGCGCTGGCCTTCCTCGTGATGGTCGGCATGGCCCTGACCGCCGAGGCCTTCGACCAGGAAGTGCCCAAGGGCTACATCTACGCCGCTATGGCCTTCTCGCTGGCGGTGGAGACGCTCAACATCCGCGCGCGCGCCAAGCGCAAGGCCCTGGCCAGTCAGCTGGCCGACGGGGCATGAGCAGGCCCTGACCGCTGCGCGCAACGAAATGAGCCTGGCCGGTGCGATGGACCGGCAGGGCCGCCGGAAGGGCCCGGATCAGACCGCGACCACGCGGTTCTTGCCGCTGCGTTTGGCCAGGTACATGCCCTGGTCGGCGCGCTTGATGGCGTCGGCGCCTTGCTCCTCGGGCGCCATCTGGGCCACGCCGGCGCTGAAGGTGATCAACAGGCGCTCGTTGCCCTCGAGGAAGAAACGCTTGGTCAGCTCGCGTTGCAGCCGCGTCATGGCTTCCACGCCCTGGTCGAGCGCGGTGTCTGGCATGAGGATGACGAATTCCTCGCCGCCGTAGCGCGCCACGGTGTCCTGCGGGCGCAGCACCTGGCGCGCCACGTGGGCCAGGTGCACCAGGGCGGCGTCGCCCGTGTCGTGGCCGTGGGCGTCGTTGATTTTCTTGAAATCGTCGATGTCCAGCAGGGCCACGCACATGGGGGTTTCCAGCCGGCGCGATCGTGCCAGCTCGCGCCTGAGGTCTTCGTCCAGGCCCTTGCGGTTGAGGGCGCCGGTCAGCGGGTCGTGCCGCATCTGGGTGCTGGCGTGCTCGAGCTGCTGCTGCAGCCGCAGCACCTCCGATTCGGCCTGCTCGGCCTTGCCGCGCAATTCGCGCAGTTCGTCGCTGGCGCGCTGGGCGTCGGTGGCCATGGAGCGGGTAGCGGCGATGGCCTCCTGCAGCACGGGGGCGATGTCGCTGAGGCTGCCGGCGCTCTCCAGCTGTTTGGCGCAGCGGTCGAGTTTGTCGGTGAAGCCGCTGCTGTGTTCGGTCATGCGCGCCAGCCGTTCGATGAAGGCGGCCAGCATGTCCTTCATGTCCTGCTGCGCGGCCAGGGTCTGTGCCTTGACCTCGGCCTGTTTGTGGATCACGTCGCGCAGGCGGCTTTGCACGTCCTCCAGCCGCTTGAGCACCAGCGGCGGCTGGGTGGCGCCCTTGAGCGCCTCGACCTGGCCGTGCAGCCAGCGGTCGTCCAGGCTGAGTTCGGCGATGTTCTCGAACACCAGGTGGAGCAGGCCCAGCAAGGTGTTGCGGATGGCGCCTTGTTCCTCCGCCGAGAAGGACAGCCGGTAGCTGAAATTGCCCAGCATGGGCTTGAGCACGGCGGGGTCGCAGTCGGGCTGGCGCAGGTACTGGATGAGCTTGTCGGCCAGCTCGTTGATGCGCTGGTCGTCCCGGCCCAGGGCGGGCAGGGTGTTGTCCACCAGGCGCGCGATCTGCTCCAGCATGTCCGGCGGCAGGCCGGCACCTTCAGACACCACGCCCCCTGCGGCTGCCGCAGGCGCCCGCGCCGCTATCGTGCCCGGCTGCGCCAGCGGCTGGGGCACGCTGGCGTAGTCCACCAGCGCCTTCTCCACGCCGCTCCAGTTGCACTGGCTGACCGCCTTTTCCACCTGCATCTGGGCACGTCGCTGGGCGGGCGTGCTGGTGGGCAGGGCCTGCGCCAGACTGGTCATCTGTTCGGTGGGAAAAGGCCGCGCCGGCCTCGTTCCAGCGATCTCGTGCCAGATGCGCTGGTAGTTGTCGGGCGTGGGCGGCAGCTTGCGCGCCGTCAGTTGCCTGACGGTCTCCCGGGCGAGTTCGTTGGGGGTGCGTTGGTCCATGGAGGCTGTGGTTGAGGTCTGTCAGTCGCCCATCACGACGCCTTCGCGGCGCGGGTCGGCACCACCCCACCAGATGGGCTGGCCGTGGGCCTGGCCACGGGCAATGCCTTGCAGGCCGCTGGTCATGTTCAGCTCGCGCACCTCGTGGCCCCGCGTCTTGAGCGCGTCCACCGTGGTGGGAGGGAAACGTTTTTCCTCCAGCAGGGTGGGGGCACCGGTGGCGCCGAAGTTGGGCAGGTTGATGGCCTGCTGCGGCAGCAGTCCCCAGTTCAGCACGCCGTGCAGGGTCTTGGCGGTGTAGTGGATGATGAGTGCGCCACCTGGGCTGCCGGCACTTTTCACGAGCTGGCCGCTGGCCTTGTCGAACACCAGGGTGGGTGCCATGGACGAGCGTGGCCGCTTGCCCGGTTGCACGCGGTTGGCGATGGGCTGGCCGTCGGCGCTGGCGGGCGCGAAGCTGAAATCGGTGAGCTCGTTGTTGAGCAGGAAGCCCTTGACCATCTGGCGCGCACCGAACGCGTCCTCGATGGTGGTCGTCATGGCCAGCGCGTTGCCATGCCCATCGACGATGCTGATGTGGCTGGTGCCGTACTCGGGCTGCTCGGGCATGGGGGCGTAGGCGGTTTTCACGCCGCCGGGCACGCCAGCCCTGGGGGTCTTGTTGGCCTGGGTGCCGATCAGTAGCGCGCGCTGTGCCAGGTAGGCGGGGTCCAGCAGGCTCATCCAGCTGCCGGCGGGCGGTGCCACGAAGTCGGGGTCGGCCACGTACTGGGCGCGGTCGGCAAAGGCCAGGCGCGACGCCTCGGCGTAGCTGTGCAGCCAATCCGCAGGGGGCAGGCCGTCCTGCAAGGGCAGGGCGGCGGCCGGCGTGCGCGCCATGATGCCCAGGATCTGCCCCACGGCGATGGCGCCCGAACTGGGCGGTGGGAAGCCGCACACGCGGAAGTCACGGCCCGCGCCAGCCAGGTCGTGGCACAGGGCCTCGCGCTGTTTGGGGGCATAGGCGGCCAGATCGGCCAGGCTCATGCGGCCCGGGTTGCTCGGGTGGCGGGTGATCTTGTCGACGATGGCCTGCGCCACCTCGCCTTCGTGCAAGGCCTTGGAGCCTTGCTGGCCGATTTTTTGCAGCACGGCTGCCAGCTCGGGGTTCTTGAGCACGTGGCCCACCGGGTGGGGCGTGCCATCGGCGCGGTAGAAATAGGCCGCCGCCGTGGGGTCTTTCTTGAGGTGTTGTTCCAGGCCCAGCAAGGTGTTCAGGCGCGGGCTGACCTTGAAGCCTTCGGTGGCCAGGGTGATGGCGGGCTGAAACAGCGCTGCCCAGGGCAGTTTGCCGTGTTTCTGGTGCGCCAGCTCCAGCATGCGCACGGTGCCCGGCACGCCCACCGAGCGACCGCCCACCACGGCATCGATGAAGGCCAGGGGTTTGCCTTCGGCGTTGAGGAACAGTTTTTCATCGGCCGCGGCCGGCGCGGTTTCCCGGCCATCGTAGGCCACGGTGCCGCGGCCATCGTGGTGCAGCAGGAAGGCGCCACCGCCTATGCCGCTGGACTGTGGCTCCACCAGGGTGAGCACCATCTGCACGGCAATGGCGGCATCGACCGCGCTGCCGCCGGCCTTGAGGATCTGGTAGCCGGCGTCGGTGGCCAGTGGGTTGGCGGCGGCCACAGCGAACTTCTGGGTCGCCCAGCCCGGCTTTTCGGTGTAGCCCGAAGCCGCCTCGGGCTGCTGGGGCACCTGGTACTGGAAGGTGCCGGGGCCGCTGGCGCAGGCGGCCAGCAGCAGCGTCGCCGCTGCGACGGCCCCGAGCGCGGCACAACGGCGGGGCAGGGCGTTCTTGGAATGGTTCATGTGGTTCTCCTCCTGAAAAAACCATCATAAACCGCAGATCGCTCCGGCGCCCGCCGGATCTGTTCAGCGGGGTGCCAGGCGGATGGCGCCGTCCAGACGGATCACCTCGCCGTTGAGCATGTCGTTCTCGATGATGTGTTTGGCCAGCTTGGCGTAGTCCTGCGGCGTGCCCAGGCGGCTGGGGAAGGGCACGCTGGCGGCCAGCGCGTCCTGCACTTCCTGGGGCATGCCAAACAGCATGGGCGTGCCGAAGATGCCGGGGGCAATGGTCATGTTGCGGATGCCGTTGCGCGAGAGGTCGCGCGCAATGGGCAGGGTCATGCCGACCACGCCGCCCTTGGACGCGGCGT
>CAYUAH010000295.1:0-4252 GCA_964442375.1 uncultured Hydrogenophaga sp. | reverse complement strand
CACAATGGCCGACGTTCCAACGTTTTCACCGCAGGAGACACCCATGGCCTACAACGATTTCCGCATGGACAACCACTGGTTGCCGTTCACCCCCAACCGTGGCTTCAAAGACGACCCACGGGTGTTCGTCGCGGCCGACGGCATGTTCTTCACCACCCACGACGGCCGCCAGGTCATCGACGGCATTTCCAGCCTGTGGTGTGTGGGTGCCGGGCACAACCGCAAGCCCATCAACGAAGCCATCAAGAAGCAGCTCGACACGCTGGACTACGGCACCGCCTTCAACGTCACCAACGACAAGGCCTTTCGCGCCGCCGAGATGATTGCCGCCATGGCGCCGGGCGACCTCAACAAGGTGCTGTTCTGCAACTCGGGCTCTGAAGCCGCCGACACGGCGATGAAGGTGGCGCTGGCCTACCACCGCGCGCGCGGCGAGGGCCACCGCAACGTGTTCATCGGCCGCGAGCGCGGCTACCACGGCGTGGGCTTCGGTGGCATGAGCGTGGGCGGCATACCAGCCAACCGCAAGGCCTTCGGCACCGCGCTGCTGCCGCGTGTGGACCACCTGCGCTTCATCCACGACCCGGTCAACCAGGCCTACATCCACAACCAGGAACCGGTGTGGCAGGAGGACATCCTGACCGAGCTGGAAAACCGCATCCTGCCGCTGCACGACCCGAGCAACATCGCAGCCGTGATCGTCGAGCCCATAGCGGGCAGCGCCGGCTGGTACATCCCGCCCCAGGGCTACCTCAAGCGCCTGCGCGAGATCTGCGACAAGCACGGCATCCTGTTGATTTTTGACGAGGTCATCACCGGCTTTGGCCGCATGGGCACCAACTTCGCCGCCGACTTCTACGGCGTCGTGCCCGACATGCTCAACTTCGCCAAGTGCGTGACCAACGGTGTCATCCCGCTGGGCGGCGTGATCTGCCGCGACCACATCTACGAAACGATGATGGGTGCCCACAGCAAGGCGCCCGAACACGCCATCGAGTTCTTCCATGGCTACACCTACTCGGGCCACCCGGTGGCCTGCGCGGCGGCCATTGCCACGCTGGAGCTGTTCCAGCAGGAAAACCTGTTTGCCCGTGCCGGCGACATGGGCAAGGTGCTGGGCGACGCCATGCACAGCGCGCTCAAAGGCCTGCCCAACGTGATCGGCATCCGCAGCCTGGGTTGCGCCGCTGTGGTGGAGCTGGCACCGGTGGCCGGTTTGCCCGGCAAGCGCGCGTTCGACGTCTTCATGGACTGCTACCACAAGGGGGTGCTGGTGCGCAGTGCCGGTGACAACCTGGTGTTCGCGCCGCCCTACATCGTCGAAAAGTCGCACATCGACACCATGGTCAACGTGCTGGCCGACGCCATCAAGGCCCAGGCCTGATCACTTTGCGGCCGGCTGGCCCCAACGCTGGCGCAGCTCGGCGCAGTGGTCCTTGGGTTCGGTGGGCGGCGTGAGCCACAGGTGGTCGGCGCCGGCTTGGGAGGCCGTGGTGGGCGTGCCGCTGTGCATCACCACCACCTGGCTGCGCGCGGCCCATTCGGGCGGCAGGTGCACGGGCACGCCCAGGTCGCGCCGCACGTGTTCGGTGCCGGCCACCAGAACAACCACCTGATCGCTGGCCGCTTGGGAGGCTGCTTCCGTCAGCGTCTGCGCCATGGCGCGGTCGCGGGCAATCTGTATGCGTGCCATGGGCGCGAGCTGGCTGGTCGGCAACAGGCCGCAGTGGCCTTGGGCGATGTTCTCGCGCTGGCGCGCCAGGGCCTGCGGGCCCAGGCTGGCGTCCAGTGTGGCATCGGTCATGGCGGCGCGCATGTCGGCGCGGGGCTGGTTGCCGCCCAGCACAGGCACACCGGCGCGCACGGCGGCCATCACCACCGGGCCATAACGTTCCCAGGGCCAGCCGTCCTGGTTCCATTGCAGCTGGGCCAACACCTCGGCTTCGGTGGCGCCCGGCGCCAGGCCCCGGGTGTGGGTGCGGCGTTCCGTCATTTCCAGCACCAGGGCGGCCAGCCGGCCCTGTCGCGCCAGATGCGCCACGGTGGCGCGCTGCAGCGCCTGGTGGGCGTTGGCATCGTGTTGTTCGCCCAGCAGCAGCAGGCGGGTCGAACCCAGCGCCTGCAACGCGGCCGGCACGTCAGCCGGTGTCAGCGAGGTGGGCACTGCGGTGGCGCATCCGGCCAGCATCAGGGCGGCCAGGCACAGGGCTTGCACGGCGTAGCGGCGTCGGTTCATGGCCCGATATTAGGCTTTGGGCGCCGGTGCGCGCAGCGATCTGGTGGCGGTGCAGGTGCTGGCCGAGCCGCTGTACCGCTGGCGGGTGGCGCGCTCGCCGCGTTGACCCGGAAACAACAACGCCGGCACGGGGCCGGCGTTGGCAGGTGGCGCAGCGGGCGAGTCAGTGCATGACCACCGGCATTTGCGCCAGCACGGCATAACCTTCCAGGGTGTCTTCCACCTCTTCCTGGCTGGGGGTGTTCAGCTGCCAGGCACTGATGCGTTGCTGGAACATCTCTGCCCACGAACCATCGAGGAAAATTTCCTTGCCCGAACGTTTGTCCACGATTTCAAAGCCGTGGCGTGCCAGCTGCGGGCCGGCAGGCGCGGCTTCGTTGTCCAACAGCGCGTCGGTCTGGATGTGGACCACCGCGAAGGATTCAGAGTCGTAGAGCATGTGCATGGATGAAATGTCCTTGAAACTCGACCAATCTGCTGAAAGGGGGGCTGATGTCCTTTGTAGGGATATCGGCATTCAGCATACCGGCTATATGGGCCGTTCGGCGGAAATTTCAAGTTCCCGGTGGAATCATGGGGCGATCAGTCGCTGGTCCGCCACATTGCCGTTGGCTTCTTGCAGACGCATGCGCACCGGCAGGTGGCCCAGCGCAGGTGCCAGCCACACGTCCACCGTGGTGTCGAACTCCTTGCGCGGCAGACGCCGCAGGTGCAACGCGACCACATCGCCCTTGGGCAGGGTGATGGTTTCCGTCCCCTTCACTTCGAAAGCCCAGGTTTCCGAGTCGCGCACGCCGCTGGTGGGGATGTGGACGGTGTGTCCGGCCGGAAAACGCTCGGGCCGCGCATGCACCAGGCCGGCGAGCTGCAAAAACACACTCAGCCGATCCTGGTGGCCGGGCAGCAGCGGCGCATCGGGCGTGTTGGCGCTGTAGCGTATGCGCGAGCCGGCCTCGTCAAAATGGGCCGCGCGTTCGCTGCGGGTTTTTTCGGCAAAACGCTGCGGGTGTATCCCGTTGCGGCCCAGCCGACCTTCGCTGTGTTGCACCCGGCTGCCCATGAACATCATTTCCACCGCCATGTGCAGGCGGTAGCGCTCGCCGTCGTGTTGCCAGTCCAGCGTGCCGTTGAGGCTCTGGCGCACGCCCCTGTAATCCACATGCACCTCGTAGTTCAAGCGTGCGGACGGCGGCGGTGCAAAGGGCACGGCCATTGCCTCTGTCGCAGGTTTGTCGCCCGTCAGCGCAGCGACCACGTTCTCCCCTTCCGGGGCACTTGCCACCGCTTCGACGACGGGCGCTTCGGGCGAGGCCTCGGCGGCTGCGGGCTCGTCGGGCAAGGGGGCGGGCTCAGGCATCGGTGTCACGGGCACCAGCGACGGGGGCGCGGTGGATGGCTGAGCGCGGGGGCGTGCCACCCTGGCGGGTGCGTGCGGGGCTGCCGGCGCCGGACTGGACGCCGCAGCGGGTTTGGGTTCGAGCGTCACGGTGCGCGTCTGCAACGCGCGTGGCAGGTTCAGCGTCGGGGCCTCATCGGCAGCCGGCAGCAGCGGCGACGCCAGCAGCCAGGCGTGCGCGGCCAACACCGCGCCGGCCAGGGCGGCCAGGCGCCAATGGGCAGAGCGCGAAACAGAAGTGGCCATGGTGGTCAACCTAGAATACCAAAGGACCCCTACGGACTGCCATGAAACTCGCCACCTACAAGGACGGCTCGCGCGACGGCCAACTGGTCGTCGTTTCGCGCGACCTCAGCACCGCCCACTACGCCAGCGGCATCGCCAACACCCTGCAGCAGGCGCTGGACGACTGGAACTTCATCGCCCCGCAGCTGCAGGACCTGTACGTCACCCTCAACCACGGCAAGGCGCGCCACAGCTTTCAGTTCGACGCCCAGCGCTGCGCGGCGCCCTTGCCACGTGCCTTCCAGTGGGCCGACGGCTCGGCCTACATCAACCACGTCGAGCTGGTGCGCCGCGCGCGCGGCGCCGAGGTGCCGGCCAGCTTCTACACCGACCCG
>CAYUAH010000294.1:0-4262 GCA_964442375.1 uncultured Hydrogenophaga sp. | reverse complement strand
CAGGTGCGCGAGCGCGGCGGCGCGGTGCTGCTGATCAGCGAAGACCTGGACGAGCTGCTGGAGCTGGCCGACCGCATCGTGGTGATGAGCGAAGGCCGTGTGGTGTTCGAGACCGACGCCGCCAACGCAAGCCGCGAAACCATGGGCGCCCACATGGGCGGCGGCCATTGATTCTTTCAAACACCTATGCTCATCGACGCCCGACCTTTTGGTTTTGAACTCGACTTCGCCCGCGCGGCGCTGGTCATCATCGACATGCAGCGCGACTTCGTCGAGCCCGGTGGCTTTGGCGAAACCTTGGGCAACGATGTCTCGCGCCTGCAGGCCATCGTGCCGGCCTGTGTGGCCGTGCTGCAGGCCTGGCGCGCGCGCGGCGGCCTGGTAGTGCACACCCGCGAGGCCCACGCGCCCGACCTCAGCGACTGCCCGCGCGCCAAACGCGAGCGGGGCCGGCCCACGCTGCGCATCGGCGACGTGGGCCCCATGGGGCGCATCCTGGTGGCCGGCGAACCGGGCAACCAGATCATCCCGGTGCTGGCGCCCGTCGCGGGCGAAATCGAGATCGACAAACCGGGCAAGGGTGCCTTTTACGCCACGCCGCTGCACGAGCTGCTGCGCTCGCGCGGCATCACTCAGCTGCTGTTCATGGGCGTGACCACCGAGGTCTGCGTGCAGACCAGCATGCGCGAGGCCAACGACCGCGGCTACGACTGCCTGCTGCTGGAAGACTGCACCGAAAGCTACATTCCCGGCTTCAAACAGGCCACGGTGGACATGGTGACGGCGCAAGGGGGCATCGTGGGCTGGGCGGTGGCCAGCCCGGTGCTGCGGGCGGCCTTGGCCAGCGCGCCCTGAGCGTGGCCACGCGCTACCATGTGCCTGTGCAAGTGACCACCCGACCTTCCCGTGCGCCCCGATCGGGCGCGGCTCCCCGTTCGCGCGCCGAGGACGTGTACGCCCAGCTCAAGGCCGACATCGCCAGCTTCCAGCTGGTGCCCGGCGACCGCTTCACCGAAAACGAAATCAGCGAGCGCCTGGGCGTGTCGCGCACGCCGGTGCGCCAGGCCCTGGTGCGCCTGCAGCAGGAAGGCTTCGTGGAGGTGTTCTTCCGCAGCGGCTGGCGGGTGCGGCCCTTTGACTTCGAACGCTTCGAGCAGCTCTACGACCTGCGCATGGTGCTGGAGACCACGGCCGTGCACCGCCTGTGCACCGAGGCCGACAAGGCGGACGGACCGCTGCTCGCCGAGCTGGCCGCCATCTGGCTGGTGCCGGCGGCCGCGCGCAGCCAGGACGCCTTGTTGGTGGCGCAGTGGGACGAGGTCTTTCACTGTGCGCTGGTGGCCGCCGCCGGCAACGCCGAGATGGCGCGCGTGCACCGCGACGTGACCGAACGCATCCGCATCATCCGCCGGCTGGACTTCACGCAGCAGCCGCGCATCGAGGCCACCTACGAAGAACACGCCAAGATCCTCAAGGCCATCCAGCGCAAGCGCGCCGACCAGGCCACCCTGCTGCTGCGCGCCCACATACAGACCAGCCAGGCCGAGGTGCGGAAAATCACACTGCACCAGGTGCACCTGGCGCGCAAGGGGCAGGACGCGGGCTGAGGCGGCCGGCAAATTGTCAGGTAACATGATTCGGGCCGTTGTGGACCGCATCGCGCTGGCGCTCTACGAGCCGGCGACCGACCGGCTCAAGACCTACATCAGCAGCAACACCGACGAGCTGCTCCTCAAGCGCTACGAGGTCGAGCTGTCCCAGGTGCCGTCGCTGGTGGAACTGGTGCGCGAGCGGCGCAGCCGCGTGGTGGCTGACATCCCCCTGTCCTTCACGTCGAACTCGACCCACACCAACTGGCTGACCGAGCGTGGCTACCGGGCCAGCTACACCACGCCGATGTTCCAGGGCCAGCAACTGGCGGCCTTCCTGTTCTTCGACACCTTCGCCGACCTGATCGCCCAGCTGTTCCTGCTGGACGGTGAGGAATGGGCCATCATGAAACAGCACGTCGCCATCGGCGAACAGATCATCGACAAGATCGCGGCCGAAATGGACATCGGCGACAGCCTGCCCTTCGACCTGACCTGGCGACGCGCTCAGGCGGTGGCGTTCAGCGTCTCGCCCAGGGCATCCACCAGGCGGTCGATCTCGGCCGGCGTGCTGATGAAGGGTGGTGCCAGCTGAATGGTGTCGCCACCGTAGCGCACATAAAAACCTTTGGCGTACAGGGCCATGGCAACGTCAAAGGGGCGCTTGGCGGGCTCGCCCGGCAACGGGCTGATGGTGATGCCGGCGGCCAGGCCGAAGTTGCGGATGTCGGCCACGTGCTTGGCGCCGCGCAGGCCGTGTACCGCGTTCTCGAAACAGGGTGCCAGTTCGCGCACGCGTTCGATGGCGTTGTCGCTGTCCAGCAGGTCCATCGACGCCACGCCCGCCGCGCAGGCCACCGGGTGGGCCGAGTAGGTGTAGCCGTGCGGGAACTCCAGCATGTAATCGGGGCCGCCCTGCGCCATGAAGGTGTCGTAGATCTCTTGTTTGGCCACCACGCCGCCCAGCGGCTGCGCGCCGTTGGTGACCTGCTTGGCGAAGTTCAGGATGTCGGGTGTGACGCCGAAGGCTTCGGCGCCGGTCCAGGCGCCCGAGCGCCCGAAGCCGCTGATGACCTCGTCAAAAATCAGCAGGATGTTGTGCGCGGTGCAGATCTCGCGCAGGCGCTGCAGGTAGCCCACGGGCGGGATGACCACACCGGCCGAGCCGGAGAAGGGCTCGACGATGACGGCCGCGATGTTGGATGCGTCGTGCAGGGCGATCAGGTCGAGCAGGTGCTCGGCCAGCTCTTTTCCGGTGGGCGGCATGCCTTTGTAAAAGCTGCCGTTGGCCGGCTGGGTGTGGGGCAGGTGGTCGGCCTCCACGCCCTGGCCAAAGAGCTTGCGGTTGGCGACGATGCCGCCCACCGAAATGCCGCCGAAGTTCACGCCGTGGTAGCCCTTGACGCGGCCGATCAGGCGGGTTTTGCTGGCCTGCCCCTTGGCGCGCCAGTAGGCGCGGGCCATCTTGAGCGAGGTGTCGGCCGATTCGGACCCTGAGCCGGTGAAGAACACGCGGTTGAGGCCGGCCGGCATGCGTTCGACGATCTTGTTGGCCAGCTCGAAGGACAGCGGGTGGCCAAACTGGAAGGCGGGGCAGTAGTCCAGCGTGGCCACCTGGCGGCTCACGGCTGCGGAGATTTCGGTGCGGCCATGACCCAGGCCCGAGCACCAGAGGCCCGAGAGGCCATCGAAGATCTGGCGGCCGTCGTGGCTGGTGAAGTAGGCGCCCTGGGCGGCCACGATCAGGCGCGGATCGGCCTTGAACTGGCGGTTGCCGGTGTAGGGCATCCAGTGGGCGGCCAGCCACTCGGCGTCGGTGCGCACGGCGGGGTTCAGGCGCTGGCTGTCGGTCATGTCCATCAAAAGCTCCTTGGGTGAGATGGTGGCCATTCTGGACAGCCGTGTTAGTCTTGAAAATGACAACTTATCTCAGCTTGGTTGAAGATTCATGCAAGTAAAGAACATGGCAGCCATTGGGCAATTGAGCGACGCCGACCTGCGCCTGCTGCGGGTGTTCAAGGCCGTGGTGGACTGCGGCGGCATGGCCGCGGCCGAGCTGGAGCTCAACCTCGCCATGTCCACCATCAGCCGCCACGTGAAGGACCTGGAAACGCGGTTGGGCCTGGTCTTGTGCCGGCGCGGTCGGGCGGGTTTTGCGCTCACCCCCGAAGGCGAGCAGATCTGCGCCGCCACCGAACAGCTGCTGGCCGCCACCGACGCCTTTCGCAGCAGCCTGCACGACGTGCACCGGCGCCTGGCCGGTGACCTGCACGTGGCGGTGTTCGAAAAAACCGTGAGCAACCCGCAGGCCCACATCGCACAGGCGGTGGCGGCGTTCCGGCGGCAGGCGCCGCAGGTGACGCTGCACATGCACGTGGGCACCATCGCCATGATCGAGCGCGGCGTCATCGACGGCCAGTTCCACCTGGGCATCATCCCCGAGCACCGGCGCTCGGACAGCCTGGCCTACGACGCGCTGTTCGTTGAAACCATGTACCTGTACGCCGGCCAGGGGCACCCGTGGTTCAACAGCACCAGCACCCGCCATGGCTGGGACGACCTGCGCCGCCAGGACCTGGCCGCGCTGGGCTACCACTCGCCCAACATGGCGCTCGCCCATGAGCGCCGGCTGGAGCGCGCCGCCACCGCCAGCGACCAGGAGGCCGTGGCCAC
>CAYUAH010000293.1:0-4310 GCA_964442375.1 uncultured Hydrogenophaga sp. | reverse complement strand
TGGCGCTGCCGTCTTCCATGCGCGCCATGATGATGGCGAAGCTGGCCCCGGTGGCGCCGGTGATGAACCACTTGAGGCCGTTGATGAGGTAGTGGTCGCCATCGCGCACCGCTGTGGTCTGCAGCATGGACGGATCGGAGCCGGAACCGGGCGCCGGCTCGGTCATGCAGAAACACGAGCGGATGTGGCCTTGCACCAGCGGGCGCAGCCAGCGCTCTTTTTGTGCGTGGGTGGCCACCACCTCCATCAGGTGGATGTTGCCCTCGTCGGGGGCGTGGATGTTGAGTGCCACCGGGCCCAGCGGCGAGTAACCGGCTTCTTCGAAGACGATGGCCTTGTCGATGTGCGACAGACCCAGGCCGCCCAGTTCGGGCGAGGCATGGGGCGTGAGCAGCCCGGCGGCGCGGGCCTTTTCCACCAGGTCACGGCGCAGGGCCTCGTGCGGACCATGGCCGTCCTGGCGCGGGTCGTGCTCCATGGGCACGACTTCGTTGGCGATGAAAGCGCGGGTGCGCTGCTGCAGTTCGAGCTGGGCGGGGCTGAGGCTGAAGTCCATGGCGAGGGAACAAGGCGGAGGGGCCGCCAGTATCCCGTGCCAGCGCCCTTTCGGGCAGTCGCCTGTGGCTCAGTCCGGCACGACGGCCGTGACTTCGATTTCCACCTTGGCGCGGTCTTCCACCAGGGCGGCCACTTCCACGGCCGTCATGGCGGCGTTGAAACTGCCGATCAGCTCCTTGAAGGCCTTGCCGATTTCGGGGTAGGCGGCCACGTATTCCTTCTTGTTGGTCACGTACCAGGTCATGCGCACGATGTGTTCGGGCTTGGCGCCGCCTTCGGTCAGCACGGCCACCACGTTCTCCAGTGCCTGGCGCACCTGGCCAGCCATGTCGTCGGTGTGAAACACGCCTTCGGCGTCCCAGCCGATCATGCCGGCCACGAAGACCATGCGGCCTTTGGCGGTGACGCCATTGGCGTAACCACGGGGACGGGGCCAGCCGGGGGGGAGCAGAACTTGCATGGGGGTCTCCAATCAGGTCAGTTTGAGAAATCGGGTTTCGATGGCATGGCGCACATCGTCGGGGGCGGGTATCGGCTGGTGGGTGTCCAGGCTGGTGAACACCAGCACCTTGTGGGCTTTCATGCGCAGCTGGTCGCCGGCGCGGATGTCGAAATCCAGCGAAAAGGAGCTGCGGCCCAGGTGCTTGACCTCAAGGCCGATCACCACCTCGTCACCCGGGCGGCTGATGGCCGTGAAGTCGCATTCCAGCCGCACGGTGGGTGTGCCCACACGGCGCGGGCCCAGCAGCTCGGCGTAGCTCACGCCCAGGCCTTCGGTGAACCAGTCTTCCAGGTGGCCGTTGAGCATCACCAGGTACTGCGGAAAAAACACGATGCCGGCCGGATCGCAGTGAGCGAAACGGATGCGCAGCGGCTTCTCAAAACGCGGGTTCATGCCTGCTCGTGCAGTTTGAATCGCTGCAGTTTGCCGGTCTGGGTGCGCGGCAATTTGTCGGTGAACTCGATGGCGCGCGGGTACTTGTAGGGCGCCACGGTCTGCTTGACGAAGTCTTGCAGCGTCTTGACCATGGCCGCATCCTGCTCCTGGCCGGGGCGCAGCACCACAAAGGCCTTCACGATCTGGCCGCGTTCTTCATCGGGCACACCAATCACCGCGCATTCGGCCACCGCCGGGTGCAGCATCAGCGCGTCTTCCACCTCGGGGGCGGCGATGTTGTAGCCGGCCGAGATGATCATGTCGTCGGTGCGGGCCTGGTAGAAAAAGTAGCCGTCGGCGTCCATCAGGTAGGCGTCGCCGGTCACGTTCCAGCCGTTTTTCACATAGGTCTTCTGGCGTTCGTCGGCCAGGTAGCGGCAACCGGTGGGGCCTTTCACCGCCAGCTTGCCCACGGTGCCAGTGGGCACCTCCTTGCCGTCATCGTCCACCACCTTGGCTCGGTAGCCGGGCACGGGTTTGCCGGTGGCGCCGGGGCGGGCGTTCTCCTCGGTGTGCGAGATGAAAATGTGCAGCAGCTCGGTCGCGCCAATGCCGTCGATGAGCTCGATGCCGGTGGCTTCTTTCCAGAGCGCGCGGGTGGACGCGGGCAGGGCCTCGCCGGCCGACACGCACTTGCGCAGGTGGGTGCGCTTGAGCTCAATGCCCCGTGCCGCCAGCGTGCGGTAGGAGGTGGGCGCGGTGAACAGCACCGTCGCGTGGAATTCCTTGATGCCATCGAGCAACTGCGGTGGGCTGGCTTTTTCCAGCAGCACGGTGGAGGCGCCCACCGACATGGGGAACAACACCAATCCGCCCAGGCCGAAGGTGAAGGCCAGCGGCGGGCTGCCGATGAACACGTCGTCGGCCGTGGGCTTGAGCATGTGCGGCGGCCAGCAATGGCAGATGGCCATCACATCGCGGTGGAAGTGCATGGTGGCCTTGGGCACGCCGGTGGTGCCCGAGGTGAAGCCCAGCAGGCAGGTGTCGTCGCTCGCGGTGTCCACGTTCTCGAAGTAGGGCGAGGCACGCTCCATGGCCGCTTCCAGGCTGTCCGGTCCTTCGTAGTTGAAGTGGCGCAGGTGGCGCAGCGTGGGCGCGTCCAGCGCGGTCAGGCGCATTTCCTCAGACAGCGCCGCATCGCACAGCGCGTGGCTGATCTGGCCGATGTCGACGATGGCCTTGAGCTCCTTGGCGCGCAGCAGCGGCATGGTCGCCACCGCGATGCCGCCGGCCTTCATCACCGCGAACCAGCAGGCCGCGAGCATGGGGTTGTTGGGCGCGCGCAGCAGCACGCGGTTGCCGGGCACCAGGCCCATGTCCAACACCAGCACGTTGGCGATGCGGTTGGCCTTGTCCTGCAGATCGGCATAGGTCCAGGTCAGACCCGGCGCGCGGATGCAGACGCGGTCACCGTGGCCGCGCGCAATGTGCTGGTCCAGCAGCTCGGTCGCGCAGTTGAGGCGCTCGGGGAATTGCAGCTCGGGCAGGTCGAACACGAACTCGGGCTGCTGGTCGGCCGGCGGCAGGTTGTCGCGGGCAAAGGTGTCCACGTGGGCTGTGGTCATCGCTTGTCTCCTGGTCTGTCAGCGGGCCACTTCTTTGAGCAGCTCGCGGCCAATGATGAGCTGCTGCACTTCGGTCGCGCCTTCGTAGATGCGCAGCGAGCGGATCTCGCGGTACAGGCGTTCCACCGGCTGTTCGCTGACCACGCCCAGGCCGCCCCAGATCTGTACGGCGGCGTCGATCACCTGCTGCGCGTTCTCGGTGGCGGTGAGCTTGGCCATGGCGGCTTCTTTGGTCACGCTGTGGCCCTGGTCGCGCTTCCAGGCGGCGCGGTAGGTCAGCAGGGCGGCGCTGTCGATCATGGTCGCCATCTGGGCCAGCTTGGCCTGGGTGAGCTGGAAGTCGGCCAGCACGCCGCCGAACATCTTGCGGGTGGTGGCGCGGTGCAAGGCTTCGTCGAGCGCGCGGCGCGCAAAACCCAGCGAGGCGGCCGCCACCGAGGTGCGGAACACGTCCAGCGTGCGCATGGCCACCTTGAAGCCTTCGCCCGCCGCGCCCACGCGTTGCGTGGCTGGGATGCGGCAATTCGTGAAACGCAGGCGCGCCAGCGGGTGGGGCGCGATGACGTCGATGCGCTCGGCGATCTCAAAGCCCGGTGTGCCGGCCTCGACGATGAAGGCGGAAATCCCTCGGGCGCCGGGTGCCTCGCCGGTGCGGGCGAAGACCACATAGAAGTCGGCGATGCCGCCGTTGGAGATCCAGGTCTTCTCGCCATCGAGCACGTAGTGGTCGCCGTCGGCCACGGCCGCGCAGGCCATGGCCGCCACGTCGGAGCCGGCCTGCGGCTCGGACAGGGCGAAGGCCGAGATGGCCTCGCCGGTGGCGACCTTGCTCAGGTAGGTCTGGCGTTGCTCGGGCGTGCCGTGCAGCGAGATGGCGCCCGAGCCCAGGCCCTGCATGGCGAAGGCGAAATCGGCCAGGCCGCTGTGGCGGGCCAGGGTCTCGCGGATCAGGCAGATGGCGCGCGCGTCCATGGTCTGCGAGGACTCGCCCACCGCGTGGCGCAGCCAGCCGGCCTGACCCAAGGACTTGACCAGGGCCTTGCACTCGGCATCCACGTCGGGGCCGTGCTCGTGTGGGATGTTCTCCGCCGCCCAGGCGTCCAGGGCGCGGGCCAGTTCGGCGTGTCGCGGCTCAAAGAAAGGCCAGTCGAGGTAGGTGGTGTCGCTCATGCCGGCTCCTTGTTTCAGTTGCCCTGAAAGACGGGCTTTTGCTTGGCCACAAACGCGTGGTAGGCGCGCCCGTAGTCCTC
>CAYUAH010000292.1:0-4332 GCA_964442375.1 uncultured Hydrogenophaga sp. | reverse complement strand
CGCTCGTCGCTGGTGATGTTGCGGATGCAGTTGCCGCTGGTCTGGATGCCGTGCATGTTCACGCTGGCCAGCAGGTCCATCACGTCGGCCGCGTCGGACAACGGGATCCAGTTGTACTGCACGTTCTGGCGCGTGGTGAAGTGGGCGTAGCCGGTGGTGAGCTTGCTGCCGATGGCCTTGCCGTCGCGCAGCTGGATGTCGCCCAGGCGGTTCTGCGCGGCCACAGCACCCTGGAAGATCTCGGCGGTGGGCTGGTCGTACTCGCGGGCGATTTTGGCCAGCACGCGCACCTGCGCCGAGGACAGCTCGCCGTAGGGAACGGCCACGCGCAGCATGGGGGCGTGGCGCTGCACGTACCAACCGTTCTGCAGGCGCAGCGGCTTGAACTCGTCGTCCTTCAGGGTGCCGGCCTGCCAGCGCTCCAGCTGGTCGCGGAACTGGGCCGCGCGCTGTTGCACGAATTGGCGGTCAAAGGCGGTGTACTGGTACATGGTGGGTATCAGGTGTCGAGAATCAGATGGCGATCAGCTTGACGCCGGCGTAGGCCAGCAGCAGCGAGAGGAGGGAGCGCACCAGGCGCTCGGGGGTGTGGCGCATGAGCCGCGAACCCAGCCAGATGCCGGGCAGCGAGCCGGCCAGCAGCTTGGCCAGCAAAGGCCAGTCCACCGAACCGAGCGAGGCGTGGCCCAGGCCGGCCACCAGGGTCAGTGGCACGGCATAGGCGATGTCGGCGGCCACGATGCGCGGCAGCGGCAGCAAGGGAAACAGCAGCAGCAACACGGTCACGCCGATGGCGCCGGCGCCCACCGAGGTGAGGGTCACGAGGGTGCCGATGACGGCGCCGAACAGCAGCGGCAGGCTCCAGTGGCGGGCCTGGGTGGCTTGCGCGGCATGGGCCGCGTCCAGCGTGCGCGGCGCCGTTTTGCCGCGCGCGGCCTTGTAGAGCATGGCGGCGGCCGTGAGCAGCAGGGCCACGCCCAAGGCAGTGGTCATGACCGTCTGCACCTGGGGGCTGGCGGGCCCCACGGTGTGCAGCACCCACAGGGTGGCCAAGGCGGCCGGGATGCTGCCCGCGCAGAGCTGACCCACGACGCGCCAGGGCACCAGGCGCTGGCGCGCCAGGCTCAGGGTACCGCCGGCTTTGGTGAAGGCCGCGAACAGCAGGTCGGTGCCTACGGCGAGATAGGGTTTGACGCCGAAAAAGAAGATCAGGATGGGCGTCATCAGCGAACCGCCGCCCACGCCGGTGAGGCCGACGACGAGGCCGACAAAAAAACCGGCGAAAACAAAGGCGAGTTCGTGCATGGGGACGGACTGTAAAAGCCCGTCTACATATCTCAAACTATCTTTTCGTGATGGCGGTATTGCTTTCGGTTATTAAGAGGTCTGCTGGCGCTTCAGGCGGCGCCAGAAGAAGCGCGCGGGGTCCAGCGTGGCCCAGAGATCGGCTTCCAGGTCGTTGGGGCGCCCCAGGGCGTGCGCCACCAGCCGCGCCGCGCACAGCGAGGCCAGGGTCAGCCCCCGGGAGCCGAGCGCGCTCAGCGTGAACAGGCCCGGCACGCGCGGCAGTTCATCGAGGCGGGGTTTGCGGCGGTGAAACGGTGGGTGACCCAACATGGCCTGGGTGGCGGCCACGTCGGGCAACGTGCCCGCCAGCGGCAGCCGGTCAAGTGAGGCGCAGCGCACGCCCGCCCAGCCGCGCAATTGCCCGCTGGCCGTTTGTTCGCGCATGCGTTGGGCGGCTGGCGGGTGCAGGGCAGCCAGGCTGGCCAGGTTGCGCACGTGGGCGGCCTCGGTCACTTCGCTGTTGTCCGCGCCGCGTTCGTAGGTGGAGCCCATGGCCCACAGGGGCTGGGCGCCCTGTTCTTCGTAACAGGGCACGTAGACGCCGTCCTGGCGCTGTGGGCGCGCGGCATCGGGGGGCCCGCTCAAGGGGCCAAAACTCAGTTGGCCCTTCACCGGGCGCAGGGGCAGGTCGGCATCGGTCAGGCCGAGCGGGCTGGCCAACAGCGGCAGGCTGCCAAAGGCCCCGGCGATGAATACCTGTGTGGCCTGGGTGATGACGTGTCCATCCGGCCCCAGCACCTGCCAGTCCTCACCCTTGCGTTGGAGGGCGGTTGCCGGGGTGTTCCAGAGGGTTTGCAGTTGGCTGCGGGCCCGTGCTTCTTCATGCCAGGCCTGCACCAGCGCGCCAGGGCGCACCAGACACGCTGGGTGGCGGCCGGCGTCGTGGCCGTGGTTGTCCACCTCGGTGGGCCACCAGCCGCGCCCGGGTGGCAGCAGGCGCTCCAGTTCGGCGCGTGTGTGGGCCATGCCGAGGGTGGTCAGGCGCGACAGTGGGGTTGGCTGGGCGGTGATGTGGGGGCTGAGCATGCCCACAGGCAGCGCCGATGCCGCCGCCGCCGGGCCAGCGGCGGCGTCCAGCCAGGTCACCGTCTGGCCCGCTTGGCAGAGCGAGCGCACCAGTGCCGCGCCGGCCAGGCCGGCGCCCACCACGAGGGCGTTGGTCACGTCAAGAAACGGGGCGGGTGGGTCAGGCGCTGGGCGGCACAAAACCGGCCGCCGCGTCGGCGCCTTCGCCGAAGAAGTGCTTTTCCATCTGGCGCGCCAGGTACTGGCGGGCACGCGCGTCGGCCAGGTTCAGGCGGTTTTCGTTGAGCAACATGGTCTGGTGCTTGAGCCAGCCTTGCCATGCTTCCTTGCTGACGCTTTCATAAATGCGCTTGCCGAGCTCGCCGGGGTAGGGCGGGAAATCGAGGCCTTCGGCTTCCTTGCCGAGCTTGATGCATTGGACGGTGCGTGCCATGGAGCGATCCTTGAAACAGTGAGGGGCCATGGGCCCCGATGGCGAGACTGTAGCAAGCTTTGGGTGCCGCTGTCCGTGCCCTTGTCCGCATCCTGGGCGGCGGAACTTTTGTGCGTTGCAGCGGCTCAGCATGACGGACGTGGCAAGCGCCGCCCTTGCATGACAATGTGAGCCCAGGCGTTTGCCGTCATTGTGTGTTTTGTCCTGAGGAACGAGTTTTGGTCACCGCTTTGCCCACCTACCACCCCGGTCTGATTGAACGCCTGGGCCAACACCCCCGCAAGGTGCTGGCCGTCATCGCCCTGGGCGCCATTGCCCTGCTGGCCTTTGGCCTGTACCTGCAGCACGTGGTGGGGCTGGAGCCTTGCCCCATGTGCATCGTGCAGCGTTACGCGCTGGTGCTGGTGGCCCTGGTGGCCGGCTTGGCAGCGCTGCTTCCCAGCCGGGGCGTGGCGCTGGGCGCAAGTGGCCTGGTGACGGTGATGGCCGGTTTCGGCGCTTTTGTGGCCGCGCGTCAGAGCTTTTTGCAGTGGAACCCGCCCGAGATCGTGAGCTGCGGGCGCGATTTCTACGGGATGATCGAGACCTTCCCGCTCAAGCGCGCGATCCCCATGATCTTCAAAGGCAGCGGCGACTGCGCGGCCATCGACTGGACCTTCCTGGGGCTGACCATCGCCAACTGGTCTTTCCTCAACTTCATGCTCATCATGGCCTTGTGCCTGGGCGTGCTGGCAGGCGCCTGGCGCGCCCGCGGCTGACCTCCAGGCAACCTGGCGCCGGGCCGCCCCAAGCCAGGTCAGCCCCCTCGGGGGCAGCGACCCGCGCAGCGGCGGAGCGTGGGGGCACGGATGGCCGCAGCGCCGGGCCGCCCCAAGCAAGGCCCAGCCCCCTCGGGGGCAGCGACCCGCGCAGCGGCGGAGCGTGGGGGTTTATGCGTACATCGCCACCATTTTTTCCATGGCCACCGGCTGAATGCGGCTGGCCTGGCCGGCGCAGCCAAAGGCCTCGAAGCGCGCCACACAGATGTCGCGCGCGGCCACGGTGGCGTCCTTGAAGAACTTGCGCGGGTCGAATTCACCGGGGGCCTTGGCCATGGTGCGGCGCATGGCGCCGGTCATGGCCAGGCGGATGTCGGTGTCGATGTTGACCTTGCGGACGCCGTTCTGGATGCCACGCACGATTTCTTCGACCGGCACACCGTAGGTTTCCTTGATGTTGCCGCCGAACTCGCGGATCACCGCCAGCCACTCCTGCGGCACACTGCTGGAGCCGTGCATCACCAGGTGGGTGTTGGGGATGGCTTTGTGGATGGCGGCGATGCGGTCTATGGCCAGGATGTCGCCGGTGGGCGGACGGGTGAACTTGTAGGCGCCGTGGCTGGTGCCGATGGCAATCGCCAGCGCGTCCACACCGGTCTGGGCCACAAAGTCGCGCGCCTGTTCGGGGTCGGTCAGCATCTGCTCGTGGCTGAGTTTGCCTTCGGCGCCGACGCCGTCTTCTTCACCGGCTTCGCCGGTTTCCAGCGA
>CAYUAH010000291.1:0-4335 GCA_964442375.1 uncultured Hydrogenophaga sp. | reverse complement strand
GGGTGGACCTGCGCTGGATCTGGACGCTGGTGATCGACATCACGGCCTTCGGCTGTCTGCAGTTTTTCCAGCAGGGCAACTTCAACTACACACCGCTGTTCGTGCTGCCGCTGCTGCTGGCCTCGGTGCTGGGCACGCTGCTGCTGAGCCTGGCCACGGCGGCAGCGGTCACGCTGTTCCTGCTGTTCGACACCGGCTGGAGCCTGCTGTCGTCGGGCGCCGACTCCACCACCCGGCTGCTGCAGACCGGCCTCACCGGCACCGGCTTTTTTCTCGTCGCGCTGCTGGCCAACCAGCTGGCGCTGCGCCTGGCGCGCGAGGAAGCACTGGCGCAAAGCAGCCAGCGCGCTGCGCGCACCCAGGCGCGGGTGAACGAGCTGGTGATCGAAGGCCTGTCCGAAGGCGTGCTGGTGATTGACCAGCAAGGCCGCGCCCGCCACGCCAACCCCGCCGCCGAAGCCATGCTGCACACCGAAGGTGGCCACCTGGAGCCGGCGGCGGCCATCGACCTGGGCAGCCCGCAGGCCTGGCACGCCCTGCTGCAACTGGTGCAACGCACCTTTGCCGCCAACACCGCCATGGAAGAAGAACTGCGGCTGGACCTGGGCCAGGGCGTGGGCCGCAAGCTGCTGGCGCGCACCCACCTGACCGGCCAGCACGGCGCGGCCTCGGAGCACCTGTGTGTGGTGTTCCTGGAAGACCTGCGCGAAATGGAAGCCCGTGTGCGCACCGAAAAGCTGGCCGCCATGGGCCGCATGTCGGCCGCCGTGGCGCACGAGATCCGCAATCCGCTGGCCGCCATCTCGCAAGCCAATGCGCTGCTGGACGAGGAACTGCAAGCCCCGACGCAGCGGCGCCTCACGGCCATGATCGGCCAGAACGCGCAGCGGCTGGCACGCATCGTGGACGACGTGCTCAACGTGGCGCGACTGGAACCCGGCCCCGCCGAGCTGGGCAGCGGGCCGGCGCTGCCACTGGACCACCACGCCCACACCATCGCCCACGACTGGGCGCAGCAGAACGCCTGCGCGCCGCTGGTGGAGGTGCGCGCCCACTGCCCGCAGGTGTTTGTGGCCTTCGACCCCGAGCACCTGCGCCGGCTGCTGGTCAACCTGCTGGACAACGCCTTGCGCTATGCCACCGGCACGCCGGGCTGCATCTGCGTGGCCACGCTGCCCGTGGGCCTGCACCGCGTGCGCCTGAGCGTGTGGAGCGACGGCCACCCGCTGGACGCGGGCGTGCGCCGCCACCTGTTCGAACCCTTCTTTTCATCAGAGAGCCGCAGCAGCGGCCTGGGCTTGTACATTTGCCGTCAGCTGTGCGAGCGTTATGGCGCCCACATCGGCTACCAGCGCAGCCTGCTGGAGCAGCGTGAAGGCAACGAGTTCACGGTGGATCTGCCGCGCCTCAACAGCTTCGCACCGGCCACCGAAACCTGACCATGTCCGCCACCCAGCCCTTCGAGATCCTGGTCGTCGATGACGAACCCGACCTGCGCACGCTCTACGAGCTGACGCTGCTGCGCGAGGGCTACCGGGTGGAAGCGGCGCAGGACCTGCGCGAAGCGCGCGCGGCGCTCGAAGGCAGGCGTTTTCACGCCATCATCACCGACATGCGCCTGCCCGATGGCCTGGGCATCGAGCTCCTGCGCGAACTGAGCCAGTCGCAGCGCAGTGAACGCGCCATCGTCATCACCGCCCACGGTTCGGCCGAAAACGCGGTCGAGGCCCTCAAGTGCGGTGCCTTCGACTACCTGACCAAGCCGGTCGATCTCAAGCAGTTCCGCAGCGTGGTGGCGTCGGCCCTGCACAGCATGCCGGGCAGCGGGCCGCTGGCCGCGCGGGGTGCCGCTGCCGCCAACCCACAGGACGGCGGCGGCTCCCAGCCGCTGGCCCGCATCGTCGGCGAGTCGCCGCCCATGCTGGCGGTGCGCCAGCGCATCGAGCGGGTGGCACGCAGCATGGCACCGGTGCTGGTGCAGGGCGAATCGGGCACGGGCAAAGAGCTGGTGGCGCGCGCCCTGCACGGCTGCAGCCACCGCGCCAGCGGACCGTTTGTGGCGGTCAACTGCGGCGCCATACCGGAGTCGCTGATCGAGGCCGAGTTCTTTGGCGTGCGCAAGGGCGCCTTCACCGGGGCCTCACAAGACCGTGAAGGTTACTTCCAGGCCGCCCACGGCGGCACCCTGTTTCTCGACGAAATCGGCGACCTGCCGCTGGCCATGCAGGCCAAGCTGCTGCGCGTGGTGCAGGAGCGACAGGTGCGCGCGCTCGGCGCGGTGCAGGAAGACCACATCGACGTGCGCCTGGTCAGCGCCACCCACAAGGACCTGGGCGCCGAAGTCAAGGCCGGTCACTTCCGCCAGGACCTGTTCTACCGCCTCAACGTGATCGAGGTACGCATGCCCGCGCTGCGCGAGCGACGCGAGGATCTGCCTCAACTGGTGCAGGCCCTGCTGCGCCGCATCTGCGCCGAATCGGGCCAGCACCTGCCGCTGCTGGACCCGCTGGCCCAGGACTGGCTGAACCACCACCCACTGCCCGGCAACGTGCGCGAACTGGAAAACCTGCTGCACCGCGCGCTGGCCCTGTGCGACGGGCAGATCATCACCCTGGCCGATCTCAGCGACGGCGTGGGCGAATGGAGCGACGCGCCGGCCCCCGACCCCAGTCCGGTAACGACCGAAAGCGAACCTGCGCCAGTCGCCCCCTTGCCGGCTCCGGCACCCTCGGACCTGCAGGCCTACCTGGACCAGCAGGAGCGCGAGGTGCTGGTGCGCGCGCTGCGCGAGGCCAACTACAACCGCACCCTGGCTGCCACGCGCCTGGGCCTGAACCTGCGGCAAATCCGCTACCGCATCCAGCGCCTGCAGATTCCCATGCCCAAGGATGCCATCGACCATGAAGAGTGAGGCCAGCGGCCACTGGTTGCCAGGCGTGCGCCAGGCGCCCTCCCCCAACTTCGGCCCCCGGCCCGACGCCACCGACATCACCCTGATCGTGGTGCACTCGATCAGCCTGCCACCGGGCTGTTTCGGCGGCGGCGAGATCGAGGCCCTGTTCTGCAACCGGCTCGATTGGGACGCCCACCCCTACTTCCAATCCATCCGCGGCATGGAGGTGTCGGCGCATTTCCTGATCCGGCGCCAGGGCGAAGTGCTTCAGTTCGTGGCCTGCGACCAGCGCGCCTGGCACGCGGGCCGCTCGCGCTGGGCCGGCCGCGACAACTGCAACGATTTCTCCATCGGCATTGAACTCGAGGGCCTGGAAGGCGGCTTGTTCGAGCCGGCGCAGTATGTGGCCCTGGCCGAGCTGTGCCAGCGCCTGGCCCGGCGTTATCCGATACGCCAGGTGGTGGGCCACGAACACGTGGCCCCGGGCCGCAAGGCCGACCCCGGCGCGGGCTTTGACTGGACACTGTTGCAACGCCGCCTGGCCTGGCCGGCACGGTGTTTTCCCCAATAGCTGGCGGCACAGCGTTGCTGACACCACAGCAACGACACACCCAGCCCCCTGCGCCGACCCAAGCACGGCGCGGTTTGCAGCGTGAAACACCGCGCCAGGCCGCGCAACAAGCCATTTTTTCCGCCCACACCTGCATGCCCATTGGGTCGCGCCGGGCCTCACATGAATGTGAGTTTTTTTGTCGCAACACGGTGTTTTTTTGCCTGTTGAAACCTCGGATCGATACACTACCGGTAGTGGCTTGTCGGAAGCCGACACACTAGATATAGTGCCTGGTCAGATTCCCCACAACACAACATTCATGCCGTTGCAGCTCGGTTGAGACACCGCTGAAACACGCCGAAGTGCACCCAACAACATCCCAAGAGGAAACCCATGCAGATCTCCGAATCCAGCCCCACCAGCGCCTCTGCGGCCGCCTTGTCCACGGCCGCGCAAACCAGCCGCGCGCCCAGCCAGGACGCGTTGTCGCACTACCAGATCATCCGCCGCAACGGCGCGGTGGTGCCGTTTGCGCCCAACAAGATCGCGGTGGCGTTGATGAAGGCATTTCTGGCGGTGCATGGCACGCAGGGTGCGGCTTCGGCCAGTGTGCGTGAGGACGTGGACCAGCTCACCCAGGCCGTGGTGCGCGCCCTCATGCGCTCGCGCCCCAGCGGTGGCACTTTCCACATCGAAGACGTGCAGGACCAGGTGGAACTGGGCCTGATGCGCAGCGGCCATCACGAGGTGGCGCGTGCCTACGTGCTGTACCGCGAGCGCCGCGCGCAGGAGCGCGCCCAGCAGGGCGTGCCGGCCGCTGCCGCCGCCCCGGCACTGCACGTGCTCGACAACGGCAAAAAAGTGCCGCTGGACATGGGCCACCTGCAAG
>CAYUAH010000290.1:0-4343 GCA_964442375.1 uncultured Hydrogenophaga sp. | reverse complement strand
AGCAGGCGGTTTACAAGCCGGTGCAGGGGCGCTTCAAGGTCTTCATGATCGACGAGGTGCACATGCTCACCAACACCGCGTTCAACGCGATGTTGAAGACGCTGGAGGAGCCGCCCGAGTACCTCAAGTTCGTGCTGGCCACCACCGACCCACAGAAGGTGCCGGTCACGGTGCTCAGCCGCTGCCTGCAGTTCAACCTGCGGCCCATGGCGCCCGAAACCGTGCTGGAGCACCTGACCCAGGTGCTCCAGGCCGAGGCGGTGTCGGCCGAGGCCCAGGCGCTGCGCCTGATCGCGCGTGCGGCGCGCGGCTCCATGCGCGACGCCTTGTCGCTGACCGACCAGGCGATTGCCTTTGGCGGTGGCCAGTTGCAGGAAACGACCGTGCGCCAGATGCTGGGTGCGGTGGACCGCAGCCACGTGTTCGCGCTCATCGATGCGTTGGCGCACAGCGACGGTGCGCAGGTGGTGCAGACCGTGGACACCTTGCGTTTCAACGGCTTCAGCGCGGCGTCCACACTCGAAGAAATGACCGGCGTGCTGCAGCGCATGGCGGTGGCGCAGAACGTGCCCGCGCTGGCTGCGGCCGACAGCACCGACCCCGAAGCGCAAGAGGTGGCCCGCCTGGCCGGCCTGCTGCCCGCTGACGAAACGCAGCTGCTCTACAGCCTGTGCCTGCACGGGCGCGGCGAGCTGGGCCTGGCGCCCGACGAATACGCGGCCCTGACCATGGTGCTGTTGCGCCTGCTGGCCTTCAAGCCGGGACGTGTGGCGACAGCCATGCCTGCTGCGGGCGACCCGGCGGAAAAAAAAAGCCTGAAATCGGCGCCTGAGCCCGCGCGTTCGCCACCGCCGGCACCACCAGCGACGGTAGCGACGTCGCTGCCGCCTTCTCCAGCGCCCGTCTCCGCCTCTGAAGCACCAGCGCCTGCGCCGCTGGCGGCTGCGCCCGTTCCACCGCCCGAGGTGCCCGCCGTCCAAGCGCCGGCAGCCGTACCGATGCCTGCCGTAGCCAACCCCGGCGAGGTGGATTTCTGGTTCGACACCGTGATGGACCTGGTGCGGCGCGAGCTGGTGGCCGCCCTGGTGCGCGAGCTGGCACTGCAGTCGCAGCTGCTGGCGCGTGAGGGCAGCACCTGGCGTTTGAGCGTTGACCGCGACACCCTCAACCAGCCCGGCACCCGCGACCGCCTGCAGACCGCGCTGGCTGCGGCCGGTCACGCTGTCACGCTGGTGGTGAGCACCGGGCCGGTGTCCGACTCGGCCGCGCGCCGCCTGGCCGCGCAAGCCGCCGCGCGGCAGCACGAGGCCGAGGCCGCGATCGCCGACGACCCGTTTGTTCAGCAGCTCATGCGTGAATTTGGCGGCAAAATCGTGCCCGGCAGCGTGCGCCCGGTCTGACACCCAGGGCGGGTTCACGCCAGATGGATTTTTTTCGACTCAACCAAGGAATTTCATGTTCAACAAGGGACAACTCGCCGGCCTCATGAAACAGGCCCAAGCCATGCAGGACAACCTCAAGAAGGCCCAGGAGGAGCTGGCCCTGATCGAGGTGACCGGTGAGTCCGGCGCCGGTCTGGTCAAGGTGCTGATGACCTGCAAACACGACGTCAAGCGTGTCACCATCGACCCCAGCCTGCTGGCCGACGACAAGGACATGCTGGAAGATCTGGTGGCCGCCGCGTTCAACGCCGCCGTGCGCAAGGCCGAGGAAACCTCGGCCGAAAAAATGGGCAAGCTCACCGCCGGTTTGCCGCCCGGCATGAAGCTGCCGTTCTGATGCCGCGCCATCTGCCCGCGTGAGCACCCTCGACGCGCTCACCAGCGCCCTGCGCTGTCTGCCCGGCGTGGGCCTCAAGTCCGCGCAGCGCATGGCCTACCACCTGATGCAGCACGACCGCAACGGCGCGCTGCAGCTGGCGCAGGCGCTCACGCTGGCGGCGCAGCGGGTGCGGCACTGCACGCTCTGCCACACCTTCACCGAAGACGCCGTGTGTGCCACCTGCACCGACCCGCAGCGCAACCGCGCCCAGCTGTGTGTGGTGGAAACACCGGCCGACCAGGCCGCGCTGGAGCGCACCGGCGCCTACAAGGGGCGCTACTTCGTGCTCATGGGCAAGCTCAGCCCGCTGGACGGCATCGGCCCCAAGGACATCGGGCTGCAAAAACTGTTCGACCGCATCGCCGCCGACGGCGAGGATGCGGTGAGCGAACTGATCCTGGCCACCAACTTCACCGCCGAGGGCGAGGCCACGGCTCATGTGATCGCCCAGGCGCTCAAGGGGCGTGGCGTGCACGTCACCCGGCTGGCGCGCGGCGTGCCGGTGGGCAGCGAACTCGAATACGTGGACCTGGGCACCATCGCCCATGCCCTGGTCGACAGACGATAGGCGCAACAACCTCGACAGCCGCAACAGGGCGCTGGCCTGCGCTCGGTGTAAACCCGCTTGGGACAGGACCCGATGCCCATGGCGGTGGTCCGTCAGTAGCATTTGGGTCAGTTTGACAATTTGCTGACACCCGGGTTTTCATGTTTGCTCCGAACCGCCGACAACTGCTGCATGCCGCTGCCCTGACCGCTCTGTCGGGCTGGGGCGCGCGCGTGTTGGCGCAGGACAAGCCTGAAAAATCCCGGTTGACGATGGCCGTGGGTGGCAAGGCCGGTTTCTACTACCTGCCGCTGACGATTGCGGAGCAGCTCGGTTTTTTCAAGGCCGAAGGTCTGGAGCTGGACATCCGCGATTTCGAGGGCGGATCGCAGGCCCTCAAGGCGGCACAAGCGGGTGCGGCGGACGTGGTCTCGGGTGCCTACGAACACACCATTGGCCTGCAGGCGCGCGGCCAGGCCTACCAGGCTTTTGTGCTGCAGGGGCGCGCGCCGCAGATCGCCATGGGCGTGTCGCCCAAGACCTTGCCCCACTACCGTCAGCTGAGCGACCTCAAAGGGCGGCGCATTGGCGTATCGGCCCCAGGCTCGTCCACCAACATGGTGGCCAACCTGGTGCTGGCGCGCGCCGGCATACGTCCGCAGGAGGTGCAGTTTGTCGGGGTGGGCACGTCGGCTGGGGCGTTGCGGGCCTTTCGCATGGGCGAGATCGATGCCTTGAGCAACATCGATCCGGTGATGACCGTGCTGGAGAAAAGCGGCGAAATCCGCATCGTCTCCGACACCCGCACGCTCAAGGGCACCAAGGACGTGTTTGGGGGCCCCATGCCGGCCGCCTGTCTGTATGCGCCACAGGCTTTCATCGATCGCCATCCGGCCACCTGCCAGGCGCTGGCCAACGGTGTGGTCCATGCGCTCAAATGGCTGCAGACGGCCGGGCCGTCCGACATCATCAAGGCCGTGCCCGAAAGCTACATGTTGGGCGACCGTGGCCTGTACCTCGCGGCGTTCAGCAAGGTGCGCGACGCGCTGGCCGTCGATGGCCTGATGCCCGAAGCGGGCCCGCCCACGGCATTGCGTTCGCTGGCCCTGGTGGACGAACTGGTGCGGGCCGACCGCATCGATCTGGCGCGCACCTACACCAACACCTTTGCCCAGCGCGCCAAGCTGAAGTACCGCGCCTGAAGGGGCACTTCAGCGCGCGGCCACCGTGTTGCGTTTGGGCGCGGGCTTGGCCTGGGGTGGGGCGGTCGCGCGCTTGGTCACTTGCTTGCCGGCCTTGCCCGAGGGCTTGGTGTTCGCGCGTGCCACACTGGCGGCCTTGCGCTGCGGCAACATCAGGGCCAGTGACTGGCCTGCCTTCAGCGGCGAATTGATGTTGATGTTGTTCCACTCGGCCACGCTGGTGGCGCTCACGCCGTAGCGGCGGGCCACGGTCATCACGTTGTCGCCCTTGCGGCTGCGCACCGTGGTGCGCTTGAGGATGACTTCGGGCTGCAGCAGCAGCTGGGCGTTGTCGGCCACGTGTTCGGGCACGTCGGCGTTGTTGCGGCCATTGCGGTGCACCAGCAGGGTGGCGCCCTTGCGCACCAGCATGCGCGGCGGGATGTTGTTGACACGCCGCAGCTCGGCCTCGCTCATGTCCAGGCGCGCGGCCGCCGCCGCCGGGCTCATGGTGGACGGGGCCCGCCACGCGGTCCAGCTGGCCAGCGGGCCCTTGTGCGACAGCAGCCGTTGCTGGAACACCACCGCGTTGTCCCAGGGCAGCAGCACGTGGGGCGTGCCGGACGACATGATGACCGGCTTGTTCAGCGAAGGGTTGAGGGCGCGGAAGTCGCTCTCATCGACGTTGGCGAGCTGGGCCACGACCGCCACGTCGATGTCGCGCTCGATGGGCACGGAGTCGAAGAAGGGGTGGTTGCCGATCAGGGGCAGGGTGGTGTTGAAACGCTGTGGCT
>CAYUAH010000289.1:2126-4343 GCA_964442375.1 uncultured Hydrogenophaga sp. | reverse complement strand
TGCGCCACCACGTTGAGCAAGACCTCGGAATCGCTCTCGGTGTTGATGTGGCGGTGGTCGGTCTGGAACAGCTCGTGTTTGAGCGCGTGCGCGTTGGTGAGGTTGCCGTTGTGCACCAGCACCAGGCCGAAGGGCGCGTTGACGTAGAAGGGCTGGGCCTCTTCTTCGCTGAAGGCGTTGCCGGCGGTGGGGTAGCGCACCTGGCCCAAACCGGTGTTGCCGGGCAGGGCACGCATGTTGCGGGTGCGGAACACGTCGCGCACCATGCCCTTGGCCTTGTGCATGAAGAATTTGCGGTCCAGCTGGGTGACGATGCCGGCCGCGTCCTGGCCACGGTGCTGCAGCAGCAGCAAGGCGTCGTAAATCAGTTGATTGACAGGTGCGTTGTGAACAACGCCAACGATTCCACACATGGGGAGGGTCCTCAGGGGATGTAGGTAACCAGGGGTTCGGGCAACAGGGGGCGCAGGCTGTGCAAGGTGCTGCCGAGGGTGCGGGCGCCCAGGGACTCGCGCCAGGCCTCGGCTTCGCGCAACGGCGTCATGACCACCACCAGGGCCACGGCCAGCAAGACCACGGCACCGCGGAACAGGCCAAACAAGGCACCCAAGGTGCGGTCGACCGGGCGCAAGCCCACGGATTCGATCAATTTCTTGACCAGCCAGGCCAGCAGGCCGGCGGCAAACGCGACCGCGACAAACACCAGCGCAAAACCGGCGGCGTAGCGCAGGGGTTCGGCCGCTTCGCCCAGCGGCAACCACTCGCCCACCCGCACCGCCCACCACTGCGCCAGCACAAACGCCGCGACCCAGCCGATCACCGAAAGCACCTCGTACAGCAGGCCGCGCCAAGCGCCGATGACCACCGAGATCAACAGCACCAGCAGCAGCAACAGATCGACGGTGGCGATGTTCATGGGGCGGACCAGCGGGACGGCCAGGCCGTCACAGGGTGAGGATGGCCGTGGGCAGGCCCAGGCCCTTGACCTTGTCGGCCGCTTTTTCGGCCTCGGCGCGGGTGCCGTAAGGGCCGATGCGCACACGGATGCGCTCGCCATCCGGTGTGTTGGCCACATGGGTGTAAGTCTTGAGGCCGGCGCGCTCCAGCTTTTGCCGGACTTCCTGCGCGCGAGCGCGCTCGGCGTAGGCCCCCACCTGCACCACGATGCGGTCGAGCGCCTTGTCCTCCAGCGCCGCCTGCGCGCGCGCACCGTCGGTGGCGTCGGGGCGAGAAGCTGGTTTGGACTCCGGCTTGACCTCCACCTTTGGCTCAGGTTTCGCTTCTGGTTTGGGCTCCGGCTTCGCTTCGTTTTTGGGCTCGACAGGCACCGGCTTGGGCACCACGGCAGGCGCGGGCAGCGTGGCGGGTGTGCCAGCGGCCACCACCTGCTCGCGTTCGTCCAGGCTGTCTTTCACCGAGGCCGTGGCGTCGGGCTTGAGCGGCGCGGGCAAGGGCTTGGCGGCCTGGCGCGACGGGATCTCGATGGGGATGTCCACCGCAATCGGGCGCGGCTGGGTGTCGAACAGCAAGGGGAAACCCACCACCCCCAGCAACACCAGCACGGCCGCGCCGATGAGGCGGTGACGCGCGCGCCGGCGCACGGCGTCCAGGCTTTCGGGAGCGGCGGCAACGCCCTGGCTGGCGGAACGGGACTTGGACATGGGTTTGCGCAAAAAGCCGCGAGGGCGATCAAGGCCGCCGGGATCAGGTCGCCAGATGTGGGGCCGTCAGGCGCGGCACACCTGCTTGCAACACCCCACCGACCGTATAGAACGAACCGAAGACCACGATTCTATCAGCGGGGTCTGCCTGGGCCACCGCAGCGTCCAGCGCCGCCTGGGGGCTGGCGTGGGTGGAGACGGGCACGTTTTTGCCCTTGGCCAGGCCGGCGTCGTTCCATGCGGCCAGCAATTGGGCGGCGGGCGCGGCGCGGGGCGATGGCAGGTCGGTGAAGTACCAGCGGTCGATCAGCGGTGCCACCCGCGCCAGCATGGGCGCCAGGTCCTTGTCGGCCATGGCGCCGAAGACGGCGTGGGTGCTGGGGTAGAAGCCCATGGCGTCGAGGTTTTCGGCCAGGGCAGCCACCGAATGCGGGTTGTGGGCCACGTCCAGCACCAGGGCAGGCTGCCCCGGGACGATCTGGAAACGCCCCGGCAGGTCCACCATGGCCAGGCCGTTGCGCACCGCCTGCGCCGTCACCGGCAGGCGCGGGCGCAG
>CAYUAH010000289.1:0-2026 GCA_964442375.1 uncultured Hydrogenophaga sp. | reverse complement strand
CGGTCGATGATGCTCTGCGGCGGCATCGGGTCGCTCAGCACCACCGGGCGACCGGTGCGCATGATGCCGGCCTTCTCGTAGCCTATGGCCTCACGGTCGGCGCCCAGCAGGTCGGTGTGGTCGAGGTCTATGCTGGTGATGACGGCGCAGTCGGCATCGACGATGTTGACCGCGTCCAGCCGCCCGCCCAGGCCCACTTCCAGCACCACCACGTCCAGCGGCTGGCGCGACAGGGTGAGCAGGATGGCCAGCGTGGTGAACTCGAAATAGGTGAGCACGATGGGCGCGCCGTCCAGGCGCGCACGCTCCACGTCGGCAAAGGCCGGCAACAGCTCGGCCGCGGCGATGGACTGCCCCAGCAGGCGGCAGCGCTCTTCAAAATGCACCAGGTGCGGCGAGGTGTAGACGCCGGTGCGGTAGCCCGCCTGCTGGCAGATGGCCTCCAGCATGGCGCAGGTGGAGCCCTTGCCATTGGTGCCTGCCACGGTGATCACCGGCGCCTCAAAGTGCAGGCCGGCGCCGCCATTGAGGCGCTGCGCCACGGCGCGCACCCGGTCCAGCCCCAGGATGATGCCCTGCTGGCCTTTGGGGTGCTGGCGTTCGCAGTGGGTCAGCCAGTCGGCCAGGGTGTCGGGAAGGGGGGCGGCAGCGCTTGTCATCCCCGGATTTTCGCAGGCCGGCCAAGGCCGCACGGGATACGGGACAATCCGCCGATGATCACCCTCTACGGCATCCCCAACTGCGACACCGTGAAAAAAGCCCGCACCTGGCTGACGGCACACGGCGTCGAACACGTTTTTCACGACTTCAAAAAGCAGGGCGTGCCCGAGGCCGCGCTGGACCACTGGCTGACCTCGGTGGGCTGGGACACCGTGCTCAACCGCAAGGGCACCAGCTGGCGCCAGCTCGACGAGGCCACCCGCGCCGCCGTCACCGATGCCGCCAGCGCCCGCGCCGTGATGCTGGCCCAGCCCAGCACCATCAAACGCCCGGTGGTGCAATGGGCCGACGCGGTGACCGTGGGCTTCAAGGCCGAGGACTGGGAAGCCAGAATCTAAAATGCCGGATTTCCCCGTCCTCACAAGCCCATGACCACCACCACCCTCGACGGCGTGTCCGTCAACACCCAGGCCAGCGTCTACTTCGACGGCAAATGTGTCAGCCACGGCGTCACCTTCGCCGACGGCACCAAAAAATCGGTGGGCGTGGTGCTGCCCGCCACCCTGACCTTCAACACCGGCGCGCCCGAGATCATGGAATGTGTGGCTGGTGGCTGCGAGTACAAGCTCAAGGGCAGCGACACCTGGGTCAAGTCCGGCCCTGGCGAACAATTCGCCATCCCCGGCAACTCCAGCTTCGACATCCGCGTGACCGAGGCCTACCACTACATCTGCCACTTCGGTTAATCACATCATGGCCACCATCCTGCAAAACCTGCCCAAGGGGCAAAAAGTCGGCATCGCCTTCTCCGGCGGTCTGGACACTTCCGCTGCCCTGCTGTGGATGAAGAAGAAGGGCGCCGTGCCCTATGCCTACACCGCCAACCTGGGTCAGCCCGACGAATCGGACTACGACGAGATCCCGCGCAAGGCCATGGCCTATGGCGCCGAGCAGGCCCGCCTGGTGGACTGCCGCACCCAGCTTGCGCACGAAGGCATTGCCGCCATCCAGTGTGGCGCCTTCCACATCAGCACCGGTGGCATCACCTACTTCAACACCACCCCGCTGGGCCGCGCCGTGACCGGCACCATGCTGGTGGCGGCCATGAAGGAAGACGACGTCAACATCTGGGGCGACGGCAGCACCTTCAAGGGCAACGACATCGAGCGCTTCTACCGCTACGGCCTGCTGACCAACCCCAGTCTGAAGATCTACAAGCCCTGGCTGGACCAGCAGTTCATCGACGAACTGGGTGGCCGCAGCGAGATGAGCGCCTTCATGACAGCCAATGGTTTTGGCTACAAGATGAGCGCCGAAAAGGCCTACAGCACCGACAGCAACATGCTGGGCGCCACCCATGAGGCCA
>CAYUAH010000288.1:0-4369 GCA_964442375.1 uncultured Hydrogenophaga sp. | reverse complement strand
AGGTCCTGCAGGTTCACCCCCAGCTTCTGGGCGTACTGCACGTCCAGCGCGTGCTCGGCGTCCACAAAGGCGCAGGTGCCGGCCAGGCGCTGCATTTCGGCAATCACCTGCAGCGTCAGCGTGGTCTTGCCGGAGGATTCCGGGCCGTAGATCTCGATCACCCGACCGCGCGGCAGGCCGCCCACACCCAGGGCGATGTCCAGGCCCAGCGAACCGGTGGACACCACCTGGATGTCCTCGATCTTCTCACCCTCGCCCAAACGCATGATGGTGCCCTTGCCGAACTGCTTTTCGATCTGGGCCAGCGCGGCCTGCAAGGCCTTGGCTTTTTCGGTGTTCAGGGCTTTGGTCGGTGCATCCATGACTTTTCCTTCTTTAATGTAGAGCAATGTGAACTTTTTACCTGCATTCAACGCCGGTTTGGCGCTGCGTTGAAGCAAAGTTTATCTGCGAATACATTTTCCAAACCATATTTTTTAGTCAGTTTGCATTACCATTTGCCATGACCAAACAAACACCCACTGCCGCGCCGGACGACCGCTGGCGCCAGGCCCACCTGGGCCGCCTGCTGGGTCACGCCATGCGTCGATTTGACGAACGCGTGCTGGCCCTCATGACCCACGACGCCGAGGTGCCGCTGGCCCTGTCCAACCTGGCGGCGCGTGGCCAGGTGGGCGCGGCCCACATCCACATCACCCGCCACCTGGCCCTGGGCGGCTCGCGCCTGACCGACCTGGCCGCCAGCGCGGGCATGAGCAAACAGGCCATGGGCGACCTGGTGGACCAGTGTGTGGCCTGGGACCTGGTGCAGCGCGAGCCCGACCCGCTGGATGCGCGCGCCCGGCGCATCGTCTTCACCGCCACCGGCCTGTTGTGGCTGGAAGCCTTCCGGCTGGCCGTGGCGCAGGCCGAGACCGAGTTCCGCGCCCAGGTGGGCCAGGACGTGGCCACCGTGGTGGCGCTGGGGCTGGAGGCCTATGCCCTGACCTGAGGCGGCGTCAGCTTGAGGCAGGGGAACAGACCCTAGAATGAAATCCCCAGCGAGGAGACCCCCATGCGCATCCTGATAGCCGAAGACGACCAGGTGCTTGCCGATGGCCTGTTGCGCACCCTGCGAGCGGCCGGAGCCGCCGTGGACCACGTGGCCAGCGGCAGCGAGGCCGACGCCGCGTTGATGACCAACCACGAGTTCGACCTGCTCATCCTGGACCTGGGCCTGCCGCGCATGCACGGGCTGGACGTGCTCAAGCGCCTGCGCGCGCGCGGCTCCACCTTGCCCGTGCTCATCCTCACCGCCGCCGACAGCGTGGAAGAGCGCGTCAAGGGCCTGGATTACGGCGCCGACGACTACATGGCCAAGCCCTTCGCCCTGCAGGAACTGGAGGCCCGCGTGCGGGCCCTCACACGCCGGGGCATGGGCGGCGCCAGCGCCACCATCAAACACGGCCCGCTGATCTACGACCAGGCCGGCCGCGTGGCCACCATAGACGGCAAGATGGTCGAACTCTCGGCGCGCGAGCTGGGCCTGCTGGAGGTGCTGCTGCAGCGCGCCGGGCGCCTGGTCAGCAAGGACCAGCTGGTGGAGCGCCTGTGCGAGTGGGGCGAAGAGGTGAGCAACAACGCCATCGAGGTCTACATCCACCGCCTGCGCAAAAAGATCGAGAAAGGCCCGATCCGCATCGCCACCGTGCGTGGCCTGGGCTACTGCCTTGAAAAAATCCCCGGCTGACAAGGGCGAAGACCCGGGCAGCACCGGGCTGTTCTCCTTCGGGCTGTTCCAGCCCGAACAGCGCAGCCTGTTCGGCGAGATCCTGGACTGGATGCTCACGCCCCTGCTGCTGCTGTGGCCGCTGTCGCTGGCCCTGACCTGGCTGGTGGCCCAGGGCATCGCCAACAAGCCCTTCGACCGCGCCCTCGAATTCAACCTGCAGGCGCTGAGCCAGTTTGTGGTCACCGACGGCACGCGGGTGCAATTCATCCTGAACCGCCAGGCGCGCGAGCTGCTGCGCGCCGACGACACCGATCTGATGTACTACCAGGTGCGCAATGCCCGGGGCGACCTGGTCAGCGGCGAACCCGACTTTCCCGCCCCCAACGACGAAGCCCCACCGGCCGCCGGCCAGATCCGCCTGCGCAGCGACGTGGTGCGCGGCGACGAGGTGCGCGTGGCCTACACCTGGGTGGAACACGGCGAGAAGCGCGAACTGGTGCTGATGCAGGTGGCCGAGACCCTGGGCAAACGCTCCACACTGGCGACCGAAATCATCAAGGGCGTGATGGTGCCGCAATTCGTCATCCTGCCGTTGGCGGTGCTGCTGGTGTGGCTGGCACTGGTGCGCGGCATACGCCCGCTCAACGAACTGGAGCGCCGCATCCGCGCGCGCAAACCCGACGACCTCAGCCCCATCGAGGTGTCCTTCGTGCCGCAGGAAGTCGCACCCCTGGTGACCTCGATCAACGACCTGCTGACGCGCCTGAAAACCTCGCTCACCACCCAGCGCCGCTTCCTGGCCGACGCCGCCCACCAGCTCAAGACGCCCCTGGCCGGCCTGCGCATGCAGGCCGACCTGGCCCTGCGCGAAACCGACCCGGCCGGTGTGCGCAGCTCGTTGCAACAGATCTCGGGCGCCAGCATGCGCGCCACCCACACCGTCAACCAGCTGCTGGCGCTGGCGCGCGCCGAGACCACCGGCCGCACCCTGCCAACCGCGCCGGTGGACCTGGCACGGCTGGTGACCAGCGTGGTGCAGGACTCGGTGCCACGCGCCCTGGACAAACAGATCGACCTGGGCTATGAAGGGCCCGACAGCGTGCCCGAGGAATGCATCATCCAGGGCAACCCCACGCTGCTGCAGGAGCTGGTGCGCAACCTGGTGGACAACGCCCTCAACTACACGCCCTCGGGCGGCGTGGTCACCGCGCGCGTGCTGATCGACCGCTTCAGCGGCGTGCTGGTGGTGCAGGTGGAGGACAACGGCCCCGGCGTGCCGGAAAACGAACGCGAGTTCGTGGTCCAGCCCTTCTACCGCGCCCTGGGCACCAACGTCGAAGGCTCGGGTCTGGGCCTGGCCATCGTGCACGAGATCGCGCAGCAGCATGGCGCCACCCTGGCCATGGAAGACACGTTCCCGCACCGAACCCAGAAGGGCCTGCGGGTATCGCTGCGCTTCACCGCCAGACAGCCCGACGGCGAAGCCTGAGGTCGCTCAGCCGAGGTGCTGGCCGACGATGCCGGCCAATTCGAACATCGTCACCTGCGGCTTGCCGAACACCGGCAACAGCTTGGCGTCGGCGTTGATCTTGCGCTTGTCGGCCGCGTCCTGCAGGCCGTTGGCCTTGATGTAGTCCCACAGCTTCTTGACCACCTGCGGGCGCGCCACCGGCTCGGCGCCGATGACGGCGGCCAGCGCCGCGCTGGGCGTGGCGCCACCGGTGCTGGCGCTCTTGCGCGGCGCGGCCTTCTTGGCGGCGGCTTTTTTCGCCGGGGCCTTTTTGGCCACCGCTTTGGTGGGTGCGCCGGCCGTCTTGCGCGGCGGGAATTTGCTGGCGCGTGGCTCGAACTCGAACACCACCTTGCCCTCCTCGGCGCTCCAGCTCAGGAAAGCCTTGAAGTTGCGGCGCGTGCGGTTGGAGACGAACTTGTCCAGCAGGTCGGTCTTGCCGGTTTCGAGCAGCTTGGTGAGCTGCTCGGCATCCACCGGTTGCTGCAGGATGATCTTGCCGCTCTTGAAGTCGCAGCTGGGCGTGGGCTGGGCCGCCGTGGGCACGGCCTTTTCGCAGACGTAGTTGCTGCCGTGCTCACGCACCGGCGCGCCGCACTTGGGGCACTTGCCCAGCGAGGGCTGGTCGCCGAAGTCCACCAGCTCGCCGGTTTCCTCGGCGTTCTTGTCGTCACCGAAGTCGAATTCCAGCTTCCAGTTCTTGTCCTCTTCGCTGAAGACCAGCTTCATCTCGGCGGTGAAGGGCCAGCCGGCCTTGGAGCGGAAACCCTCCAGCGGGCCGATCTGTTTGTCGCGCAGGAAGGCGTCGGCCTCGGCCACCTCGAAGGTGCGCCCGCCGGGCGATTTGCCGAAGGAGAAGCCACAACCGTCGGACTGGCCGTCGGCGCCGGTGCAGGCGTAGCGGCGGTAGTTTTCCTTCACCACGCCGCCGCAGTTGGGGCAGGGCGATGACAGGGTGGCGTAGTCGCCGGGCACGGTGTCGCGGTCGTACTCCTTGGCCTTCTTGACGATGTGTTCCGTCATGGCCGCGATCTCGCGCATGAAGGCCTCGCGACTGAGCTTGCCGTGCTCCATCTGCGAGAGTTTGTACTCCCACTCGCCGGTCAGCTCGGGCTTGGAGAGTTCCTCCACGCCCAGGCCACGCAGCA
>CAYUAH010000287.1:0-4373 GCA_964442375.1 uncultured Hydrogenophaga sp. | reverse complement strand
AAGGCAGCCACCAGAACCGCAAACGGCTGGACCAAAGCGGCTGGACGGTGGAGAAACTGGGGCGCCGGGGTGGCAAGCACCTGGCCTGGCTGACCGTGGGCTTGTGGACCGGCCTGACCTTCGTGGGCTACTTCACACCATTACGGGCCTTGGGCCAAGACGTGCTGCACCTGAGCATCGGCTTCTGGCCCGCGTTCTGGACGCTGTTCTATGGCACGCTCACCTACCTCAACGCCGGGCTGGTGCGCGAAAAGGTGTGCCTGCACATGTGTCCCTATGGGCGGTTTCAGGGTTCGTTGATGGACGACCGCACCCTGAACGTGACCTACGACCACCGCCGTGGCGAGCCCAGGGCCAGTCGGCGCCACGACGGCAGCAACGACACATCGGCGGGGCATTGCATCGACTGCACGCTGTGCGTCCAGGTCTGCCCCACGGGCATCGACATCCGGCAAGGTTTGCAGGCGGCTTGCATCGGCTGCGGCCTGTGCATTGACGCCTGCAACCAGGTGATGGACAAGGTGCGCGCGCCGCGTGGCCTGATTCGCCTGGCGTCCTTGCGCGAGCTGGCCGGGGGGGACGCGGCCCAGGCGGTCTGGCACACCCTGCGGCGCCCCCGGGTGCTGGTGTACGCAACACTGCTGAGCCTGTGCGTGGGCGCCTTGGCCTGGTCGTTCACCCAGCGGCCCGACATCCGCATGAACGTGATGCGGGACCGGGCGGTGATGGCGCGCTTCGTGGAAAACGGCCACGTCGAGAACGTGTACCGGCTGCAATTGATGAACGCGACCGACCACCCGCAGTCCCTCGTGATCGGCGTGTCGTCGTCCCTTGAAGCCCGACTGGTCAACCCACCCCTGGTGGAACTGGGCCCAGCCCAAGCCACCACGGTGGCCCTCACGGTGAGGGTACCCAACACGGTGGCCGCCGCTCACAGCGGGCAGATCGTGCCGCTCGCTTTCAGCGTGGCCGCCGACGGGTCACCTCAACCGCCCCAAGCGCCCCTGGTGATGGAAGCGTCCACCTTCGTGTTACCGAGGTGAGCCGAGATGCTTAGAGTGATCAAGACCCTCGTGCTGTCGTTGGCGATAGGCTGGGCCGTGCCTGCCCACAGCCAGATGCAAGCAGGCACCATTACCCAACCGATCGACAGCCTGGCGCAACGCCTGGCGGCGTGCACCTTCTGCCACGGTGAGCACGGCCGCGCCGGGCCCGACGGCTACTACCCCCGGCTGGCCGGCAAACCGGCCGGCTACCTGTACCACCAACTGCTGAACTTCCAAGAGGGGCGGCGCCAGTACCGCCCCATGACGACGCTGCTGCAGCACGCCACCGACGCCTACCTGCTGGACATGGCCGACTTCTTTGCCGGGCAAAAGGTGCCCTACCCGACCCCGGTGCCTACGCCCCTGACGGCAGCCCAGGTGGACCGTGCTCGCCAATTGGTGCTGAGGGGCGACGCCAGCCGGCAAGTCCCCGCCTGCGTGGCTTGCCATGGTGCAGCGCTGATGGGCACCCTGCCCGCCACCCCGGGCCTTTTGGGGCTGCCGCGCGACTACCTCAACGCCCAGCTGGGCGCGTGGCGCACAGGCCAGCGCCGCGCCCATGCCCCAGACTGCATGGGCGAGATCGCCCGCCGCCTAGCGCCAGACGACATTGCCACCCTGAGCGCCTGGCTGTCCTCGCAACCGGCACCGGCGCTCGCCGCACTGCCACCGGCCGCGGCAACCAGGCCCATGTCCTGCGGCAGCACGCCTTGATGCCTTGATTCCTCCTGCGTCGCTCCGCCCAACCTCTACCTTTTGCCCTATGGTCAAAACCCAACCTGCACCGATCGCTGCCCGCCTGCGCTGGCTGAGCGGGTCGGTGGCTCTCGTGCTGGCCAGCCTGCTGGTCTGGCTGTTCTGGCCCGCTAGGGCCATACCAGTGGTGGAGCACCATGCCGACACCACAGACCCGGTGGCCATGGCCGCGACCATTGAGCGCGGGCGCTACCTGAGCGTGCTGGGCAACTGCCAAGGTTGCCACAGCCTGCCGGGGCAAAGACCCTACGCTGGCGGCACGCCCATTGCCACGCCCTTTGGCACCGTCTTCGGCCCCAACCTCACACCCAGCGCGCAGGGTCTGGGCAGTTGGTCGGCGGCTGACTTCTGGCGGGCGCTGCACCATGGCCAGGCGCCCGACGGGCGTTGGCTCAACCCGGCCTTCCCGTACACCCACACCACACGCGTCAGCCGGGAGGACAGCAATGCCCTGTTCGCCTACCTGCAGCACCTCCCGGCAGACGAAACCCCGAACCGACCGCACGCGCTGCGCTGGCCTTACGGCACGCAAGCGGCACTCAAGGTGTGGCGTGCGCTGTACTTCACCCCGGGGCCATCCACCCAGAGCCCCACGCCCCCACGCGATGAAATCGAACGGGGCCGCCAACTGGTGGACGGTCTGGCCCATTGCAGCGCCTGCCACACCCCGCGCGACCGACTGGGTGGCCTGATCACTGCCAAGGCCCTGTCGGGTGCCAATCTGCCCAACGGCTGGTATGCCCCGTCATTGCTGGACCCGAAAGAAGCGGGCGTTCAAGGCTGGGCGCTCGACGACGTGGTGCGCTTGCTGCGGGATGGGCAAAGTGGGCACCATGCCGCCATCGGCCCCATGGCCGAAGTGGTGGCCCAAAGCCTGCGGCACTGGAACGACGCCGACTTGCGTGCCGTGGCCTATTACCTGGTGACCCTGCCGCAACGGCGCTCCACACTGCCCAAACCGGCCGACAGGGCAGCGACCCACCTGGCCTTGGGGCAGAGGGTGTACGAACAGCATTGCGCCGCCTGCCATGGCGAACAGGGGCAAGGCTTCCAACTGCGCGATGGCCGCGTGGCTTACCCGCCCTTGGCCGGCAACCGCGCGGTGACGATATCTTCGCCGGCCAACCTGCTGCGCATCGTGCAGGAAGGCGGCTTCGGGTTGCCGACCGCACAACACCCACAACCCTTCGGCATGCCACCGTTCCAGATGGTGCTGGATGACAACGCCCTGGCCGCGTTGCTGACGTACATCCGGCAATCCTGGGGCAACTCAGGGACGGTGGTACAACCCCTGGATGTTCTCCAACTCAACCACCGCCGTGGCCGCTGAAGTGTGGGTCGTCTGCCTGTGCGCCGAGTGGTGCCACGTTTGTCGGGGCATGCACCCGGTCTTTGTGCAAATGAAGGAACGGTTGCCCGAGGTGCGCTGGGTGTGGCTGGACATCGAAGACCACGATGAGGCCCTGGGTGAGTTGGACCTGACCACGCTCCCGACCTACCTGATTGGCTCTGACCAAGGTGTCTTGCAGTTCGCACCCGGCCCCACCAGCGCCGAGGCGTTGGAGCACTTCGTTCGACCCTATTTGCGTGGGGCGGTGGCCCCACAGTCGCACAAGCCGACGCTGAGGCAACTGCTCGACCACGCCCGTTCGCAAGCCCGGAAGCCATGAGATTGATGTTTGATGACACGGGACAGTCTCAACCTCAAGCGCCTTCGGTCCGCTTACTGCAACCCCGTCTTCGCCGGACGATCCACCCGGCGGGACACTACCTGCACCTGCGAGGCGATACCCAATCAGGCGTATACCGCATCCAGCGCGGCATTGTGGCGTTGGAGCAGATCAACGAAGACGGCCACCGCTGCATTCTGCAGCTCCTAGGCCCGGGCGCGTGGCTGGGCGGCGAAATGCTGTGGCAAACGGCGCGCGAGTTCGACGCTCGCGCGTGCACCCGCGTGGAAGTTGAACGGTGTTTCACGGCCAAGGAACTGGGTGAACCTGCCACGCGGTTGGTGGTAGCCGAGGCGCTGGCGCAACAAGGTCAGCGCATAGCGCGCTTGAAGTCGGCACTGCACCAGGCAAACGCGCACCAGCGGGTGCTGCACATGCTGTCCGAACTCCATTTGCTGGAAGAACGGCATGGCAACACCATCTGGTTGCCCTCCCGAACCGAGATGGCCGATTACCTGGACCTCAACCACGCGACCGTCAGCCGGGTGATCGCACGGCTGAAGCGGGACGGCGTCATTCAAATGGCCGGAGGCCAAAGCGCCTTGGTGGCATGGGGTCGGCTCCAAACCATAACCTCACAAGGCAGAGCGCCATTCGGATGTTCAATCTGATTGACGACGTCAACCGCGAGGCGCTGGGCATTGAGGTGGACTTCTCGCTGCCCTCGGATCGGTTGATCAGGGCGTTGAGGCAGATCATTGGATGGCGTGGCAAGCCCGACGTCATACGTTGCGACAACGGGCCGGAGAACTTCAGCGAGACAGTGCGACACTGGGCCAATGAATGGGGCTCTGGTGCAAACTGGGGAGCGGGCGTAGCCTTCTCAGGCCGATGGCATGGC
>CAYUAH010000286.1:0-4382 GCA_964442375.1 uncultured Hydrogenophaga sp. | reverse complement strand
CCAAAGACAAGGCGCCCAAGACCCTGCGCCAGCTGGCGCTCGATGCCATCGACCACACCAGCTTCTACCCCGAAAACGGCAAGACCCGCCTGCGCGACATGATCGCCAACCGGCCCGACTGGTGCATCTCGCGCCAGCGCAGCTGGGGCGTGCCCGTGCCCTTCTTCCTGCACAAGGATTCGGGCGAGCTGCACCCCAACACCATGGCCATCCTGGACCAGGCGGCCGACATCGTGGAGAAGGGCGGCATCGAGGCCTGGAGCCGCGTGACGGCAGAGGAGATCCTGGGGCCTGAGGACGCGCCGCACTACACCAAGAGCACCGACATCCTGGAGGTGTGGTTCGACTCCGGCTCCACCTTCTGGCACGTGCTGCGCGGCTCGCATGCCCACGCCTACCCCAACGGCGCCAGCCACGCGCAGGGCCCCGAGGCCGACCTGTATTTGGAAGGCCACGACCAGCACCGCGGCTGGTTCCACAGCTCGCTGCTGCTGGGCTGCGCCCTGTACGACCGCGCGCCCTACAAGGGCCTGCTGACCCACGGCTTTGCCACCGACGGCCAGGGCCGCAAGATGAGCAAGAGCCTGGGCAACACGGTGGAGCCGCAGAGCGTGACCAGCAAGCTGGGCGCCGAGATCGTGCGCCTGTGGGTGGCCAGCACCGACTACTCGGGCGATCTCAACATCGACGACAAGATCCTGGCGCGTGTGGTGGACGCCTACCGCCGCATCCGCAACACCCTGCGCTTTTTGATGGCCAACACGGTCGATTTCGACCCCGCCACGGACGCCGTGCCGCTGGAGCAGATGCTGGAGATCGACCGCTACGCCCTGGCCCGCGCCAGCGAGCTGCAGGCCGACATCCTGCGCCACTTCGACGTCTACGAGTTCCACCCGGTGGTCAGCAAGCTGCAGGTGTATTGCTCCGAAGACCTGGGCGCCTTCTACCTGGATGTGCTCAAGGACCGCCTCTACACCACCGCGCCCAAGAGCCTGGCGCGGCGCAGCGCCCAGACCGCGCTGCACCAGATCACCCACGCCATGCTGCGCTGGATGGCGCCCTTCCTGAGCTTCACCGCCGAGGAAGCCTGGACCCATTTCGCCGGAGCGAAGAACCAGGGCTCGATCTTTTTCGAGACCTTCCTGCCGCTGCCCACGCCCAACGAAGGCCTGCTGGCCAAGTGGGCGCGCATCCGCGCCATCCGCGACCTGGCCAACAAGGAAATCGAGGCCGTGCGCACCACGGGGGCGGTCGGCGCCTCGCTCCAGGCCAACGTCACCATCACCGCCGGTGCCGACGACGCGGCGCTGCTGCGCTCGCTGGGCGCCGATCTCAAGTTCGTCACCATCACCTCGGCGGTGACGGTGGTGGACGGCGAATCGCTGGCGGTGACGGTGACCCCCAGCAGTGCCACCAAGTGCGAGCGCTGCTGGCACTACACCGACGACCTCGGCCAGCACGCCGAGCACCCCACCCTGTGTGGCCGCTGCGTGAGCAACATCGCCGGTGCGGGTGAAACCCGCGCCCACGCCTGATGGCCAGCAAGGGTGGGCGTGGCGGCCCCGGCATGCTGCACTGGCTGGGCCTGGCCTTTGCCATCTTCCTGATCGACCAGTTCAGCAAGGTGCTCATCCTGGGCTACTACCGCCTGGGCGACAGCACCTACGTCACCTCGTTTTTCAACGTGGTGCGGGTGCACAACCCCGGCGCGGCCTTCTCCTTCCTGGCCGGGGCCGGCGGCTGGCAGCGCTGGTTCTTCACCGCCCTGGGCCTGGGCGCGGCCGCCTTCATCGTCTGGATGCTGCGCAGCCACGGCGGGCAGAAGCTGTTCGCTTTTGCGCTGTCCTGCATCCTGGGTGGCGCCCTGGGCAACGTGATCGACCGGCTCATCCACGGCTACGTGGTGGACATGCTGGACTTCCACTGGCGCTTCCTCTCGCCGGTGTTCCCCGGCGGGCATTTCCCGGCTTTCAACCTCGCCGATGCGGCCATCAGCTTGGGCGCGATCTGCATGATCGTGGACGAGATTTTGCGGGTGCGGCGCAGCCGCTAGGCGGGCCTGTTGACACCCTTTTTCCGAGTGCGAATGGGGTGAAAACAGTGCCAATCTAGGCGCGCGACGACGGCCAGACTGGGCGTCTGGCCTAGGAGTGCAACGACGAGTGGCGCTGTTTTCACCCCGTTCCCTTCGGGTTGCGGCCAAAAAGGCCATGCGCCGCGTTGCGAAGCCTTGCCGGGCGCATACCCCGGCGGCGTTTCGCGCCTTGCGCATGGCCTTTTTGACTCGCAACGCATCTCGGAAAAAGGGTGTCAACAGGCCCCTGGCATGGAGGGTGCTTGGCGGGTATATAGTCAAGCGTCCAAAATGAAACATCTGCTGAATCTTCTTGCGGCCATCGCGCTGCTGGTCTGGGGAACCCATCTGGTGCGCAACGGCGTGTTGCGCGTGTTCGGCAGCAACCTGCGGCAGATGTTGGCGGTCAGCATGGGCAACCGCTTCAGCGCCATGCTCTCGGGCCTGGGCGTCACGGCCCTGGTGCAGTCCAGCACCGCCACCGCCCTCATCACTTCTTCTTTTGTCGGCCAGGGCCTGATCGCCCTGCCGGCGGCGTTGGCCGTCATGCTGGGCGCCGACGTCGGCACCGCGCTCATGGCCGTGGTGTTCTCGCTCGACCTGTCCTGGCTGTCGCCGCTGTGCATCTTCCTGGGCGTGACCCTGTTCATTGCGCGCCAGGGCCACACCGTGGGCGACGTGGGGCGGGTGCTGATCGGCCTGGGCCTGATGCTGCTGGCCCTGGAGCTGGTGTCCGAGGCCACCACCGTGCTCACGCGCAACCCGGCGGTGCAACTGATGCTCGAGCAGCTTGCCAGCGACCGCATGCTGGAGATTCTGCTGGGCGCGGTGCTGGTGGTGCTGTCCTACTCCAGCCTGGCGGTGGTGCTGCTCACCGCCACGCTGTCGCTGTACGTGATTTCGGTCGATGTCGCTTTGGGCCTGGTGCTGGGCGCCAACCTGGGCAGCGGCTTGCTGGCGGTGCTCACCACTTTGCGCGCCAACGTGGCCACGCGCCAGGTGCCCTTGGGCAACCTGGTGTTCAAGCTGCTGGCCGTGGCGGTGGGCGTGTTCCTCATCCCGCTGTGGTTGCGCCTGGTGCGGCCCTATGTGCAGGACCCGGCGGCGCTCACCGTGATGTTCCACCTGAGCTTCAACCTCATGGTGGCGTTGATCTTCATTGGCCTCACGCAAACAGTGGCCGGCTGGGTGGAGCGGCTGTTGCCCAATGTCACCAGCACACCGCTGGGCCGGCCCAACCACCTCGATCCCTCTGCCCTGGCCACGCCCTCGCTGGCGATTTCGTGCGCGGCGCGCGAAGCCATGCACCAGGCCGACGTGGTGGAAACCATGCTGCGCGGCGTGCTCACCGTCCTCAAGAACAACGACCTCAAGCTGTCGGAAGACCTGCGCAAGCTGGACGACACGGTGGACAGCCTGTACTCGGCCATCAAGTACTACCTCACCAAGCTCTCGCGCCAGCAGCTCAGCGAGGAGGAGGGCCGGCGCTGGACCGACATCATCAGCTTCACCATCAACATGGAGCAGATCGGCGACATCGTCGAGCGTGTGCTGATCGACATCGAGGACAAGAAAATCCGCAAGGGCCGCGACTTTTCAGAGGCCGGCCTGAGCGAGATCTGCGAGCTGCACGCCCGCCTGATCGACAACCTGCGTTTGGGCATGAGCGTGTTTCTCAACGGCAGCGTGCGCGACGCACAAAAGCTGCTGGAAGAAAAAGCGCGCTTTCGCGACCTGGAGCGTGAATACGCCGCCTCGCACCTGGTGCGCCTGTCCGACAAGACCCTGGGCGCCATGGAAAGCAGCTCGCTGCACATCGACCTGATCAGCGATTTGAAGCGCATCAACTCCCACATCTGCTCCATCGCCTACCCCATCCTCGACTCGGCCGGCGCACTGGCGCCCAGCCGCCTGCGCGAGCACGTCAAGGGGCAGTGAGGTCGGGCGCGAGTATCAGCGCGGCTTCCAGCGTGTAGCGGCCGGCCGCGATGTCGGAGCGCAGGCGCTCACCGTCCACGCAGTCGAAGCACTCCACCTCACCGTCCTGGTTCTCGGGCACCACGCCGTCGGGCAGGGTGGTGCTGAACCAGTCCATGCGCTCCACCGTGTAGCCCACACCGTCGGCGCCACCGCTGGGGCGGCGGATCAGCACGTGGCCGGCGTGGGTCAGGCCCTGCAACTGGTTCAGTCGCAGACCGGCCTCTTCCCAGGTCTCGCGTTCCAGCGCCTGGGCCAGCGTGTCGGCCGCGCTGACCATGCCACCCATCAGCGTGTCCCACAGGCCGGGGTCGTTGGGTTTGTTGAAGGC
>CAYUAH010000285.1:0-4413 GCA_964442375.1 uncultured Hydrogenophaga sp. | reverse complement strand
GTCGTCGAGCTGCTCCACCGGCAGCGGCAGGCGCGGGCGCACGTGGTACTCGATGGACGCCAGGTGGGTGGCGCGCAACTGGCGCCAGATGCTGGCCGCCGCGTGGCCGCCGCCCACCATGCCATGCGGGCCTTCGTGCTGCATGGGGATGCTGGCGCAACCGATCATGGTGTCGAGCTGGTTGCGCACCATGAACTCGGCCAGCGCGCCCCACAAGGCCATGATGACGCCGCCGTGGCGGTGGTCCTTGTGCACGCAGCTGCGACCCAGCTCCACCATGCGCTCGCGCAGGGCGCGCAGGCGGGTGAGGTCGAACTCGGTGTCGCTGTAGGTGCTGCCCACGCGCTGGGCCTGCGCCGGGGTGAGCACGCGGTAGGTGCCCACCACCTGGCCGTGGGAGGTTTCGCGCACCAGCAAGTGTTCGCAGTAGTCGTCGAACAGGTCCACGTCATGGCCAGGCAGGGTCTTGGGCAGGCGTGCGCCCATCTCGTCGGCAAAAACGCTGTACCTCAGGCGCTGCGCCGCACGAACTTCATCCAGATGGCGCGCCCACGAGACCTCAATCCCGGCAGCGGCGCGGACAGGCTGAGCCCCGGGAACGAGCGCTTGGAACGGATGAAGTGACCCCCGTGGCAGTTGCAGAGGCGAAAAATCCATGGTGGGGGTGGGCAGCTCTTTCATCGCGGGCTCCTGTCAGATGTGTGTTGTCCTGGGTGTTCACACATTCTTCAAAGCCGCCATGACCCGCACATGGCAATCACGTGACATCAGCGTGACAACACCCCCGCGCACACGCCGCGCACGAAGGCCAGCGGCCCCGCCGGCACCGCCAGCCGCTCCAGCCACAGCACACACTGGCGCAGATCGCGCTGGCGGCCTTCCTCCAGTTGGGCCTGGCCGGCGTCCTGCTGCCAGCGGCGCGCGCGGCGCTGGGGCAAGACGCTGGCGAAAGCCTCGGCGCCGTAGCGCAAGCGCTTGGCGCGCAGGCGCAGCGCGTGGCGTTCGGCGTCTGAATGGGCCAATTTGCCCAGATGCGTCAGGCGCGCGTGTTGGCGATCCAGACGCTTGGCCACCCAGGTGGGCCAAGGTGCGGCCTTGGCTGCCTCGGCGTCCACCGGCTGCTGGGCCACTGCGGCCAGCCATTCGCCCCAGGCCAGCCAGCCCTGGCCGGTGGCGGGCTGGGCCAGGTGCCCACGCATCGCGGCGGCTGCTTGTGCGCGGGCACCGCGCACCGCGTCCAGCACGCGTGCCCACTCGGCCTGGCGTTGCGGGTCGTCGCCCGCGTAGGCTTGGGCCAGGGCGGGCAAGGTGTCGGTAAACATCACATCGAGCTCGCGCACCGGGCCGGTGGCTTGCCAGAAGGCGCGCAATGCCGGTGTGGCCGGCGGCGTGCCCAACAAGGGCCGCAGCAAGCGCGTGACGCTGCGCAGCCGCCGCCAGCCCACGCGCGCCTGGTGCAGCAGTTCAGCTTCATCGCTGTGTATCAGCCAGGCGCTGTTGCGCAGGGTCTGGTCCCACATCTCGCTGAGCACGCTGGACACGGCCACCTGCACAGGCATGGCCTCATTCAGCTTGGGCGGCCGGGCACGGACGGGCAACACGGCCTCGTTGCGGGCCAGCGCATAACCGCGTTCGGCCTTGCTGGCCTGGCCGGGCAAGACCGCCACCACCTCGGCCAGGCGGCGCGCCAGCGCGTACAAGGCCTCGGGCGGGCCGGCCTTGAGTTCCAGCTCCAGTTCACAGATGGGCGCGCGGCGCCCGTCGGCCAGGACCTCACCCACGTCCAGCGCCACCTCGATCACGCTGCCGCCGCGCTGGCGCAGCAGCCACAGCGTGCGGCTGCAGGTGGTGATGAAAGCCGGCGCCAGTTGCGGCCACAGCGTGCCGTCGGGGTCCAGCGCGGCCCAGGGCGTGCCGTCCAATGCCGACAGACGTGGTGTTGCGTTGCGAAGCGTGGCCTCCCACTCGCCGCGTTGGCTCAGGCCGCCCACCGACGTGCCGGCGGTCTTGAGCGTGAGAATCCATTGCGCACGGCTTGCCGGGCCACCGCTCTGGCGGCGCACCCGCAAGGCCACCTTCTGGCGGCGCAGCGCCTGATCGGGGGTGTCGTAATAGACGTTGTGCAGTTGCTGCACCTCGCGTGGCCGGCGGCGCAGGGCGGGATGGCGCGCCAGTTGCCCGGCGATGCGCGCGGCGTCGGCGCCAGGCAGCAACAGCTTGAGTTCGGTTTCGGACATGGCCGGCATTGAACCACCATTCGGTGACGATGAGGCGGCACCCTTCGTTATAGTTCCGACGCATGAATCTGTCCGACTCCCTCAACCTGGGCTGCGCCTGCAAGACGCTGGACGTGGGCCAGCTGCGTCGCGAACTTGAACGCAGCCCCGGTCTGTCGGGCCTGGGTACCGGCCTGCTGGACAGCCACCCCCACCTGTTTGCCGAGACCGCGGTCTTCATCAGCGCCGACACCGGCGACACCCTGGCGCGCGCCGTGGCCGCCATCGAACGCGTGGCCGCCCTGCCCGGCTACCAGGCCCAGGTGCTGGCGAACGCACCGGCCGCCGCGCAACACGCATGGGGTCCGGCGGGCGTTTTCATGGGCTACGACTTCCACCTCGGCGCCGACGGCCCGCGCCTGATCGAAATCAACACCAATGCGGGCGGTGCGCTGCTCAACGCCGCCCTGGCGCGCGCCCACCGCAGCTGCTGCGCGGCCATGGACGAGGCCCTGCACCTGGGCCCGCAGGCGCCCGACCTCGATGCCACCTTTGCCGCCATGTTCCGCACCGAATGGCATGCGCAGCGCGGTGATGCGCCCTGGCGCACGGTGCTCATCGTGGACGATGCGCCGCAAGCCCAGTACCTCGCGCCCGAGTTCGCGATGGCGCGCGCCTGGTTCCGTGCGCAAGGCCTGCTGGCCGTGGTGGCCGATCCAGGCGAGCTGACCTGGCGTGACGGCGCGCTGTGGCACGCGGCGCTGCCAACGGACCACCCGGTGGACCTGGTCTACAACCGGCTCACCGACTTTGACCTCAGCGAGCCCGGCCACGCCGCGCTGCGCCAGGCATATGACGCCGGCGCGGTGGTGTTGACACCGCACCCGCGTGCCCATGCGCTGCTGGCACACAAACACAACCTCATCGCCCTGAGCGACCCCGAGCGCCTGGCCCGCTGGGGCGCGAGCGAAGCCGACCGCGCCTTGTTGTTGCAGGTGGTGCCGCGGACCGAGCCCGTGACCTCGGACCAGGCCGAGGCCTCGTGGGCGCGGCGGCGGCAGCTGTTTTTCAAGCCCGGTTCGGGCTACGGAGGCAAAGCCGCCTACCGGGGCGACAAGCTCACCCGCCGCGTGTGGGACGAGATTCTTGCCAACGGCCACTATGTGGCACAAGCCCTGGTGCCACCCAGCGAGCGGCTGGTCAGCGTGGACGGCGAGCACCGGCACCTGAAGCTGGACATCCGCGCCTACACCTACCAGGGCCAGATCCAGTTGTTGGCCGCGCGCCTGTACGCGGGCCAGACCACCAACTTCCGCACGCCCAGCGGTGGCTTTTCGCCCGTGGCCGTGCTGCCGGCCTGAGAGAATCCGTTTCTGTGACCAGCGCTTCATCGACTTTGCCCCTGCTCTGCCACCCGGCCACCCCCTGCCCGCTGGCGCTGAACCTGTCGGTGGCGCTGGACTGGCAGGCGCAAGGTTTGGTGCTGCACTACCGCATCGTGGGCCAGGTGGATGGCATACAACTGCCCGCCAGCGCCCCACCCGGCCCGGCCGACGGCCTGTGGCAACACAGCTGCCTGGAGGCCTTTGTGTCGCCGGTGTTGGCGGCGCACTACCGCGAGTTCAACTTTTCGCCTTCGCAACAGTGGGCGGCCTATTGTTTCAGCGCCGAGCGCCAGCGCGACGTGGACGCGGAGACTTGCCGGCCCATACAGCCGGGCATCCACCTCCAACGCAGCCCGGGTCAGCTAGAACTCTGGGCCACGCTGCCCGAAGCGGCCCTGCCGCCCGGCCCGCGCCTGTGCCTGGGCCTGAGCGCCGTGATCGAGACGCAGGGTGGCCAGCTGAGCTATTGGGCGCTGCAACATCCGCGTGCCGAGCGGCCCGATTTCCACCACCGGGGCGGCTGGCGCGAGATACCACGCCTGGCCCCCGCAACGTCAAGAACACCTGCATGACATTCGGCACGACATTTGGCACAGAGCGCCTGATCGAAGACCCCGCACTGCGCGCACCCTTGAAAGGCAAGCGCGTGGCCCTGCTGGCCCACCCGGCCTCGGTCACACGCGACCTCACCCACTCGCTGGACGCGCTGGCGGCCCTGCCGGAGGTGACGCTCACCGCCGCCTTCGGCCCACAACACGGCCTGCGCGGCGACAAGCAGGACAACATGGTCGAGTCGCCGGACTTCAAGGATC
>CAYUAH010000284.1:0-4419 GCA_964442375.1 uncultured Hydrogenophaga sp. | reverse complement strand
GCTTGCGGTGGGTGGTGCCGTTGAAGATCACGTCCTGCATGGACTCGCCACGCAGCTCCGAGGCCTTGGACTCACCCAGCACCCAGCGCACCGCGTCCATGATGTTGGACTTGCCACAGCCGTTCGGGCCCACCACCCCCACCAGCTGCCCGGGCAGCATGAAGTTGGTGGGTTCGGCAAAGGACTTGAAGCCGGAGAGCTTGATGGAGTTGAGACGCACGCGAAAACCCTGTTGACCCGCCCATCAATAGGTGGCCATAAACCCTTGATTCTGTTCGATTTTTTCACCTCTCCACACCATGCGGCCGGAGAGATTGAATCAGGATGTTAACTGAGAGTCACGTGCGTGCCTGGCCATCAGCCAGGACTCGAATGCAGGCTGGGGCAAGGGACGCCCGTACAGATAGCCCTGGTAGGTGTTGCAGCCATGGTGAGCAAGGAAATCGCGTTGCGCTTCGGTCTCCACGCCCTCAGCAATGACCTCCAAGCCCAAGCTGCGGCCCAGTGCAATGACGGTGCGGGCAATCGCGGCGTCGTTGCCATCGGTGAGCACATCGCGCACGAAGGATTGGTCGATCTTGAGCTGGTCCAGGGGCAGCAGTTTGAGGTAGGCCAGCGATGAGTAACCGGTGCCGAAGTCGTCCAGCGAAAAACGCACGCCCAAGGCCTTGAGCGCAGCCATTTTCGCCACCACAGCCTCGATGTTGTCGACCATCACGCTTTCGGTGAGTTCGAGCTTGAGACGGCCAGGTGGCGCATCGCTGTGCGCCAGGGCGGCCTCGACCATGCCCACAAAGCCCGGTTGGCGGAACTGGCGTGAGCTCACGTTGACCGACACACTCAGCCGTGCCAATGGTTCGCGGTCGCGCCACTGCGCCAAAGTGGCGCAGGCCATGGCGAGCACCTGTTCGCCCAAGGGCACGATCAGGCCACTGTCTTCACACAAGGGAATGAATTCGGACGGTGGCACCCAGCCGCGCCGCAGGTGTTCCCAGCGCGCCAGCGCCTCCACCCCCAACACCACCCCCTCCGAATCAAGCTGTGGCTGGTAGTGCAGCGAAAACGCCTGCTGGCTCAGCGCTTGCCGGGCATCAACCTCCAGCGCCACGCGCGCGGTGACACTGGCCTGCAGGTGTTGGTCGAAGACGCACACCGACTGGCGCCCCCGGTTCTTGGCTTCGTACAACGCGATGTCGGCCCGCTGCAACAAGGTCGAGGGCGGATCGTGGGCCGTGCCATGGTGCGGGCCGAACGCGACGATGCCTATGCTGGCGTGGCAAGGGTAGTCCAGCGCACCCACACGACAGGGTTTGCCCAGCTCGGCCAGCACCTGGCGTGCCACCTGCTGTGCCTCCAGCAGGCTGTGTTCGGGCTGCGGGCTGAGCGCTTCCAAAACCAGCGCGAATTCGTCACCCCCCAGGCGGGCCACGAGTGCATCAGGGCGCGCGGCACACAAACGCTGGGCCAGTTCCTGCAACAGGCGGTCGCCCTGCTCATGGCCCCAGATTTCGTTGACCAGCTTGAAGTGATCCAGATCAAGCAACAGCAAGGCGCCGCTGTGGCCCGCCTGGGCGGCACTGGACAAGGCCTGGCGCAGCCCTTCGAGCAAACGCGCCCGGTTGTCCAGGCCGGTCAAGCTGTCGCAATAGGCCAATCGTTCGATCGCCCGCTCGGCGCGCTTGCGCTCGGTCACGTCGTAGATCAGCACCAAACGCACTGCCCGGCCACCGAGCTCGATTTCGTCGGTCCAGACTTCGACGTCCAGCGGCGTGCCGTCCTTTCGCCGATGCCGACGCTGCAGGCCTTGTATGCGACGCTGGGAGGCCGTTTCGCCCAAGGCAGTGACCAGCCGCAGGGGATCGCGTTCTGCGAGCAAGTCGCCTGAATGCAAGCTCAGGAATTCGGCCTCTTCGTAGCCGTACAGTTGCAGCATGGCCGGGTTGACTGCCAGCATGCGCCTGTCCTCGAATGAAGACACGTACATGGGCAAAGGGTTGTGCAAGAACATCAGCCGATAGCGCTCCTCCGATGCCAACAGCTCTCGGCTCATGCGGTGCAGGCGCAACGTCGATACCAGTGCCTCGCTGAAGGTGGTCGCCCGCTCGCGTTCGCGTGCCAACATCAAACCGCCCGGTTCAAAACCCATCCACAGCAGGCCCTGCGCCCGACCCCCTTCATGCAGAAAGGCCAACAGCCAGGTCAGGCCAGCGTGTGTGTGGGCGGTGGGTTCGCACGGCGTGTCCGGCCACTCGCGGTCCTGGGACAACCACGCGGCCAAAGCCGGCGCATCCAATTGCTCCAGCCCGGCGCTCGCGACAAGTTCAAGGCCAGATTGCGACCGCAACACCACCGCCACGGCACGGGCGCCTGCCAAGTGGCGAATGCGCTGACTGGCAGCCCGCAGGTCGGCACGAAAAGCCGCGTCGGTGCTCGGCACCGCATCGGGCGTGGGCTGGTCCATGTGCATCTCCCTTGCATTTTTTATTTTTTTGCACGCAGATGATCGTAAAGCATTGCAAAGTCATGCGCAAGCCAGCGCGGGCTGGGCAAGAGCAGCGACAGGCGCCTGTTCCGGTAACCCGGCGCGGCGCGGGCTTGGAGGCACCGATAATCGGTGCCCATGAACCCCCTGCTGTCCCACCTGCAGCCCTACCCCTTCGAGCGGCTGCGCCAACTCTTCGCCAAGGTCACACCCAGTGCGGCCCACCGCGCCATCAGCCTGGGTATTGGCGAACCCAAACACGCCACCCCGGCATTCCTCAAGCAGGCGCTGTGTGACGCCATCAACGACCCCACTGGAGGCCTCGCCGCTTACCCGGCCACCATAGGCACGCCGGCCCTGCGCGCCTCCATGGCAGGCTGGATGAAGCGCCGCTATGAGCTGAGCATCGATCCCGCCACCCAGGTGCTGCCGGTCAATGGCTCGCGCGAGGCGCTGTTTGCCTTCACCCAGGTGGTGGTGGACGCCACCAAACGCACGGCCGAAGGCCCGCCGTTGGTGGTCTGCCCCAATCCCTTCTACCAAATCTACGAGGGCGCCGCCCTGCTGGCCGGTGCCCAGCCCTGGTACGCCAACAGCGTGCCGGCGCGCAACTTCGGCATCGACTGGGCAGCGGTGCCCGAATCGGTGTGGGCGCGCACGCAACTGCTGTTCGTCTGCTCACCGGGCAACCCCACCGGCGCGGTGATGCCGCTGGCCGAGTGGAAGCTGCTGTTCGAGCTGAGCGATCGCTTCGGCTTCGTGATTGCCTCCGACGAGTGCTACAGCGAGATCTATTTCCGCGACGAGGCACCGCTGGGCGGTTTGGAGGCGGCGGCGCAACTGGGCCGAGCCGACTTCAGAAACCTGATCGCCTTCACCAGCCTGTCCAAGCGCAGCAACGTGCCCGGCCTGCGCAGCGGCTTCGTGGCTGGTGACGCCGCGCTGATCAAGGCCTTCGGCCTCTACCGCACCTACCACGGCTGCGCCATGAGCCCGGTGGTGCAGACCGCGAGCATCACCGCCTGGGACGACGAAGAACACGTGGTGGACAACCGCCGCCAGTACCGCGAGAAGTTCGCCCGCGTCACGCCCATGCTGGCCGAGGTGCTGGACGTGCGCTTGCCCGACGCTGGCTTTTACCTGTGGGCGGCTGTGCCCGAGCGCTTCCAGCGGCCGGAGACCGGCCTGAGCGCAGACGAGCTGTTCGCCCGTGACCTGCTGGCTCAATACAATGTGACGGTTCTTCCAGGCAGCTACCTCGCGCGCACCGCCTTGGGCGTCAACCCGGGCACCGGCCGTGTCCGCATGGCCCTGGTGGCCGAAACCGTCGAATGTGTGGAAGCTGCCGAACGCATCGCGGCTTTCTGCCGGGCCGCCTGACCCCTCGCTCAACTTTCAACCCTCATCGCTCTACAAACATGACGCAACAACTGCAGCAGATCATCGACACCGCCTGGGACAACCGCGCCAGCCTCACGCCCGCCGCCGCGCCCAAAGAGGTGGTGGACGCCGTCGAACAGGTGATCTCGCAACTCAACGTCGGCCAACTGCGCGTGGCCACCCGCCAGGGCGTGGGCCAGTGGACCGTGCACCAGTGGATCAAGAAGGCGGTGCTGCTGTCCTTCCGCCTGAACGACAACGCCGTGATGAAGGCCGGTGAGCTGGCCTTCTTCGACAAGGTCAAAACCAAGTTCGCGCACCTGAGCGAAGAAGAGATGAAGGCCACCGGCGTGCGCGTGGTGCCGCCGGCCGTGGCGCGCCGTGGCAGCTTCATTGCCAAGGGCGCCATCCTCATGCCCAGCTACGTCAACATCGGCGCCTACGTGGACGAAAGCACCATGGTCGACACCTGGGCCACCGTGGGCAGCTGCGCACAGATCGGCAAGAACGTGCACCTCAGCGGCGGCGTGGGCATCGCACGCTTACGCAAACGAGCC
>CAYUAH010000283.1:0-4432 GCA_964442375.1 uncultured Hydrogenophaga sp. | reverse complement strand
ACGCCACACCGGTCAAGGTGGTGCTGTCCAACAACAGCCACATGGGCATGGTGCGGCAGTGGCAACAACTCATACACGGCAACCGCCTGAGCCACAGCTGGAACGCGGCCCTGCCCGATTTTGTGGCGCTGGCCAAAGCCTTTGGCTGGGGCGCGCGGCGGGTGGACGAGCCACACGAACTGGATGAAGCGCTGGCCGAATGCCTGGCATACCCTGGGCCATTTTTCCTGGATGTGCGCTTGGCCCAGCAGGAGAACTGCTACCCCATGATCCCGGCCGGCAAGGGGCACCAGGACATGATGCTGGGCGATGGGCGCTGGTACAGCGAAACGCTGGGTCCCGCCCCCGGCCCCAGAAACGACTAAGCCCTTGCAGACCAAGGGCTTGGGCGTTGATGGTGCGGCTGGCGGGGATCGAACCCACGACTTGCCGCACTGCTACACCGTCGTTGATCAGGACGATGTTGTAGCAGAATTTTGTAGCAGGTGGGCAATCTTCATCTCGCTCATAGCAGTCGGCGAAAATCGCCGCCCTATGCCCACTGTCTGGACACCCCCACCCGCACTACTTGTTGACGACTTGGCCTTCAGCTCCAAGATCGACTACCTCACCCTGGGGCCGTACCCCGCCAAGACCAGGTTGCCGGCATTGGTGGGCAGCGTCGAGGTCGTCCCCCCGAGTCGAGCCACAGGGCGTCGCCGTTGGCTGACAGTACACGATCCTGTCCGAGACGACATCCTCGCCCTTGACTCCGTGCTGGGGATGGCGCTGGTCATGGCGCTGGAGATCGCGGTGGACCTCCGCCCCAAGTCGGTAGCCGAACCTGAACGCGCCCAGCGGCTGTTGGAGCAGACCTTCCTGTCCATCGCCGCCCGATTTCGCCCTGAAGACCAGGCGCTGTGGGATCACTCTCAGCGCGGCGCAGTCAAAAAGCGTGGCGGCAAGGTCGAGCCGTTGGAGCGCCGCCAGGCCGTGCTGGGCGAGGAGGTGATCTACGGCGGCAGGCACGAAGACATGCAGGCCAAGCTGTACCTGAAAAAACTCGACCACGGCGCCGAGCTGCCGCTGGCTGAGCAGAGCGTTCGCATGGAAATCACCTTGCGCAGGTGGGCCTGCAAGGTCTCTGGCATCGACCACGTTGCCGACTTGCTGGGCTACCCCTACCGCAAGAAGTTCACCACCCACTTTCGGGTCATCGATCGCCCCGAACTGCGCGCTGCAGCCAGACTTGACCCCGGCGAGCGCGCGCGCCGCACCAACCGAATGATGAGGGCATGGAGCACTGCCGGAGTGGGCAAGTTCGCCGTGGGCGACCGCCCCCGTGAGGACGACTTGATCGCGGCAGGGAGGCGCGTCAAGGCCAGGGCACGAGCCCAGCTACCCCACGATCAGTTCAGGCTGATCCGTGACCAACGAGCCAACGCCAAGATCGGCGTGGCGTTGATGAATCTCCAGCGGCGCATGACACGCTGAGCGAAAAAATTCGTGCAGTCCAAAACCCGTCGAACCGCTCAGTCAGCGCTGAGTTAGCGATTTTTCACCGTTCTGCGTGATCCTCTATAACGAGCGAAACAAAATCAAGGCTGTCTGGCGTTGCGGGGAGGTCGTGCTTATACCAGCCGACGAGTCAGCCCGATAAAATCGGTGCAGCGTCGCCCTGGCGGGGCAGGCCACCATCACAACAACAAGAAGAAGAGCATGGCGAAACGCAGACGCGGCGCAGGCCGCACCCTTACCGATGAAGAGCGCGTCTCCAGAGACATGGCCACCTTGATGCGCGCGGCCGGCTTCAGCTCGATGGAGGAGCTTGCCAGGTGCGCTGCAGCCGACGATGGCGCTGACCTGGTTTTTGACGACGTTGACCTGTCAGATCTCGCCTTCGACGATCTTCCAGGGCCAACCACTGCCACACCAGCACCGAGCACTGACACAAAGCCCATCGCGTTGCCCCCAGTGAGTGGCACCAGAAGCGTCACGATCCGCATCAAGGCCTGGGTGCTGCGAGACTTCAAGACCCAGGCTGAGAAAACGGGCGTGCCATACCAGCGGCTGATGAACAGCGCCCTCGCCGACGCAGCCAGGCGCTTCGTATAAGCGAACAGGGCATTGAGGTGCCCATGCTGATGTCAAACACGACATCGCGCCAGGAGCCGTACATACATGCCGCAGCTGCGGTTTGTTGATCGGTCTCCTAAATCTGCGGCAAGTCGCACCTCAGTGATGCTGAAGGCCGTGAAGCAAATCACAGCAGGCCCTGGCCTTCGTTGTTCTCGCCCTTCAACGGTGTCGCCCTGGCCAGCGCCATCCACACATCGAACCGCAGTCCGGTAAACGGCCGCTTTGGCGCCACGCGCAGGGTTTCCAGCCCCGTGGTGGTGACCACGATGACACCGCACTCAGCCGGCACTTCGTCATCATCCGCAACCGGCTGCCCCTTCGCGTTGCTGCCCAGGACGTAGTACACCTGCGAGGCCATTGCCAGGTAGGCGGCTCGCTTCTCGGGCCGCTTTAGGTCACCCAGCAGGTCCGACCGGCTGACCTTGATCTCATGCACGACGGGTTCCAGGTACGCCTCCACCGTGGTGTTCCGGATGCTGAACACATCGGGGATGGCCTGAGTCCATGCACCGTCCACTTGTGCTCTCAACGCCAACTGCGTCCAGGCAATGCGCCCCTGCTGCTGCATGCACTGGGCCACCTGCATCACCAGCTCATCGTGGGCGCTGCGGTTGGCTCGGTTGGTGGCATGTGCGTCGGCCAGCGCCTGCAACCCGGCAGGTGTCAGGTGCAGCGTCTCCCGCCCTTGGCCGTCTCGCTCGGCCTGCACCAGCCCACTCACGATCAAATCCACCTCCAGCGGGTCACGGCAAGGCCAGCCCGAGGATCGGTAGATCTCCCGCAGCCGGGTCAGGTGCTTGCGGGTGATGCGTGGTGATGTCGTTGTGTCTGTCACGCCTTTCTGCGCCCCCGGTCCGGCTCTGGCGTGGCCATCAGCAGCTGGGCCGGGTACGGCTCCATGAAGTTCATGGAGCGCGATGCCGGCGCATCCAGCCACTCGTCGTACTGGTCTTCCCGCAGGATCACCACCATGCGCTTTTCATCTTCGAGCCGGTGAAACTGGTTGAAGACCGGGTGGTCGTCGGCATTGATGGTCAGCATGGTGAAGCTCAGCACCTCTTCCCCCGTGGCCTTGCGGTTGACCGCCCACAGCCCGGCAATGCCCATGGGTTTGTCGTCCTTGCGCTGGATGCGGGTGGGCACGGCTCTCCCGCTGCGCCAGTCGGGCTCGTAGACGTTCTCCGCCGGCACGATGCAGTGCTGCCCCAGCCGCCACGCATCCCGGAAGCTCGGTTTTTCGGCCACCGTCTCCGAGCGCGCGTTGTAGGTGCGTTTGCCAAAGGCAATCTCACCGGCCCAGTGCGGGATCAGGCCAAACAGCCCTGCCAGCGCCTCACGCGGCGGCACGGCCTCATCACCCACATCGTGGTGCGGGTGGCGGCGAATGAAGGGCGCGTGGTACAGCGGCCAGACCTGGCTCTTGATGCCTGGCGGCGCTTCCACCCCGAAGTGCAGCTTGAGCCGCTCCGTCTTGGTCACCGAGTCGTAGTTGGAGCACATGGTGGTGTGAGTTTGTCGTCACCCGGATTTATACTGGATGAATGAACAGTATTTTGCAATTGTCCTCACCAACCGCACTGGCAGCCACCTCCTTAGTGCTGCCCATGCCGGTGGCGGCGGTGCGGGCGGGGTTTCCCTCGCCTGCCGAGGATTTTGCGGTCAACCGGCTGGATCTGACCCAGCTGCTCATCACCCACCCCCAGGCGACCTTCTTGCTGCGGGTGGCAGGTGCCTCCATGCGCGAAGCAGGCATCGACGACGGCGACACCCTGGTGGTTGACCGGGCCATCAAGCCCCGGCACGGCCACATCGTGGTGGCGGTGGTCGATGGGGAGTTCACGGTCAAGCAGCTGTACCAGCGAGCCGACCGGGTGCGCCTGAAAGCCGCCAACCCCACCTTCCCCGACATCGAGCCCAAGGACGGCCAGACCGTCGAGGTGTGGGGGGTGGTCAGCTCCTGCATCAAGCGCTTCGTGATTTGATCAGCAGGCATGCTGGGGCAGCCATGTACGCGCTGGTCGATGGGAACAATTTCTATGTGAGCTGCGAGCGGGTGTTTCGGCCCTCGCTGCAGGGCAGGCCGGTCATCGTGCTGTCCAACAACGACGGCTGCGCTATCGCCCGTTCCAACGAGGCCAAGGACCTGGGCATCAAGATGGGGGCACCCTGGTTCCAGATCCGGCACCTGGAGAAGACAGAAGGGCTGGTGGCGCTCTCTGCCAACTTCACCTTGTACGGCGATATGAGCGATCGCATGATTGACCTGCCCCCCGACAGCCGTACCAGTCTGAAGTTAGTGAAGTCCGTCAACCAC
>CAYUAH010000282.1:0-4434 GCA_964442375.1 uncultured Hydrogenophaga sp. | reverse complement strand
ACAGCACGACCCCGTGGCCATCATCGTGCGCTACAGCAAGGTCGGCGCCGCCGCCATGGACGCTGCACCCAGCCTGCGCGTGATCTCCAAGCACGGCAGCGGTACCGACACCATCGACAAGGTGGCGGCGCAGGCGCGTGGCATCCGGGTGGTGGCGGCCGTGGGCGCCAACGCCGCTGCGGTGGCCGAACAGGCGCTGGCGCTGTTGCTGGCCTGCGCCAAATCCGTGGTCAGCCTGGACCAGCGCATGCACGCCGGCCATTGGGACAAATCGACCCACAAGAGCATCGAGCTCGACGGCCGCACCGTCGGTGTGGTGGGCCTGGGGGCGATCGGCCAGCGCTTTGCCCGCATGGCCCATGCTATGGGCATGCGCGTGCTGGGCTTCGATCCCTACGCGCAGCAGCTGCCGGACTTCATCCAGCCCGTTGACCTCGACACGCTGTGGCGCGAATCCGATGCCATCTCGCTGCACTGCCCGCTCACGGCCGACAACGCCCGGCTCATCAACGCCAGCACGCTGGCGGCCTGCAAGCCCGGCGTGATCATCGTCAACACCGCGCGCGGCGGCCTGATCGACGAGCCGGCCTTGCTGGCCGCCGTGCGCTCGGGCAAGGTCGGCGGCGCTGGCCTGGACAGTTTTGTGGTGGAGCCCATGACAGCGCCCCACCCCTTCCATGGCGAGGCGCGCATCGTGCTCAGCCCTCACATCGGTGGCGTCACGGCCGATGCCTACGTGAAGATGGGCGTGGCCGCCGCGCAGAACGCGCTGGCGGTGCTGCGGGCCTGAGGTGGGCATGGCACGGCGTTGGAAACAGGCCCCGCCGGGCGCCCACTGGGGTGAGTTTGGCGATGACGACCAGCGTGGCCGCATGAACCTGGTGACCCCGGCCAAGGTGCTGCAAGGCATGGCCGAGGTCCGCGAAGGGCGCACGTTTTGCCTCTCGCTGCCGCTGGACGTGCCGGGAGGCCGCGCGCTCAACCCGCGCCGCCGGCCGCCCGAGCGCTTCGCCGTGCTGCGCGATGGCAAGAGTGCTGGCCAGCAGGGCTTTTGCTGGACCTACGCCGAGGAAGACCCCGACCTCACCGACGTCGTCAACGACGACTTGGTCCTGCTGGGGCTGCAGTATTCGACGCAGTGGGACAGCCTGGCCCATGTCGGTGCCCGCTTCGACGCCGACGGCGACGGTGTGGCCGAGGCCGTTTTCTACAACGGTTACCGGGCCGGCACCGACATCCGGCCCGGCACCGAAGACCCACAAGCCACGCAGGACTTTGCCCGTTTTCCGGGCCCGCAGGCCGATGCGCTGGGCATTGAACGCCTGGCCGAACACGGGGCCCAGGGGCGGGGCGTGATGATCGACCTGGCGCACCACGTCGGCCGTGTGCGCACGGCGGTGGGCTACGACCAGCTGATGCGCATCCTGGACGCCGACGGCATCGAGATCCAGGAGGGCGACATGGTGTGCCTGCACACCGGTTTTGCCGACACGCTGCTGGCCATGAACCGCCAACCCGACGTGAAGCACCTGCACGACACCGGCAGTGGCCTGGACGGCTGGGACAACAAGCTCCTGAACTGGATCGTGGACGTCCGACTGGCTTGCCTGCTGGCGGACAACCCCGCCGTCGAGCTGGTGGTGCCCAAGCTGCTCACGCCCACGCCCCTGCGCCAACCACGCCTGCCCCTGCACGAGCACTGCCTGTTCAAGAACGGCATCCACCTGGGCGAGCTGTGGTACCTCACCGAGTTGGCGGGCTGGTTGCGCACCCATGGGCGCCACCGTTTTTTGCTGACCGCGCCCCCGCTGCGCCTGCCGGGTGCCGTGGGTTCACCCGCCACCCCCATCGCGACGGTGTGACGACAGAACGACGGACCGACGTTTTCGGTTCAAGAAACAAGGAGACAACAATGCGCATCCGATGGACAAAGGCCGTGCTGGCCAGCGTGGCCTTGAGCTGTGTGTGGGGCGCCCAGGCGGCGTGGCCCGACAAACCCGTGAAACTCGTCGTGCCTTATGCGGCGGGCGGTGCTGCGGACGCGCTGGCGCGGGTGGTGGCCACCGAACTGAGCGTGCGCCTCAAGCAGCAGGTCGTGGTCGACAACAAAGGGGGCGGCGGCGGCACCATAGGCGCACAAGCCGTGGCGCAGGCGCCTGCCGATGGTTACACCTTTCTCTACGACGCGACCTCGTTTGCCGTCAACCCGAGCCTGTTCCCGAAGCTGGGCTTTGACTATGCCCGGGACTTCACGCCCATCGCCATGGTGGCGCGCATCCCGACCCTGCTGGTGGTGCCTGCATCGTCGCCCGTGAACACGGTGGCCGATCTGGTCCAGCTGGCCCGCACCCAGCCCGGCAAGCTGTCGTACGCGTCGGCCGGCAATGGCGGCGCTGCGCACTTGAGCGGCGAGCTGTTCAAGCAGGGTCACCGCCTGGACGTGCTGCACGTGCCCTACAAAGGCGGCGCGCCCGCGCTCACCGATCTGGCCGGCGGCCAGGTCGACATGATGTTCAGCGCCGTGACGGTGTCGGCCCCGCTGGTCAAGTCGGGCCGCCTCAAGGCCATCGCCACCGCGTTCGACAAACGGATAGACACCATGCCGGACCTGCCCACCGTGGCCGAGACCGGTCTGCCAGGCTTCAGCGCCTACGAGTGGAACGCGGTGTTCGCGCCAGCGGGCACGCCTGCCGACATCGTCGGCCGCATGGAAACGGAAATGCGCGAGGTCTTGGCGGCCCCCGCCGTGCGCGAGCGCCTGGCGGCCATGGGCGCGCTTCCCGCCACCGGGGGCGCCAAGGCCCTCGGTGCCTTTGTGTTGGCCGAGAGCGCCAAATGGGCCACGGTCATCAAAGCGGCCCGCATCAAGTTGGACTGATTCCATTCACCAGGAGACATACATGAAAATCCGTATCCTTTTTGCGCTCGCCCTGATCGCAGCCAGCTCCACCTGGGCACAAAGCTGGCCCACCAAACCCGTGCGCATCATCGTCCCCTACCCACCCGGCGGTGCGGTGGACGTGGTCACCCGCCGCATGGCCACCAAGCTGCAGGAGCAGACGGGGCAGACCTTTTTTGTCGAGAACAAGGCCGGCGCCACCGGCACGATAGGCATCAACCTGGCGGTGCAGTCCGCCGCCGATGGCCACACGCTGGTGGCCAACGACACCACCTTCGCGCTGCTGCCCCACATCTTCAAGAAGCTGCCCTTCGACCACGACAAGGACTTGTTGCCCATGGGGGCGTTCATGTTCGCGCCCATGGCGGTGGTGGTGCGCAGCGAGTCGCCCTACAAGACGCTGGATGAGTTGCTGCGCGCGGCCAAGGCCGAGCCCAACAAGATCACCTACGGTACGGGTGGCGCGGGCACCATGCCGCACTTTGCCAGCGAAGCCCTGGGCATCGCCACGGGCGTGAACTTCATGCACATCCCCTTCAAGGGCGCCGGTGAGGCCACCCTGGCCCTGCTGGGCGGCACCATCGACTACCAGATCGCCTCCACGCCCGGCGTCATCGGCCAGGTCAAGGGCGGCAAGGCACGCCTCCTGGCGGTCAGTGGCGACAAGCGGCCGGCCGCGTTGTCGAACGTGCCCACCTTTGCCGAAGCCGGCATCAAAGGCTATGGCGTGGTGAACTTCACCGGACTGTGGGCGCCCAAGGGCACCCCCGCCGAAGTGGGCGCGCGGCTGCAAAAGGAAATCGCCACCGCCATGGCCAGCGCCGACATGAAGGCCTATGCCGAGAGCATTGGCGCCGAGGCGGGGGCCTGGGACGCGCCCACCTTCGCCCGCAACCTGGCCGAGCGCACGGCCTACTGGGGCAAGATCGCCGCCAACACGACGTTTGACCGCCAGTGAGGCCCGGCATGTGGCTGCTCAACCCCCCTGAGGTGCGTGAGGCCGAGGTGTTCACGCGTTTGCCCGATCACTTGCGGCGCACCGGTGTGCGTTCGGTGTGGGGCGACGCCAACCGCCCCGGGCAGGCGACCGACAGCTTTCTGGAAGGCCCGGTGTTCGACGCGGCAGGACGGCTGTACGTCACCGACATTCCCTTCGGCCGCATTTTCCGCATCGACACCCAGGGCGACTGGACGCTGGTGGCCGAATACGACGGTGAACCCAATGGCATGAAGTTCCTCAACGACCGGGAACTGCTGATCGCCGACTACAAGAACGGCCTGATGGTCTGCGACATCGCCAGCGGCGCGGTGCGACCCTATCTGGAACGGCGCAACACCCAGCGCTTCATGGGCATCAACGACCTGGTGTTCGACCGCCAGGGCAACCTCTACTTCACCGACCAGGGCCAGACCGGGCTGCACGACCCCACCGGCCGCTTGTACCGCCTGCGCCCGAACGGGCAGCTCGATCTGCTGCTGTCCAACGTGCCCAGCCCCAACGGCGTGGCGCTGTCGCCCGACGAGCGCGTGCTCTA
>CAYUAH010000281.1:0-4455 GCA_964442375.1 uncultured Hydrogenophaga sp. | reverse complement strand
GTGTCCGGGGTCATGAGCACGGTCATGCTCAGTTGGTGGGCGGGCAGTTCCATGGCGGGGTTCCTTGCTGGTCTTGGCGCGATTGTCGCCGCTGGGCGTGGAAGAATGGGGTCGGTAACTACGAACCCCAAGGAGTGCACATCAAATGGCCATGGACGTGATCGACTACCGCATCGTTGGCGACGACATGCAACTGGTGGAGGTGGAGCTGGACCCGGGCGAATCCGCCATCGGCGAGGCCGGCTCCATGCTCTACATGGAGGCCGGGGTGGACATGGACACCCTGTTTGGCGATGGCTCGGCACAGGAAGGCGGGCTGCTGGGCAAGCTGTTCGGCGCCGGCAAGCGCCTGATCACCGGCGAGTCGCTGTTCACCACGGTGTACCGCAACACCAGCGGTGCGAAACGCAAGGTGGCCTTCGCCGCGCCCTACACCGGCAAGATCCTGCCCATGCCGCTGGACCAATTGGGCGGCATCCTGATCTGCCAGAAAGACGCCTTTCTGTGCGCTGCCAAGGGCGTGAGCATCGACATCCATTTTCAGCGCAAGCTGGGCGTGGGGTTCTTCGGTGGCGAGGGCTTCATCATGCAGCGCCTGCAGGGCGATGGCCTGGCCTTCGTGCATGCGGGCGGCACGGTGGTGGAACGCCAGTTGGCGCCCGGTGAAACCCTGCTGGTGGACACCGGTTGTGTGGTGGCGCACACGGCCGACGTGGCCTTCGACATCCAGTACGTGGGCAAGATCAAGACCGCGCTGTTCGGCGGCGAAGGCCTGTTCCTGGCGCGGTTGCAGGGGCCGGGCCGGGTGTGGATTCAAAGCCTGCCGTTCTCGCGCCTGGCCTCGCGCATTTTTGCGGCGGCACCGCAGCGCGGTGGTTCGCGCGAAGAGGGTTCCGTGCTTGGCGGCCTGGGGGCGGGCCTGCTGGGTGGCAGCCTGCTCGGGGGCTTGGGCGGTGACAGCGACGGCGGTGGCGACTGAGTTCAGGCGTCTTGCGCCGCCAGCGCGCGCACCAGCGCCTCGCGCTGCACACGCACCGTGCGCAGGCCAGGCGTCTGCAACACGCCTTCGCGGCGCAGGGCGCTGACCAGGCGGCTGGCGGTTTCCACCGACAGGTCCAGCATGGCGCCCATTTCCTCGCGCGCCGGCAGCCAGATGTCGCCCTGGGTGCCGGTGTAGTCGCTGAGCTTGAGCAGCAGGCGCAGCACGCGGCGGCGCGCCGCTCCGGTGGTCAGGTCAGTCACCCAGGCCTCGGCGCTGTCGAGTGCGCGCTGCCAGCGGCTCATCAGCTCGTGCAGCAGGGCCGGTTCGCGCGCACTCATCTCGCTGAGCAAATGGCAGGGAATGCGGCACAGCTCGACCTCGGTGCAGGCCACCGCGTCGTCGCCGTGCGCGCGCAACACCACGCTCTCCTGCCCGATCAGGTCGCCCGGCCCGGCCAGGCGCACGATGCGGCGGTCGCCGCGCTCCGTCACGCGCTCGAAGCGAACCACGCCGCTGCGCACGGTGTAGACCGCCGCGCCCTGTTCGCCGCGCTGGTACACGGTGTCACCGGGCGCCAGGCTCAGGGAGGCGATGTGGCTGTGGATCTGGTCCAGGCCCGCTTCGTCAAGGGCGCCGAACAGGGCCGAGCGCCGCACCTCGCACTGCGCGCACACGCGGGCCTGCGGGTGGCTGTTGTCCTGCCGGTACAGCGGGATGACCTGGGCGTGGGCGCTGCTCACTTCGGAACGCCTGGTTTGACCATGGGCCAGCCGCGCCGCGCCCATTCGCTCATGCCGCCGTTGACGTACTGCACGTGGTGGTAACCACGGTCTTTCAGCGCCTGCTGCACCGCACGCGAGCGGTTTTGCGTGTTGCAGATCAGCAGCACCGGGCGCTTGGGGTCGGCCGGTATCTCGCTCAGGCGCGCGGCCAACTGGCGCATGGGCAGCAGCTGCGCACCGGCGACCACGCCGGTGGCGTGTTCGTCGGGCTCGCGGATGTCGATCAGCGTCACCTTGCCGGCCTCGAAGGCAGCGCGGGCGGCCTCCAGCGAGACGGCGGGGCCGCCCTGCGCCCAGGCGGTGTGGGGCAGCGCGACCCCCACGAGCAAGGCACTCAGGGTGGCAAACAGTTGTCGGCGGTGCGGGGTGGGCATGGCGGGTTCAACCAAAACGCAGGAACAGGCGGCTGAAGGGCGCTTTGAGCTGGCCCAGTGCCGCGCGCATGGCGCTGGCATCTTGCCGCAGCGTGGCCGTGCGCAGGCCGGCGACCGATGCGTCGAGCGCGTCCAGCAGCTCGGTGAAGGCCGGCTGCTGCAACAGCGCGGCCGGCGCCCGCTGGCGCAGCTGTTGCGCCAGGTGCTGCAGCACCCCCACTTGCGCCATCAGCTGCAGGGCGCCGTCGGTTTGTGCCAGCAGGCCTGGGCCGCTTGCCAGCGTGTGCTCCATGGCCGCATGGTAGGCGTTGATGTGGTCGCTGAACACCACCACGCCGTTGCGCTGGCGTTGCTCGGCCAGCAGGTCGCGCACGGCTTCCAGGGTTTCGTGGGCCTGTGGCAATTGTTGCGCGGCAATCTCGTCGGCCGCCTTGCGGTAGACGCTGTCCACGGCCGACAAGGTGTGGGCAAACAGCGCGTCGCGGTCGTAGGGCGCAGGCGCCTGGGTGCCAAAGCGCTGGCGCACGCCGTCCCAGGCAGCGCGAGCTTGTGCGATGGCCTGCTCGGACTCTGCCTGGGCCTTGCTGTTGGTGCGGAACAGGGCGCTGCGGTAGGGCGCGTAGGCGGCCGCCACGGCGTCGGTGAAGGCGTCAGCCGCCTGCGCGCCCAGGGCGGCGCCAGCCAAGGTCAGCGCGATCAGCAGGGGGCGCAAGCGGCGGGTGTGTGGTGTGTGCATGGCAGATTTTGAAAGGGAGGTCAGGCGGGTGTGGGCACCGTGGCCGCCGGTGCCGGTTCGGGCACCAGCAGGCTGCCACGGCGCAGGCCTTGCACCGTGCCCAGCACCAGGGCGGCGATCACGATGGAGGTGAGTGCCAGCAACACCACGCCCAGGCTGGCGAAGGCGGAGGCGGCGTGTTCGGACAGGCGCAGCGTGAGCGCGGTGAAGGCCGCCAGCGGGAACGACAGGCCCCAGAAGGCGATGGAAAACGGCTGGGCCACCACCCGTTTGAACAGGCTGGCCGACCAGCACAGGAAAAACAGGGCCAGGCCCCACAGTGCCCAGCCGAGCAGGGCGGGTGCACCCAGTTGCAGCACGCTCAGGCCGATCACCGAGGGGGGCGCCACGGTGATGAAGGTGGCCGCCAGCATGCGGTCGGGCCACAGGCCGATCTGGCCCAGACGCACCGCCAGCAGCGTGAGCGTGACCGGCCACAAGACCACCCCCACGCCGAGTTGCGCGGCCGACCACTCGGGCAAGCCCAGCGCCACGCCGGCCAGGGGCGTGAGCACGTTGCCCACGATGGGGATGAACAACACCGGCGTGATGCCTGCCCACACGAAACCGCCTTCCCGGTTGCCCTTGAGCCAGCGCGCCATGGCCCACACGGTGACGGCGAACTGCGCCACCGCACCCAGCACCCACACCGCCAGCGCGGGCCGGGAGGGGCCGGCCAGCGCGGTGGCCACGGTGGCCAGCAACACGATGGAGGCCGGCACGGCCGCCACAAAAGCATGGCGCACCGGGTGGCGCAGGTCCTCTGCCACCGCCTCGGGATGGCGTTGCAGGCGCAGCAGCGACAAACCGCCCAGGACCACAAACACCAGCAGCGCCAGCACGCCCACGGCCAGCGCGATCGCCCCGGCCAGATCGCCCAGGCTGGGCACCGCCCGCGCCCAGGCCAGCGACAGGCCACACAGCCCCATGGTGATGGCAAACCAGCCGGGCACGAGGAACTTGAGCGGGGTGGGCGACGGTGCGGACATGGGCGTGCGTGTCAGTGGGTGGTCATGGGAGGGTCACGGTGTCGCGAGACGGGTGTCGTCCAGCGCGCCGGCCATTTGCAACAGGCGCAAGCGGTCCAGGGCCACGGCGCTGCGCCATTGTGTCAGCGCCAGTTCGGCCGCGCTGGCGTCGCTCTGCGCGTTCAGCAGTTCCAGCGTGGTGCGGTGGCCCACCTGGCGGCCCAGGCGGGTGGCGTCCAGGCGCGCCAGGCTGGCATCGCGTGCGGCCCGCAGCGCGGTGTCACGTGCTTGCGCGGCCTGCAGGCGCAGCCACAGGGCGCGCGTCTGTTGGGCCACCTGTTGCTGCGTGCGGTCCAGTTCGGCCTGGGCCTGCTGCAACTGGCCGGCCAGCTCCAGCGCGCGGGCAGCGCGCTGTCCACCGGTGTAGAGCGGCAGGTTGATCTGCACGCCGGCCATGTACTGGGTGCCACTCATGGCGGAACTGCCCAGCGCGCCGGTGCCCGGTCCACGGCCGCTCACGTGGTCGCGGCCGGCCTGGGCCACCAGGTCCACCGTGGTGCCGGCGCCGCGCTCG
>CAYUAH010000280.1:0-4468 GCA_964442375.1 uncultured Hydrogenophaga sp. | reverse complement strand
CTTGCATGTGTAAAGCATGCCGCCAGCGTTCAATCTGAGCCAGGATCAAACTCTTTAGTTCGATCTTGAATTTTTTGCCCAACTCATCACTGAGTCAGACCACTCATAAAACGGAATTGAGAAGATCATCACATTTCTGCGAATTTCCATCTCTTACTATTCCATGAGCGTTTGTGATTCCGAAGAATCTGCAGGCAACTCGTCGCCTTCAAACGCCCACGCTTATCGGCTGTAGTTTGTTAATGAACCACAACTCAGAACACCACAGCAGGCCTCTCAGCACCACCAGATATCCTTCGTTTTTTTCAACCCCGCCGCGATCAGCAGAGCCTCGTATTATGACACAGTTTTTGGTCAGTCGTCAAAAAATTTTGTTTTCTTTTTTGACCCTTCGCTGCCCAATCTGTCGCCTGCGTTGCAGGTTTCAGTGATCAGCGAAGCCTTGCAGTATACATCGATTTTAGAGCCTTCGTCAAAACTCAGCCAAGTTTTTGAAAAAGAGGCAGGCGGCGTACCCGCTGACCCGTCAGAGATGCCAGCGCGTTGGCCAACGCCGGTGCCAGCGGTGGCACGCCAGGCTCTCCCACGCCGCCGGGTGGGCGGTGCGAGGGCACGATGTGTGTAAGCACCTCGGGCGCCTGCGACATGGGTACAAGGCGGTGTTCGTCAAAGTTGGTGCCTCTGACCCGCCCTTTCTCTATATGTACCCCTCCGTACAAGGCCGCCGTCAGCGCAAACACCACCGAGCCTTCCATCTGTTGCGCCACGGTGTCGGGATTGATGACCTGACCGCAATCAATGGCGCATGTCACACGATGCACCCGCGCCAGGCCGTCGGACAAGGAGACTTCGACCACCTGTGCCACGATGGAGCCGAACGACTCGTGCAGTGCGACCCCCCGCGCGCGCCCAGGCGCCAGTGGCTTGCCCCACCTGCTGTGTTCGACAACCAGATCGAGCACGGCGAGGTGGCGCGGCGCCTGGGCCAGCAGGCGGCGCCTGAAATCAACCGGGTCGATGCCCGCCGACGCCGCCAACTCGTCCACAAAGGACTCCATGAAGAACGCGTTGTGGGAGTGCCCAACCGAGCGCCAGAATCCCACCGGCACCACATGGCGTGTGGCCACGTGGCGCATCGATTGGTGGGGCACGCCATAGGCTTGGTCAAACAAGCCTTCGGCGGTGGTTTTGTCTGGGGTGTCCACGGGCCCGGCCAACGCGGGCAAACCCCGCGAAAGCCAACGTGGGGTGATGGCGTCACCCGCCGACAGCACAGACAGGCTGCGCACTTCGCCCTGATCTGACAGGGCGGCCCGCAATCGGGCTGCCTGCATGGGCCGGAAGAAGTCGTGGGTGAAGTCCTCCTCGCGCGACCAGATCAGCTGCACCGCCCTGCCGCCACATTCCATGGCGATGCGCACCGCCTGGCCCACCACGTCCACCTCCAGCCGCCGTCCGAAGCCGCCTCCCAGCTGGGTGACGGTGACGTGGACCTTTTCCACAGGCACACCCGCCACCCGTGCGGCCAGCGCGGCCGCCATTTGTGGGACCTGACTGGGCACCCACAGCCTGACACCATCAGGGTTCACCTGGGCGGTGCAGTTCATGGGCTCCAGGGTGGCGTGGGCCAGATAGGGCGCCTCATACACGGCCTCCACGACCTTGGAGGCCTCACGCTCGACCTGCGCCACATCACCTTTGGAATAAAACTCGAAACCAGCCCCGGGCTTCAGCGCACCCAGCAATTGCAGGCGAATCGCCTCGCTGTCGGCCAGCGGGCCCGCCGGGTTGCGCCACTCGATGTTCAGCGCCCGTACCGCTTGCTGCGCCTGCCAATAGCCTGACGCCACCACGGCCACGCCGGCCGTACCCCCCGCGTACGAGGGCAGCACCACGACCCGTTCCACCCCAGGCAAACGCAGCGCCGCGTTGGCCTCAAACGCGCCGGGCGCGCCGCCCAGCACAGGGCTCATGCGGATGGCCGCAAACACCATGTCTGGCAAGCGCACGTCCAGCCCGAAAACCGCGCTGCCGTCCACCTTGGATGGCACGTCGATCCGTGCGGCGGGACGCCCCAGCAGCTTGAAGCTTTGGTGCGCCTTGAGTGTGACCGTGCCCGGCGGCGTGGCCGACGCCGAACGCGCCAACTCGCCAAAATGCGCCTTCGCGCCCGAGGGGTGCTCGATCACCCCATCCGCGATGGTCAGTTCAGCCACGGGCAGCTTCCACTGCGCGGCCGCCGCCCCCAGCAGTGCGGCGCGCGCCGTGGCTGCCGCCGCCCGCACCGGTTCCCAGGCGTCGGCCACGCTGGACGACCCACCCGTGGCGTTGATGCCCAGCTCACGCGCCACCTTGGCCACCAGCCATTCGGCCGCACGGATCTTGAAAGGTGGGTCGCCCCCTTCGGCGTCAAGGGGATGAAAGGGCAGGCTGGCCACGAACATGGCCACGTTGCCGTAAATCTTATCGGCGCCCGCCTGCACCAGCTGCACGTGATCGAGCGGGATGTCCAACTCTTCGGCCACCAGCATGGCCAGTGCGGTGTGCACGCCCTGGCCCATTTCGCTGCGAGGCATGGCCAGCGCCACACCGCCATCGGCCACCACCTTGATCCAGCCATTGAGGGCCACCTCACCATCGCCCGCCGCCCACAGCTCGGGCTTGCCCTGGCGCGAGCGTGGCGGCATCACACCCCAGCCCACCAGCAACAGCCCGGCCGCCCCCGCGCCGCCCAGCAGCAAACCACGGCGCGACACCGCACCGGTCTGTGTGCGAGCGCGGCTCATGGCTTGCCCCCCGCCGCTGCCCGGTGGATGGCGCGCCGCACCCGCTGGTAAGTGCCGCAGCGGCACAGGTTGGTCATGGAGGCGTCGATGTCGGCATCGGTGGGCCGGGGTTTCTTGTCCAGCAGCGCGGCCGCAGCCATCAACATGCCCGACTGGCAATACCCACACTGCGGCACCTGCTCGTCAATCCAGGCCTGTTGCAAGCGATGCAGCCGCCCCCCATCGGCCAGGCCCTCTACGGTCTGAACCGGCTGACCGGCCACCACCGACACCGGCGTGACACACGAACGCACGGCCTGACCCGCCACCCGCACGGTACAGGCGCCGCAAGCGGCCACACCGCATCCGAACTTGGTGCCGGTGAGTTGCAGCGCATCGCGCAGCACCCACAACAAGGGTGTGGCGGGGTCCACCTCCACCGTGCGCTTCTGTCCGTTCACCACCATGTCCATCGCCCGCCCTCCGTCTTGTTCAAACGCCTCACTATATAGAGGGCAGGGATAATCCTTGGCACTTATGGCATTGATCACCCTCACCCAAGCCCACCTGGCTTACGGCCACGTGCCGCTGCTGGACCACACCGACTTCGCGCTCGAAACCCAGGAACGCGTCGGACTGATTGGCCGCAACGGGACTGGCAAATCGTCGCTCCTCAAAATACTGGCCGGCCTGGAAAAGCCCGACGACGGCACCGTGCAGGTACAAACCGGCCTGCGCATCGCCTACGTACCGCAGGAACCCGTGCTGGATCTGGACGCCACCGTGTTCGACGCCGCCAGCGCCGGCCTCAAGGACGCCATCGCGGCGCGCGAGCTCTACCTCAGCGGCCAGGACGACCTCGATCTGGACGCCCTGCAAAGCCGCATCGAGGCGCTTGACGCCTGGAACTGGGAACAGCGGGTGGACGAAACCCTGCACCGCCTGCACCTGGACGGCACCACCACCGTGGGCACGCTGTCGGGCGGCAACAAGAAACGCGTGGCGCTGGCGCAAGCACTGGTGAGCCGCCCCGACGTGTTGTTGCTCGACGAGCCCACCAACCACCTGGACCTGGACAGCATCACCTGGCTGGAAGACCTGCTGCTGGAATTCAAGGGCAGCGTGCTCACCATCAGCCACGACCGCGCCTTCCTCGACCGCGTGGCGACCCGCATGGTGGAACTGGACCGGGGCCGCCTGCTGAGCTACCCCGGCAACTTTGCGCAGTACCAGAACCTGAAAGAAGTGCAGATGCAGCAGGAGGCGGTGATCAACGCCCGTGCAGACAAGCTGTTGGCACAAGAAGAGGTGTGGATACGCAAAGGCGTGGAAGCGCGCCGCACCCGCGCCCAGGGCCGCATCACCCGGCTGGAAAAGCTGCGCGAGCAGCGCGCCCAGCGCCGCGACGCCGTGGGCCGCGTGCGCCTGGAAGTGGCCAGCGCGGCCGCTGGCGGCAAGATCGTGGCCGAGCTGGAGAAAGTAAGCAAACGCTTCGGCGAAGGACCAACGGCCAAGCAAGTGGTCAAGGGTTTCAGTTGCACCATACTGCGCGGCGACAAGGTGGGCTTGATGGGTCCCAACGGCGCCGGCAAAACCACCCTGCTCAAGATGATCCTGGGCCAGCTCGCACCCGACAGCGGCACCGTGCGCCAGGGCAGCCAGCTCGACGTCGCTTACTTCGACCAAATGCGCGACCAGGTGGA
>CAYUAH010000279.1:0-4474 GCA_964442375.1 uncultured Hydrogenophaga sp. | reverse complement strand
CACCCGTGGTCATCAGTGCCGACAAAAACGTGAAGTACGAAAGTGTGGTCGAGGTCATGGACCGCCTGCAGCGCGCCGGCATCGAGCGCGTGGGCCTGTCGGTGCAGACCAGCCGCTGACACCCCGACAACATGAACGCCACCGCCGACCAGATCGACCTCAGCCCACCGGGTGACACCCGCTGGAGCGGGCCGCTCACGCTGGCCCTGATCGCCCACGGCCTGCTGGTGGCCGCACTCACCTGGGGCGTGAGCTGGAAACCCGACACCACCGAGGTGGCGGTGGAGGCCGAGCTCTGGTCGCGCCTGCCGCAGGAGGCCGCGCCCCGCCTGGTGGAGCCCGACCCCACACCACCGCCGCCACCCCAGCCGCAGCCCGTCAAACCGCCGCCGGAGCCCCCCCGCCCCGCCCCGCCACCGCCCGCGCCTGCACCAGACCGTGCTGAAATCGCGCTGGAAGCCAAGAAAAAGGCCGAGGAAAAACGCAAGGCCGAGGCGCTGAAACAGGCGGAGGAGAAGAAGAAGAAGGCCGAGCAGCTCAAACGCGAGGAGACCAAAAAGCTCGAAGAGAAAAAGAAGGCGGAGCAGAAAAAGGCGCAGGAGCTGGCCGAGCAGAAAAAACGCGAGCAGGCCAAGCTGGAGGCAGAGCGCCAGAAACGCGAGGACGCTGCCAAGGCCGCCGAAGACAAGCGTCGCGAAGCCCAGCTGGCCGCCGACCGGCAAAAGAACCTGGAACGCATGATGGGCCAGGCCGGCGCCAGCGGCAACGCGAACGCCAAGGGCACGGCCCAGCAGGCCAGCGGTCCGTCGGCCAGCTATGGCGGACGCGTGGTGGCGCGCATCAAGCCCAACATCGTGTTCACCGACGTGGTCAACGGCAACCCACGCGCCGAGGTGGAAATCAAGCTGTTGCCCGACGGCACCATCGTGGGCAGCAAGCTCACGCAGTCCAGCGGCAACAAGGCCTGGGACGAAGCCGTGCTGCGCGCGGTGGAGCGCACTGCCACCCTGCCGCGCGATGAAAACGGCAAGGTGCCATCCCCCATCGTGCTGGGCTTTCGCCCACAGGACTGAGCCGCCTGCGGCTTCAGGGCGCCGTGTGGCCCTGGGGTTGCGAGTCGGGCCGTTCGGACGTGAGAAGCCGCGGCAGCTTCAGGTTCAGGCGCACGCCCTCGCCCGGGCGTGACCAGAAATCCAGATGCCCACCCATGCGCTGGGTCACCACGGTGTAGACGATGTTCAGGCCCAGCCCGGTGCCCCCACGACCGCGCCGGGTGGTGAAAAAGGGCTCGAAGATGCGCGGCTGCAAATCCAGCGGCACACCCACACCGTTGTCGCTGTACACCAGTTCCCACTCGTGCTCGCCCTCGCGCACGTCGATGACGATGGCGGGCGACGGCACGTCGCGGAACGCGTGGTTGACGCTGTTCATGATGAGGTTGGTCAACACCTGCATGAGCGCGCCCGGGTAGCCGCGCGCCGGCAGCTTGCGCGGCCCACCCAGCATGGGGCGCACCGGCACCCGCCGCGTCACCGGGTGCAGGCTGGCCAACAGGGCGCGCAGCGTCTCCATCACGTCAAAGTCGCACAGGCGCTCGCTGGTCTGGTGCACCGCGGTCTGCTTGAAGTCCTTGATCAGGCGCGAGGCCCGCAACAGGTTGGTGTCCAGCATGTCCAGGCCTTCCATGGACTGCTCCAGCGCCTGCTCAAAGCTCTCGCGGGTCATGCGCTGTGTCAGGTAGTCCGTGCGCATGGCCACCAAGCCCTCGCGCACGGCCGACGCCGCCGTGATCGACACCCCCAGTGGCGTGTTGACTTCGTGCGACACGCCCGCCACCAGCCCGCCCAGTGCGGCCATTTTTTCGCTGCTGATGAGCTGGTCGCGCGCCACGTCGAGGTCGGCCTGGCGTTCGCGGGCCACGTTTTCGGAGCGCACGCGCGCGGAGAAGATGCGCGAGATCACCAGCGCCATCCAGGCCTGCGCGCCGCCATAGATGAGCAGCAGTGTGAGCATGATCTCCAGGTAAGCCAGGTTGCCCATGCGCACCGCCACCATGGACGCCAGCGTCATGACGACAAGGTAGGACCACGCCGCCGGTGGCACGGTGGCCAGCGCGAGCACGCCGCCATTGAGGCTGCCCAGCACCACCATGCCGACCAGAAAACGCTGCTCGCCATCCCCGATGGGAAACCACACCAGCGCTGCCAGCCCCCACACCATGGCCATGGCCACCGCGCCCTGGGTGACGCGCCTGACCGCACGCGGCGAGGCAGTTTGCGCCTCGTGCCGGTGCCGCAACCACCAACCCCGCATGGCGAGCGCCGACCAGGTCAGACTCAAGGCCAGCCAGCCCCACAAAAACACCGGGCCGGTGCTGTGGCGCATCACAAATGCCAGCAGGCTGGTGGAGGCCAGGCCCACCGCCGCCAGCAAAGGTGTGAGGCGGTTGACGTAGTTGAGGTGGCGCGCGCGCAGCCGGGCGGCGGCTTCGTCGTCACGGTGCAGCCAGTCGAGGTCGGCCCGCAGCCGCGCCAGCTGGTTCGACAGAAAACCCGCGAATGTGCCGCTCATGTGGCGTCCTCCTCGGTTGAAGTGGCCGCGGCAGGCGCCCGCCACGGCAGGTCCAGCCGGAAGCGCAGGCCGGCGGCGGAGTCCGACCAGAACTCCAGCCGCCCGCCGAGGCTCTGCGTGACCAGGGTGTAGACGATGTTGAGCCCCAGGCCGGTGCCACCTCGCCCACGGCGGGTGGTGAAAAAGGGCTCGAAGATGCGCTGGTGCAGATCGGGCGCCACGCCCACGCCGTTGTCGCGGTAGGTCAGCGTCCAGACGTCTTTCTCGTCGGCCACCTCGATGCTGATCTCGGGCGTTTCAACGCCTTCGAAGGCGTGCAACGCGCTGTTCATCATCAGGTTGGTCAGCACCTGCATCAGCGCGCTGGGGTAGGAACGCACCTGCAGCCGCTCCGGCCCCTTGAGCACCGGCACCACGGGCACCCGCCGCATCACCGGCTGCAGGCTCACGAGCAGGGTGCGCACGGTCTCCATCACCTCGAAATCGCTCAGGCTGTCGTCCACCTGGTTCACCACCGTGTGCTTGAAGCTGGAAATGAGCTGGGCCGCGCGGTCCAGGTTGTTCTGCAACATGTCCACACCGCCCATGGCCTGACCCAGGGCGGACTCGAACTCGCTCTGACTCAGACTGTGCGCCGCATAGGCGCGCTGCACGTCCGACAAGGTGTCGGCCACCGCCGAACAGGCCGTCACGGCCACGCCCAGCGGTGTGCTGACCTCATGCGACACACCGGCCACCAGCGAGCCCAACGAGGCCAGCTTTTCGCTGTTGAGCAAATGATCCCGAGCCAGCTCCAGCTCGCGCAGGTTGGCCTGGAGCCTGCGCTTGGCCACGTGGTTGGCCGTCAGCACGCGCGAAATGTAGGCACCGAACCAGCACAGCACCAGGGCGAGCAAAACCAAGGCAAGCAGCTCCAACTCGACGTAGGTGCGCGGATAGACCACCAGCGACACGGCGGTGGTCACGACCTGTGGCAGCACGTAAGCGACGACGCCGGAAGCGATGGACGACATCGCCAGGGTGCCCACACACAGGTTGCCCACCACAATGGCCACCATGAAATGGCGGCCGTCCACATCCGCGTGGCTGAACCACACCCAGATCGCGACGGACCACACCATCGACACCGCCGCCGCACCCAGCAGCACGCGCGACATCGCCCAGGGCGTGGCCTGCAGGTAAGGCCGGCGCTGGCGGGGCCGCCAGACCGACCAGACGTACAGGGTCCACAAGGCTTGCAACCCGATCCAGGCCACCATGAAGGCCCAACCGGCCGCATCCGTGAAGATGCCCGCCGTCAAAAGGGCGAAGGCCAGATTGACGAACAGCACGAAGGGCACCGTCTGGTGCTGGCTGCGCAAATGCATGGCCCGCACCTCGGGCCAAGGCCCTTCGGTGGCCACGCGAAGCACTCGGTCCTGGGCCCAGGCCTGGGTCCAGGCCAGCCACGGGCGGCGCAAGGCCCCAATGATGGTTTTCATCCTCCCTCCCTGCTCTTGTGGTGGCAAGAGCCCGGCCCCGCGCCACCACCGGTCTTGTTTCAAACGCGAGATTAACCCGGAACGCCTGCACTTCGCGCCTGGGCGCTGCGGCTCGCACCGTCCAGACGTCATTTCGTCGCGCAACGGTCGCGCCGCCCCTCGAGCGCCGGCACAGTCCGCCCCATGCCACTCACACCTGCCATCGCCATCCACCTCTGCGCGGCCAGCGGCGCCTTCCTGATCGGCCCCTGGGTCATCTGGGCCCGCCGCAGTGCCCAGCAGCGGCCCCGCCTGCACCGCGCCCTGGGCTACGCCTGGGTCACGCTGATGCTGATGACCGCCCTGTCGGCGATGTTCATCCGCAGCCACACCCTGCCCAACATCGCGGGCTACACCCCCATCCACCTGCTGGTGCCGGTGAC
>CAYUAH010000278.1:0-4487 GCA_964442375.1 uncultured Hydrogenophaga sp. | reverse complement strand
TGCCGGACGGCTGGTGTCGCCCCTTGAGGGGGATGCGGCCACACGAAGTGGGCAAGCGACGGGGTGGTCTCATGCTAGACACTCAAATAGGCACGCCGGATGTCCTCTGCGCGGGACAGTTCTTCTATGGTGCCCTCGAAGCGGATCTGGCCTTTTTCGAGCACGTAGGCGCGATCAGACACCAGTTCCGCGAAGTGCAGGTTCTGCTCCGACAGGAGGATGCTCACGCCCTTGGCCTTGAGCGCCAGGATCATGTGGGCCATCTGCTCGACGATGACCGGCGCCACGCCTTCGGAGGGCTCGTCCAGCAGCACCAGAAAGGGGTTGCCCATGAGCGTGCGACCCACGGTCAACATCTGCTGCTCGCCACCGCTCATGCGGCCGCCGGGGCGGTCGGGCATTTCGCCCAGGTTGGGAAACAGCTTGTAGAGGTCTTGCGGCGTCCACAGCGGTGCATCGCTGCCGTCTGGCCATTGGCGCGCCGGCTGGCGGCCCACCTCCAGGTTTTCGGTCACGGTCAGGTCGGTGAACACGCGCCGGTCTTCGGGCACGAAGCCCATGCCCAGCGAGGCAATCTGATGGGGCTGCGCATCCGACACATCGTGCCCCATGAAGCTGACCGTGCCCTTGTGCTTGTCCATCAGGCCCATCAGCGTCTTGAGCGTGGTGGACTTGCCGGCACCGTTGCGCCCCATCAGGGCCACCACCTCGCCGCGCTTCACCTGCAGGTTGATGTCGTAGAGGATTTGCGCCGCGCCGTACCAGGCCTTGAGGCCGTGCGCGTCCAGCAACACCTCGGGGCTGTTCGTTTGGGGGGCCGTCATGCCGCTTGCTCCTCGGTCGTTTTGCCGCTGTCCTGGGTTTTCTCGAAAGTCTTGCCGGAGCCGAAATACACCTCCTGCACCTTGGGGTGGTCGCGGATGACGTCGGGCTTGCCCTCGGCAATCAGGCGCCCGCGCGCCAGCACCACCATGCGGTCGGCGTAGGCGAAGACCACGTCCATGCTGTGTTCGGTGAACAGCACGGCCACGCCGCGCTCCACCACCAGCTTCTTGGTCAGAGCCATCAGCTCGTTGCGCTCCTTGGGCGCCATGCCGGCGGTGGGCTCGTCCATCAGCAGCAACTTCGGGCTGTTGGCCATGGCGATGGCCAGCTCCACGCGCTTGACGTCGCCGTAGGCCAACACGCTGCAGGGCCGGTCGGCCTGCGAGGCCATGCCCACCATGTCGAGCAGGTCCAGCGCGTCGCTGCGACGGTGTTTGGCCGCCGCTGACCACAGGGAGAACAGCTTGCGATCCTGCGACAGCAAGGCCATCTGCACGTTCTCCACCACGGTGAGCGAGGAGAACGTGGCGGCGATCTGGAAGGTGCGGCCCACGCCCAGGCGCCAGATGTCGCGCGGCTGCAGGCCCACCAGTTCGGTGCCGTCGAGGCGGATGGAGCCCCGGTCGGCCTGGAGCTGGCCGTTGACCATGTTGAAGGTGGTGGACTTGCCGGCGCCGTTGGGCCCGATCAAGGCCAGCAGCTCACCCGCCTTGAGTTCGAAGTTGATGCCATCGACGGCCTTGACGCCACCGAAGGACTTGCCCAGGTTTTCGACTTTCAGTAGGCTCATCGCGCCACCTCCGTTTGTGCGCGGCGCAGGTCCAGCAGCTGCCGGAAGAAGCCGGCAATGCCCTGCGGGAACAGCAGCACCAGGATCAGGATCACCGCGCCCAGCAGGGCACGCCAGTATTCGGTGCTGCGCGCCATCACGTCGTGCAGCCAGGTGTAGCTGACCGCCCCCACCACCGGACCGGCCAGGGTCTGTATGCCGCCCAGCAGCACCATCACCAGACCGTCCACCGAACGGCTCACGTTCAGCGCCTCGGGCGAAATGCTGCCCTTGGAGAAGGCGAACAGCGCCCCGGCGATGCCGGCAAAGGCCCCCGCGATCACGAAGGCCACCCACTGCATGGCCTTGACGTCCATGCCGATGGCGTCGGCGCGCAGGAAGGAGTCGCGCCCGGCGCGCAGCGCGTAACCAAAGGGCGAGAACAGCATGCGACGCAAGGCCCACAAGGACAGCGCGACCAGCACCAGGGTCAGGTAGTAGTAGGCGGTCTTGTCGGACAGCCACGGCGACGGCCACACGCCGGTCATGCCGTTGCTGCCACCGGTGAAGTCGTCCCACTGGTAGACGCCGGCCCACACGATTTGCGCGAAGGCCAGGGTCAGCATGGCCAGGTAGACACCCGACAGGCGCACGCTGAACCAGCCCACGATGAGCGCGCCGATGGCGGCCACCAGCGGCGCCAGCACCATGGCCATCTCCATGGACAGGCCCAGCTTGCGCACCACCAGCGCGGCCGCGTAGGCGCCCAGGCCAAAGTAGGCCGCGTGACCGAAGGAGTGCATGCCGGCCGGCCCCATGATGAAGTGCAGGCTGGCGGCGAACAGGGCCGCGATCATGAGGTCGATCACCAGCACCACCACGTAGGGGGAACCGCTGGAGGCAGGCGGCAGCACCAGCAAGGCCAGGGCCAAAACGGCCACCCCGGTGAGGAAGAGCTTGTCGGCCGGGCGGATCGGCATTTCGGCCTCGCCCATGGCACGGGAAGCGGCCTGCTGCTTGCCCATCAGGCCCCAGGGGCGCACCACCAGCACGATGGCCATCACCACGAACTCGGCCACCAGGGTGAGCTTGGAGAAGGAGATTTCGATGCCAAACAGGTTGACCAGCCCCAGCCAGATGCAGACCGCCTTGATCTCGGAGATCAGCAACGCGGCCACGAAAGCGCCAGGGATGGAGCCCATGCCGCCCACCACCACCACCACAAAAGCGGAGCCAATGATGTGCAGGTCCATTTCCAGGTTGGCGGGTTCGCGCGGCAGCTGCAAGGCACCGCCCAGGCCGGCCAGCATGGCGCCCAGGGCAAACACCGCCGTGAACAGCCAGGCCTGGTTCACGCCCAGGGCGCCCACCATCTCGCGGTCCTGTGTGGCGGCGCGCACCAGCGTGCCCCAGCGGGTGCGCGTCAGCAGCATCCACAAGAGGCCCAGCACGATGGGGCCGACCACGATGAGGAAGAGGTCGTAGACCGGGAACTGACGCCCGAGGATGGCGATGGAACCGGTCATGCCGGGCGCCCGTGGGCCCAGCAGTTCTTCAGGGCCGGCCAGCCACAGCACCGCGTCCTTGATGACCAGCACCAAGGCAAAGGTGGCGAGCAGCTGGAACAGCTCGGGGGCGCGGTAGATGCGGCGCAACAGCGTCATCTCCACCACCACCCCGATCAGGCCCACGCTGATGGCGGCGATCGGAACGGCGAACCAGAAGCCCAGCCATTCCAAGCGCGACACCAGCGCGTAAGCCACGTAGACCCCCACCATGTAGAAGGAGCCGTGTGCGAAGTTCACGATGCGGGTGACACCGAAGATCAGTGACAAGCCCGCCGCGACCAGAAACAGCGACGAAGCGCCGGCCAGGCCATTGAGCAACTGGACAACAAAGCCCGAGAAGTTCATACCACCTCTGTGGATTGCAAAAGGTCAGACATACAGCGCCTCGTTCTGTTCATGGGTGCTCAGTCGGCAGGACGCATCTTCTTGACCTCGTCGGCCGAGGGCAGGAACTTGGCGCCGTCCATGTAGCGCGAATTCACCATCACGCCCTTGCCACCCTCGTTCTTGGTGCGGCCCACGTAGGCGCCCATGGTCGACTGGTGGTCTTCAGCGCGGTAGACGATGGGACCAAAAGGCGTGGACACGTTCAGGCCACGGAAGGCCGCGATCATCTTTTCGGTGTCGGTCGAGCCGGCCTTCTTGGCACCTTCAACGATGGACTTGATGGAGGCATAGCCCACCACCGAACCCAGACGCGGGTACTCCTTGAACTTGGCCTCGTAAGCGCTGCGGAAGGCCTCGTGTTCGGGCGTCTTGATGGCGTACCAGGGGTAGCCGGTCACGACCCAGCCGTCGGGCGCTTCGTCCTTGAGGGGATCGAGGTACTCGGGCTCGCCGGTCAGCAGGCTGGCCACCTCGATGCCCTTGAACAGGCCTCGGGTGTTGCCTTCGCGCACGAACTTGGCCAGGTCGGCACCGAAGAGCACGTTGAAGATGGCGTCGGGCTTGGCATCGGCCAGAGCCTGCACCACGCTGCCCGCATCCACCTTGCCCAGCGGCGGCGCCTGTTCCGCCACGAACTCCACGTCGGGCTGCGCGGCCTTGAGCAGCTTCTTGAAGCTGGCGGCGGCCGACTGGCCGTACTCGTAGTTGGGATAGACAATGGCCCAGCGCTTTTTCTTCATCGCCGTCACGTCGGGCATGAGCATGGCCACCTGCATGTAGGTGGAGGTGCGCAGGCGGAAGGTGTAGCGGTTGCCGTTGTCCCACACGATCTTGTCGGTCAGCGGCTCGCCGGCCAGGAAGAAGGTCTTCTTCTGCTTGGCGAAGTCGGTCAGCGCCAGGCCGATGTGCGACAGGAAGGAGCCCATCAGCACGTCCAC
>CAYUAH010000277.1:0-4522 GCA_964442375.1 uncultured Hydrogenophaga sp. | reverse complement strand
CAAACACGCCGCCGAGCAGCTCAACGAGCGCCAGGAGGCGCGCCGCCAGGTGGGCTTTGCCGACCAGATCTTCATCAGCAAAAGCGAGCTGGTGGACGCCGAAACGCTGGACGCCCTGACCCACCGACTCAAGCACATGAACCCGCGCGCGCCCATGCGCAGCACCCATTTTGGCGAGGTGGCGCTCAAGGAGGTGTTCGACCTGCGTGGCTTCAACCTCAACGCCAAGCTCGACATCGACCCCGATTTCCTCAAGGTGGACGATCACGACCACGATCACGCCTCCCATGAACATGGGGGTCATGACCATGACCATGGCGAGCACTGCGACCACCCTTCGCACCAGCACGGGCACGGCCACCACCATCACCACGACGATGACGTGAAAAGCTTCGTCTACCGTGCCGACAAGCCTTTCAACCCAGCCAAGCTGGAAGACTTCCTGGGCGCCATCGTGCAGGTCTATGGCCCGCGCATGCTGCGCTACAAGGGCGTGCTGGACATGCAGGGCACCGACCGCAAGGTGATCTTCCAGGGCGTGCACCAGCTCATGGGCAGCGACCTGGGGCCAGTCTGGCCCGAAGGCGAGGCGCGCGTGAGCAAGATGGTGTTCATCGGCATCGATCTGCCGCGTGACATCCTGGTCCAGGGGCTGGACCAGTGCCTGGCCTGACCACCACCAGGGGCTGATGCGATGTTGTTTCTGTCCCTACTGCGTGGCCTGGGATTCCGCTCGGAGCCTGTGGAGCAGGTAACGGCCGACAAACAGGGTATAACCTCAGGCACGCTGGAGCAGCCCCGATCGGAAGCTGCCCATTCGACGACCGGTGTTCCGAGGAGAAACGCAGTGAAAGCCGCCGCAAAACCGACCGCCAAAGCCGCCACCAAGGCCAAGCCTGGGACGACTGCCAAGACGGTCGTGGCCAAAGTGGCGGCCAAAGCTGTGGTCAAACCCGCCGCCAAGGCCGCCGCCAAGAAGCCTGCACCGAAACCCGCTGCCAAGGCGACACCCAAAGCAGTTCCCAAACCAGTTCCCAAAGCTGCCCCGAAAGCGGCCGTCAAGGTGGCTCCCAAGGCACCGGCCGCCAAAAAGGCGCCAGCGCCGCCCACCGCGGCATCCAAGCCGGTGGCCAAGCCGGCACCTGTCAAGGCCCCTGCTGCGAAAGCGGCACCGGCCAAGTCCACACCGGTGAAAACGGCGCCGGCCGCGTCGCCGGGCAAGGCTGCGGCGCCCAGCACCGTTGCAGCCCCCAAGCGCACCACCACCGCCGAGGCCACCATGCGCCCCGGTCAGGAGATCGCCGTGTTAGCTGTGGGCAAACGTGCCGCCAAAAAAGCCATGATGGCGCAGATGGCTCAGGCCGTTTCGCTGCCCACCCACGATCCGGACGCCGCCAAGGCGACCTTTTCCATTTCGAATGAACGTGCTATGAACACTCCCGTGCACACCCCTGTCCGCAAAGATCCCAAGCTCGCCAACAACTGGAAAGCCAAACCGGTGGACCAGCTCAGCGACGACGAGGTCTTGTCCATGCCCGACAGCGAGTACATGAACGACGTTCAGCTCGCGTTCTTCCGCTTGAAGCTGAGCAAGCTCAAGGCCGACATGCTGGCCAACGCCGGTGAGACCACCGAGCACCTGCGCGAAGACACTGTCGTGGTGCCCGACCCGGCCGACCGCGCAACCATCGAGGAAGAACACGCGCTGGAGCTGCGCACCCGCGACCGCGAGCGCAAGCTGCTCAAGAAGATCGAGCAGGCCATCGTGCGCATCGATGCGGGCGACTACGGCTACTGCGACGAAACCGGCGAAGCCATCGGTGTGGGCCGCCTGTTGGCACGCCCCACCGCCAGCCTGTCGTTGGAGGCCCAACAGCGCCGCGAGCTCAAACAGAAGATGTTTGGGGACTGATGCGGGGCGGCACGCTGGCCCCTTGAGTGATGGCTGACGCATGTCCAAGGATTCGCCCGGTGGCTTTCTCTCCAAGGTGGCGCAGCTGGTGCGTGGTCCGGGCGCCAGCTGGGGCGACAGCGGCCAGCCGGCCGGGCAGCTGACCGACAAGCAGGCCCTCAAGGCCGCCATCGAGCGCAAGCGGCGCAACGATTTCGTGCGCAAGCGCGAATTCGACATGCTGCGCGCCATACGCAAGCGCGAGCAGCAGAACGCGCAGGACGTGGTGGCCCGCCCGTCCTTCTTCCAGAGCAGCGTGCCCTCCGACAACGACGGGCGCGAGCAGACGATCAAGAAAATCGACGCCATCGAGGCCCAGATGTCCACCCACTGGTGGCAACCGGTGCCGGGCGACGATGCGCCACGCAGCTCGCAACGCCTGCAGGCACCCCCCACCGACATCGCCGCCCTGGGTGAGGGCGCGGCCCACCTGCAGGCACGCCTGCACCAAACCGGCAACACCTGGGGCAACACGCAGGACGCCATCACCACATCGTCGCAGCCCCACACCCAGCCGGCCGCCGAAACCCATTGGCCCATGCCGGGCGCCAGCCACGCGCCCCACAGCCTGCCGGTGGCCTTTGGCGACGAATCCACGCAGGCCCACCAGCTGCAAGGCTCTCAGCCGGCGGCACTAGATGGCGGGGGCTGGCAGATGGCCGCCTGCCTGCAGGTGGCCGGGGTGGAGGAGGCCGCTGTGCGATTTGCCAACAGCGACGATGCCGCCACCGAACGTCACCTGGGTCAGGCGGTGGCCCATGCGGGCTCAGGTGGCGTGGCGGCCGACCTGCGCGCCATGTTGCTCGATTTTTTCCGCGCCACGGGCCGCCGCGAGTCCTTTGAACTGCATGTGGCCGAATGGGCGCGCCAGCATGGCGATCCGGTGTTGGCCTGGGGCGCCATCGGCGAAAAAGCGCCGCCAGCGACCGAACTGCCTGACGCCAGTGTCGGCGGTGCCGCCCCGGTGGTGTGGACCTGCACCGGTTTGCTTGACGCGGCCGCCCTGACCCGACTGGAGGCGCAAGCCGCGGCGGGTGGTGCTCCTCTGGTGATGGACTGGAGCGCGCTGGCCTCCGCCGATCCGGCGGCGGCCGAGCGCCTGCTGGTGCTGTTCGAGCGCTGGGTGGACGAAGACATCGCCATCGTCTTCGTGGGGGCGGCCAACCTGCGCCGCAGCCTGCGCGCCAGCACGCCCTCGGGCCGGCGCGAAAACCACCCCGTGTGGTGGCGCCTTCGGCTGGCCAGTCTGCGCCTGCTGGGGCGCGCCGACGAGTTCGATCTGGCAGCGCTCGACTACTGCGTGACCTATGGCGTGACGCCGCCCGACTGGGGCCAGCCGCGCTGCCGCGTGCAGTTGCTCGACAACGTGCCGGCCACCGCACTCGTGTTGCGGCCGCAGCAGTCGTCGGTGGTGGCGCCAGCGGGCAGCCTGACCGGCTCGCTCCAGGGCGACGTGACCCGCGCCCTCAACGCCATCGCGCAGCCCGGCACCGGGCGGGGCACGGTGGGCGTGGATTGCTCGGCTGTGACCCGCACCGACTTTGTTGCCGCAGGGGCTTTGCTGCAATGGGCCGTGGCCCTCAAGGACGGGGGGCGCGAGGTCGAGCTGCAGGGCGTGCACGGCTTGCTGGCGGCCTTTTTTCACATCGTTGGCATTGCCGACGTGGCGCGCGTGGTGCCGCGCGCGCGCTGATCTACACTCCGCCCGGCCCCGCGTCGGGCGCCATTGGACATCTTCATATGGAATCGTTTCACGGAACCACCATCGTTTGTGTGCGCCGGGCCACCCCTGCCGGGGTGCAGGTCGCCATCGGCGGCGACGGCCAGGTCACGCTCGGCCACATCGTCGTCAAGGGCACGGCGCGCAAGGTGCGCAAGCTCTACCGCGACCAGGTGCTGGCCGGTTTTGCCGGCGCCACGGCAGACGCCTTTACGCTGTTTGAGCGGTTCGAGGCCAAGCTCGAAAAACACCAGGGCCACCTGGTGCGCGCGGCCATCGAGCTGACCAAGGACTGGCGCACTGACCGCGTGCTGCGCCGCCTCGAAGCCATGCTGGCCGTGGCCGACAAGAGCGCTAGCCTCATCATCACCGGCAACGGCGACGTGCTGGAGCCCGAACACGGCATCGTCGCCATCGGCTCGGGCGGCGCCTACGCCCAGGCGGCCGCCAAGGCCTTGATCGACCACACCGAACTCAGTGCAGAGCAGGTCGTGCGCGAGTCCTTGAAAGTGGCCGGCGAACTCTGCATCTACACCAACATGAACCACACGATCGAGGTGCTTTCGTGAGCGCCATGACCCCCCAAGAGATTGTTTCGGAGCTGGACCGCCACATCATCGGCCAGGCCGGCGCCAAGCGCGCCGTGGCCATCGCACTGCGCAACCGCTGGCGCCGCCAGCAAGTGGACGAGAAGCTGCGCCACGAGATCACGCCCAAGAACATCCTCATGATTGGCCCCACCGGCGTGGGCAAGACCGAGATCGCGCGCCGACTGGCCAAGCTGGCCGATGCGCCCTTCATCAAGGTCGAGGCCACCAAGTTCACCGAGGTGGGCTATGTGGGCAAGGATG
>CAYUAH010000276.1:0-4580 GCA_964442375.1 uncultured Hydrogenophaga sp. | reverse complement strand
GAGTTCGACCGCGCGCTGTTGCGCGAAATGGGCGAGCTGGGTTTCATCTGCCCCGAGCTGCCTGAGGCCTTTGGCGGGCTGGGCATGGGCTGCCTGGCCGCCGGCGTGATCCACGAGGAGATCGCCCGTGTGGACCTGAGCTTTTCCTACCTCAACCTGCTGGCCTCGCTCAACAGCCAGATCCTGTCGCGCTACGGCCGGCCCGAGGTGGTGGGACCGTGGCTGAAAAAGATCGTCCAGGGCGAGGCCATCTGCGCCATCGCGCTGACCGAACCGCGCGGCGGCTCGGACGCGGCCAACTTGCGCCTGCGGGTGGAACGCGATGGGGATTTCTACGTCATCAACGGCGAAAAGACCTCGATCTCCGCCGCCGACCAGGCCGACATCACCGTGGTCTTCGGCCGCACCGGCACACCCGAATCGGGCGCCCACGGCGTGACCGCGCTGCTGGTGCCCATGGACACCCCGGGCCTGACCACCAACCGTTTCGACTGCCACGGCCAGCGCGCCATCGGCCGGGGCTCCATCTTTTTCGAGAACGTGCGTGTGCCGGTGAGCCACCGCCTGGGCGACGAGAACAAGGGCTTTGTGCAGGTCATGCACGGCTTCGATTTCTCGCGCTCGCTGATCGGTCTGCAGTGCCTGGCCGTGGCGCGTGTGGCGCTGGACGAAACCTGGGACTACATCACCCAGCGCCAGGCCTTTGGCCAGCCGCTGTCGGCCTTCCAGGGCGTGACGCACCCGCTGGCCGCATTCGATACGGAAGTGGAGGGCGCGCGCCTGCTGTGCCTGCAAGGCCTGTGGCTCAAGGACAAGGGCCTGCCCCATTCTGCCGAGGCCGGCATGGCCAAGTGGTGGGGCCCCAAGCTGGCCTACGACGTGATCCACCAGTGCCTGCTGTGTTTTGGCCACGGCGGCTACGACCGTGGGCCCATGGAGCAGCGCATGCGCGACGTGCTGGGCTTCCAGATCGGCGACGGCACGGCACAGATCATGAAAACCATCATCGCCCGCACCCGCGCCGGGCGCCAGAACGTGCCGGCCTGAGCCCGCCACCGTCAAGCACACACCCGGAGACAAGCCCATGGAATTCGACCCCATCCTCCTGGCCCCACGCCGCGCCCAGAGCGTGGCCCAAGGCTTCTGGCCCGACCGCACCATCAACGACGAACTGGACGCCTGTGTGGCGAGCTGCCCGGACAAGCTGGCCCTGACGGCGGTGCTGGCCGAAACGGGCACCACCACCCGCTTCACCTACCGCGAACTGGCCACCCTGGCCGAGCGCGTGGCCGTGGGCCTGGCCAAGCTGGGCGTGGGCAAGAACGACATCGTGGCCTGCCAGTTGCCCAACTGGTGGCAGTTCACCGTGACCTACCTGGCGTGCTCGCGCATCGGTGCGGTCATGAACCCGCTGATGCACATCTTTCGCGAGCGCGAGCTGTCCTTCATGCTCAAACACGGCGAGGCCAAGGTGCTCATCGTGCCCAAGCTGTTCCGGGGTTTTGACTTCGAGCAGATGGCCAACGGCCTGCTGCCCAGCCTGCCCGATCTGAAACACATCGTGGTGGTGGGTGGCACTGGCGCCAACAGCTTTGAGGCCCTGCTCAGCGGCCCCGACTGGGAGAACGACGCGCAAGCCCGCGACATCCTGAGCCGCCACCGCCCCGGCCCGGACGACGTCACCCAGATCATCTACACCTCGGGCACCACCGGCGAGCCCAAGGGCGTGATGCACAGCGCCAACACCGTGATGGCCAACATCATCCCCTACGCGCGCCGCCTGCAGCTGGACGCCGAGGACGTGGTGCTGATGGCCTCGCCCATGGCCCACCAGACCGGCTTCATGTATGGGCTCATCATGCCCATCCTCCTCAAGGCCAGCGCGGTCATCCTGGACGTGTGGGAGCCGCTCAAGGCCATCGGGCTGATCCGCGCCGAGGGTTGCAGTTTCACCATGGCGTCCACGCCCTTCCTCACCGACCTGGCCAAAACCGTGGCCAGCTCCGGCCAGGCGGTGCCCACGCTGGCCACCTTTCTGTGCGCCGGCGCACCCATCCCGGGCCCATTGGTGGAGCAGGCGCGCGCCGTGCTGGGCACCAAGATCGTGTCGGCCTGGGGCATGACGGAAAACGGCGCCGTCACCCTGATCGAACTGAACGACCCGGATGAGCGCGCCTTCACCACCGATGGCCACCCGCTGCCCGGTGTGGAGCTCAAGGTCATCGACTTCGACGGCAGCACCCTGCCACCCGGCGAGGCCGGCACGCTCATGGTGCGATCGGTGTCCAACTTCGGTGGCTACCTCAAGCGCCCGCAATGGAACGGCACCGACGCCGAGGGCTGGTTCGACACCGGCGACCTGGCGCGCATCGATGCCCAGGGCTATGTGCGCATCACCGGCCGCAGCAAGGACGTGATCATCCGTGGCGGCGAAAACATCCCGGTGGTCGAGATCGAAGCCTTGTTGTACCGCCACCCCGCCATCGCCATGGCCGCCGTGGTGGCCTATCCCGATGAGCGCCTGGGCGAGCGTGCCTGCGCGGTGGTCGTGCCCAAACCGGGCGAGCACATCGACCTGCCGTCCATCGTGGCCTTCATGAAGGACCAGCACGTGGCGCTGCAATACATCCCCGAGCGGCTGGTGCTGCGCGATGCCATGCCCTCCACGCCGTCCGGAAAGATCCAGAAATTCAAGCTGCGCGAGATGCTGCGCGACGAAGCCGCCTGAAGCCCCTCACCCCCCCAGACACCCACCGAGACAACACCATGCATGCCATCCAGCCTTCCTTCCTGCGCCGCCGCCTTGTGCAAGCCGCTGCGGCCGCCGTTTGTTCGTTCGCCGCCCTCGGCAGTGCCCAGGCCCAGGCCTGGCCGGCCAAGCCCATCAAGATCGTGGTCGGCTTTGCGCCCGGCGGCACCACCGATGTGATGGCCCGCGTGATGGCCCAGTCGCTGAGCGAAGCCCTGGGCCAGCCGGTGGTGGTGGACAACAAGCCCGGCGCCAGCGGCAACGTGGCGGCCAGCGAGGTGATCCGTGCCGCGCCCGACGGCCACACCTTCCTCATCGCCCCCACCTCCTTCGAAACCGCCAACCCCTTTCTGTTCAAACAGACCATCGCACCCGCCAAGGACCTGACCCCGGTGGTGGGCGTGGGCCGCAGCCAGATGTACCTGCTGGTCAAGCCCGAGTCCACCGTGAAGGACGCCAAGGACTTCGTCGCCTATGCCCGCGCCAACCCGGGCAAGCTGTCCTACAGTTCTGCAGGTGCCGGTACGCCACCCCACCTGGCGGGCGAGCTGTTCAAGAAGGTCACCGGTGTGTTTGCCACGCACATTCCCTACCGGGGCGCGGCGCCCGCGCTGCAGGACGTGCTGGCCAACCAGGCCGACTACGTGTTCGATCCGGGCATCGGCTTCCCGCACGTGCGCTCGGGCAAGGTGCGCATGCTGGCCGTGGCCGGTGCCAAACGCTCGTCCTTTTTCCCGGACGTGCCCACGCTGGCCGAACTGGGCTTCAAGGGCGCTGAACTGGACATCTGGTTTGGCATGTGGGCCCCCAACGGCACGCCGGCCGATGTGACCACCCGCCTGGGCCGCGAGATCGCCAAGGCCCTGGCCCAGCCCAACACCAAGACGCGCTACGAAGCCCTGGGGGCCGAACCGGTGGGCCTGGACAACGCCGAATTCAAGGCCTTGCTGACGACCGAAGCGCAGATGCTGTCCGGCCTCATCAAAGAAGCCAAGATCAACATCGACTGACGCGGCAACGCGCCCATTCTCATCATGAACGAAGCACTGGTTCGGGCCGAGACCCGGGGCCGGGTGGGGGTGCTCACGCTCCAGCGGCCGCAGCAGCTCAATGCGCTCAACGACGCACTGATGGACCAGCTGGGCGCGGCCCTGCTGGCCTTCGAGGCCGATACGAACATCGGCGCCATCGTCATCACCGGCAGCGCCAAGGCCTTTGCCGCAGGCGCCGACATCGCCGCCATGGCCGACTGGTCCTACATGGACGTCTACCAGAGCGGCTTCATCACCCGCAACTGGGAGACCATTCGCCAGGTGCGCAAGCCGGTGCTGGCCGCCGTGGCGGGCTTCGCCATGGGCGGCGGCTGTGAGCTGGCCCTGGCCTGCGACATCATCGTGGCGGCCGAGTCGGCGAAGTTCGCCCTGCCCGAAATCAAGCTGGCCATGCTGCCCGGCGCCGGTGGCACCCAGCGCTTGCCGCGCGCCATCGGCAAGGCCAAGGCCATGGACATGTGCCTCTCTGCCCGCACGCTCGATGCCCAGGAGGCCGACCGATATGGCCTGGTCTCGCGTGTGGTGCCCGATGCCGAATTGCTCGACCATACCCTGGCCCTGGCGGAGCGCATCGCCGGCTTCTCGCTGCCGGCGCTCATGGCGGTCAAGGCGGCGGTCAACCGCGCCTGGGAAAGCCCGCTCACCGAAGGCATCCTGTTCGAACGCCATGCGCTGTACGAGCGCTTTGCCAGTGCCGACGCCCACGAAGGCATGCACGCCTTCCTGGCCAAACGCCCGCCCGACTTCCAACACCGCTGAACCGGAGCCACCCCATGGCA
>CAYUAH010000275.1:0-4586 GCA_964442375.1 uncultured Hydrogenophaga sp. | reverse complement strand
GCCGACTGCGGCGACAATACGCGTTTGCCCAACCAGACACGCCTTGTGGCCATTGCGACCGTGAACTCCGCTCAAACGAACTCCTCCTCCGCCAAAACTGCAGACACCCAAGCGCTGGACGCGCTGACCGGCGGGGTGTTCTCGGCCGCCACCTCGGGCGACCGCGCTGCACGGGTGCGCGAGTGGCTGGCCACAGATCCCTCGCCCGAACGCATGGCCGAGGTGTTCAAGGAGCTCTCGCACCGCGACAAGGGCGCGGCCAAGCCGCTGCGCGAGAAACTCGAAGAACTGCGCCGCGCCAAGGCCCAGGAAGCCATGGCCGTGGAATGGGCCGACAAGGCCAATGCGCTGCTGGCTTTGCCACGCCTGAACATGGCCGACGCCCTGGCCTGGCAGCGTGACGCTGCCAAGGCCGGCGCACCGCTGTCGCGCGAGCCGCTGGCCGGCCTGAAAACCGCCCTGGCCGAACGGGTCAAGGCCATCGAAGACCTGCAGCACCGCGTGCAGGTGGAGCGTGAGGCTGCCGTGTTGCTGGCCCAGCGCATCGAGGTCCTGTCCACCAAATCGTGGCGCGATGCGCAGGCCACGGCCGAGGTGCTGGGCGCCGACGTGGCCAACTGGCAGACCCAGGCCACGGGCCTGAGCGGCGACGCCCACTGGTCCAGCATGGACCCCAAGTTTTCCCCCATGCTGGACACCGCGCGCCAGCAGTTGACGCTGGTGTGGGAGGCCTTCCAGGGCGCGCTGGCGCAGGCCGTGGCCGCTGCGGCCGACGCCCAGGCCCCCTTGCCCGCCGTGCCGGTGTGGGCCGAAGAGCTGCGCAGCGCACGCGGCGAATCCGCCCCTGAAGCCCGCCCTGCCGCAGCGCCGGTGGACAACGCCGCTGCACAGGCCCGCCGCCTGGAGGCCGCAGAGGCCGTGGGCGCCGCACTCAAGGTGCTGGTGAAAGAGGTGGCCGAGGGCCATGGCAAGGCCACCCCCAAGGCTGCGGCCGACCTGCGCGCTGCGCTCAAGCAGCACGGCCGCCACATTGGCGGCGAGCTTGAAGGCCAGGTGCATGCCGCGCTGACGCAGGCCGGCGAGATGGAGGGCTGGCAGCGTTGGCGCGCCGACCAATTGCGCGAAGAGCTGCTGGCCAAGGCCGAAGCCCTGACGGCCGCTCCCGAAGGCCAGCGCCTGGGGGGCCGCAAGATGCAGGAAACCCTGCGCCAGCTGCGCGAGCAGTGGAAGGCCACCGACCAGGGCGGCGTGCCCAATCACGGCCTGTGGAAAAAATTCGACGATGCCTGCACCCGCGCCCACAAGCTGGTGGAAGCCTGGCTGGACAAGGTGCGCGAACAGGCCGAGCAGCACAAGGCGCAGCGCCAGGCCCTGCTGGCCGAAGTCCGCGCCTGGACCGAGGCCCATGCCGACAGCACCGACTGGAAGAGCCAGATCCGCGAACTGCACCAGTTGGCCGAACGCTGGCGCGAAGCCGGCCACTTGAGCGAAAAGCAGTTCGCCGAGCTGCAGCCGCAGTGGAAAGACGCCATGCACCAGGCCCACGCCCGCCTGGAAACTGCCCAGGCGGAAAGCCTGGCGCGGCGCCGCGCCATGATCGAGGAAGCCACCGCACTGGGCGCTGCCCCCATGTTGCGCGTCGACGCCGTGAAGGCGCTGCAGCAACGCTGGCAGGCCGAGGCGCAGGCTGTGCCGCTGGACCGCAAGCAGGAGCAAAAACTGTGGGAAGCGTTCCGCCAGCCCATCGATGAGGCCTTCAACCGCAAGGGGGCTGACCGCGAAAAGGCCGCCCAGGCCGTGAGCGAGCACGACCGCCGCGTGCTGGACGCCGCCAAGGCCGTGGAGGCCGCCAACCAGAGCGGCGACGCGCAGCAGATCCGTGCCGCCGTTGCCGCGCTGGAGGCCGCCTTGCGTGGCCAGGCGCAGGCGGTTCAGGCCGCCGCCGCCCCACAGGCAGCTGTCGAGGCTCCGGCCGATGGCACCGCCGCTGGTGACGCCGCCGCCCCGGAAGCCACCGCACCCGAAGCGGCCGCACCCGAAGCGGCCGCTGCGCCCGCGCCGGTCGCGCCGCCGAAGAAGATCGTGGCCGTGCGCGGCGACGACCGCCCCGGCATGAAAAAGGCCGAGCCCGCCGGCAACGACCGTGGCCGCCCAGGCGACCGCGACCGCAAGCCGGGTGGCCGTGACGGGGGCCGTCCTGGTGGCGACCGTGGCCCGCGCGGCGAAGGCCGTGGCGATTTCCGCATGGGCGAACGCCCCATGCGCGAGGAGCGGGGCCCGCGCCTGGGCGATGCCGCCTTCCGTGCCCAGCGCGAGGCGCTGGAGCGTGCCGACATGGCCCTGCGCAAACTGGCCGCACAAGCCCATGGCGAGGTATTGTCGCGCGTGATGACCGCCTGGGAAAAACGCGACGCCGAAGCCCTTCCCAGCGTGCAGGAATTGGGTGGCCGTGTGGCCGCGCCGGTGCGTGGTGCCTGGGCTCAGGCCTTGCAGGCCGGCAACGGCAAGGACGAACAGGCCGCCACCGCATTGCTGCGTCTGGAAATTGCGGCCGACGTGCCCACGCCGGCCGACCAGCTCAGCGCACGGCGCATGTACCAGCTGCAGCTGCTGACCAAGCGCAACGAAGCCGCACCCGCCCAGACCTGGGGTCAAGATGCGGCGCAGGTGCTGGCCAGCGGCTTTGACGCCACCGCAGCGCGCCGCTTGCAGAACGCCCTGAAGGCGCTGCTCAAGAAGTCTTGATCGTCGCGGGCGGCCTGAAGAAGCCGTCCATCAGCCGCAGCAGTTCCGGGAACTCTCGCCCGAACCGCTCGCGGCTGACCCAATAGGCCTCGCAGGCCACGGCGAAGAACTCGGCGGGGGAGTGGGCGCCGTAGGCGTCCAGCCAGGGAAGTGGCTCACCAAAGCGCTGTGCCATCACCACTTTCTCCTTGAAGGCCGCGTATTCGTGGCCCAGCACGGTGCGCCAGTGGCGGCGGGCCTCGGCGCCGCTGCGCAGGCCCAGAAAGCCTGCCGGCAACACCGGGCAGCCATCGGCACCTTGCCCGGGCGCCTTGCCCCGCATGTCGAACTTGTGGGCAAATTCGTGGATGACCAGGTTGTGACCACGGTCGGTGGTGTCGCCGGCCTGGGCCACGTGCTGCCAGCTCAGCATGACCGGGCCGCGCTCCATGGCTTCGCCCAGCAAGGTTTCCTGGTAGCGGTGGACCACCCCCGCGCCGTCGGTCACCTCGCGCTGAGCCACGGCTTCGGCCGGATGCACGACGATGGTCACGAAGTCGTCGTACCAGCCCAGTGCGTCGTCCCGCCAACGGCCTGGGCCAGGCAGGTAGACCAGGGGCAGGCAGGCTTGGGCGGCGATGGCCAAAGCGATGTCGTCGGTGATGAGCAGCCCATGGGCGCCGTGGAATTCTTTGTCGGTCAGGAACTGCGCGCTCAGGGCGCGCAGCCGCTGCTGTTCCGGCAAGGGCAGGGCGGCGAGGAAGGGAAAGCGCACCAGGGTGTGCAGCCACAGCCCGTCGGGGATGGCATCCGCCTGGCGGCGCAACACGGGCATTTGCTGCCGGACACGCCGCCACAGGCGTGAGAGGTTCAAAGTCATGGCCTCACACCTGAGGGCGCGCGCGTTTATTGCAACAGGGCAATGCGTTCCACGCGGCCGTCGTCATGCAGACGCAAGACCTCGGCCCGTGGTGGCGATGCCAACGCGTCCCAATCACTCAGCACGTGTCGCGTCAGGTCGGGCGCGAGCGGATGGTCGGCCGGTCGGTGCGTGTGGCCATGCACGAGAACGGTGGCCTGGTGCTCAGCCAGGGCCGCGATGGCAGCCGGGCCGTGCACATCGGCGTAGGTGGCGCCGCTGTGTTTGCGGGCCTCGCTTTGCTGGCGCAAGGCCAGGGCGGTGGCTTCGCGCTGTGCGATGGGTTGCGCCAGGAAGCGGCTTTGCCAGGCCTGCGAGCGCACCTCGGTGCGAAAGCGCTGGTAGTCGGTGTCGGCCAGGCACCAGGCGTCACCGTGGCTCAGCACGAAACGGCGTGTGCCCAGTTGCAGGGTACAGGGGTCGGTGAGTGCGCGCACGCCGGTGTGCGCAAAAAAACGCTCACCCACCAGGAAGTCGCGGTTGCCGTGCAGGAAGTGCACCGGCCGTTGCTGGGCGGCCTCTTGCAGCACCGCAGCACATTCGCGCAGAAACGCGGCTTCGCCGGCGCCGCTGCCGTCCAGCACGTCGTCGCCCCACCAGACTTCAAACAGGTCGCCGAGGATGAACACCGCCTCGGCTTCGGACTCGGGCGCCAGCAGGTAGCGGCGCCAGCAATCGAAGGTGGCCTGATCGCCCGAATGCAGGTGCAGGTCGGAGATCAGGTCCACCGCGCGCCAGCCGGGCGACACCACAGTGTGAGCGGCAGGCATGGCGCGGGCCGCGTGGATCAGAGTGCCACGGCCTTTTCGATCACGACGTCGTTCAGCGGCACGTCGTCGTGGAAACCCTTGCGGCCGGTCTTGACGGCGCGGATGGCGTCGACCACCTCGGTGCCTGCCACCACTTTGCCGAACACGGCGTAGCCCCAGCCTTGTGCGGTGGG
>CAYUAH010000274.1:0-4603 GCA_964442375.1 uncultured Hydrogenophaga sp. | reverse complement strand
CGCAACTGGCGCTGGCCTTCTGCTACACCAACTGGCGCGTGGCCAGCACCATCATCGGCGTGACCTCGGTGGCTCAGCTCGATGAATGCCTGGATGCGTGGGGCACCGAATTGTCTGCCGATGTGTTGAAGCAGATCGACGCCATCCGCTGGGAGCACCGCGACCCAGCCCAGTGATGGCAAAGAAGAGCCACGTCAGCGAAACCCCGGCCACCGCGCTGCTGAAGGCGCGGGGAATCGACTTCACCGAGCACCCCTACGAATACATGGAGCACGGCGGTGCCCAGCACAGCGCCCAGGTGCTGGGGCTGGACCCGTTTGCCGTGGTCAAGACGCTGATCATGCAGGACGAGAAGGCCCAGCCGCTGGTGGTTCTGATGCACGGCAACCGCACGGTCTCGACCAAGAACCTGGCGCGCCAGATCGGCGTCAAGTCGGTCGAGCCTTGCAAGCCCGAGGTGGCCAACCGGCACAGCGGCTACCTGGTGGGCGGCACCTCGCCGTTCGGCACGCGCAAGGCCATGCCGGTGTTCGTGGAAGAATTCATCCTCTTGCTGCCGCGCATCTGGCTCAACGGCGGCAAGCGCGGCTACCTGGTGGGCATTGCGCCGCAGGTCTGTGTGGACCTGCTGGGCGCCCAGCCGGTGCGCTGCGCCCTTGAAGAATAAGGACCCCCATGGAATCCCTTTACCCCGCACTCGCCACCCTGGCCGCCTACCTGGTCGGCTCACTCTCCTTTGCAGTCATCGTCAGCCGTCTCATGGGCCTGAACGACCCACGCAGCTACGGCAGCAAAAACCCCGGCGCCACCAATGTGCTGCGCTCGGGCAACAAGGCCGCCGCCGTCATCACGCTGCTGCTCGATGCGCTCAAGGGCTGGCTGCCGGTGGTGCTGGTGCAGCAGTTTGGTGCGACCTATGGTTTGGGCGATGCCACGCTGGCCCTGGTGGGCCTGGCCGCGTTTCTGGGCCACCTGTACCCGGTGTTCTTCCGTTTTCAAGGTGGCAAGGGTGTGGCCACGGCGGCCGGCGTGCTGCTGGCTTTCGAGCCCTGGCTGGGCGTGGCCACCTTGCTCAACTGGGTGCTGATCGCGGGCTTTTTCCGCTACTCCTCGCTGGCGTCCATCGCGGCAGCGGTGTTTGCGCCGGTGTACTACCTGATGGGCAACGGCGTGGCCTGGTACATGGCCAAGCCGGTGCTGCTGGCCATCGCGGCCATGGCAGTGTTGCTGCTGTGGCGGCACCGCGAAAACATCAACCGGCTGCTGGCCGGCAAGGAATCCAAACTCGGAGCGAAGAAAAAATGAGCGAGAACACCCTGCAGCGTTTCCATGTCGGCCCGCGCCTGAGCGAGGCGGCCGTGTTCAACGGTGTGGTCTACCTGGCCGGCATGGTGCCCGAGCGCGGCGACACCGACATCCGTGGCCAGACCGCCGACGTGCTGGCCCAGATCGACCAACGCCTGGCCGAGTGTGGCAGCGACAAGACGCGCCTGTTGCGGGTGCAGATCTACCTCAGCGACATCCGCGAGATTGCGGCCATGAACGAGGTCTGGGACGCCTGGGTGGCGCCTGGCCACACGCCGCCGCGCGCCACGGTGCAGGCTGCGCTGGGCAACCCCGATTGGAAAATCGAGGTCATCGCCACCGCCGCACAGCGCTGATCGGGCTCAGGCCAGCGCGGCCATTTGCAGCAGCCGCGCGTGGTTCAGGCGCACCCGCACCGTGCGCGTGACCAGTGCGGCTTCCACCTGATGCGGTTCGGCGTCCGTGTGGACCAGCACCGGGTTGGGGATGGGGTGGCCGTCGGCGTCGAGCACCGGCGCCACCAGCGGCGCACCGGGCACATCGGTGCGGCGCAGCACCACCGCCACCGATTGGTCTTGCAGGCGCACAAAGGTGCCGGGCGGGCAGATGCCCACGGTGCGCAGCAGGGCATGGCCCACCGGGTCGGGGGCGTTGCCGCGCCGTGCCACGACGTTGCGGCCCGAGTCGGTGATGCAGCGCCCGCTGCGTGTCTCGCGCGGGCTGATCAGCGCGGTGTAGCGATCGGTGGCCATCAGCACCCGGGTCAGGAGGGTGATGGGCGAGTCCTCGTCGGCTTGCAGATCGGGTGCGTCGTGGTGGCGCGCCACGATTTCCAGCCAGGCCGGGTCGGACACGCCCAGCGATTCCAGCAGCGCCACGCCAGCGCTGGCGTGCTGGTCGATCTGCCACTTCTGCGGTGGCGTCGGTTGCCCGGCCTGAAGCGCCAGCTCGTCCTGAACCTGGGTCATGGCGATGTTCATGGTCAAGGCCGCGCGGTTGAGGCCGTGCACCAGTCCCGGGTCGTTCACCTGGGCCGGCGCCACCAGCTGGCACAGGCTGGCACACACCAGGGCGTGTGAGGCGCTGTAGCCCACGTTGCTGGATGCGGCCAACTGCAGCATCAGGTAGAGCGAGCCGTCGGCGTCGGTGTCCAGCAAGGCCACCATGTGCTGTTCGATGAACAGCAGGTCGTGCACGAAGTCATCCGCCTCGCGGGGCGCGCGCAAAAGGCGCGACAGGCGGTTTTCCAGATCGGTCCAGGCGCTGATGAGGTCTTGTGTCATGCCCGCGGAGGGCCATTGTTCGGGTGGAAGGGCTGGCATGCGCGGGCCTCAGTAGCGTTTTTCCAGGATCAACTGGGTGTTGTCACGTTTGAGCTGGAAGCGTGACAGAAAGCTGTTGCCCAGCAGCACATAGGGCATGGCCATGGGCATGACGACGGCGGGCACCTCGTACAAGGTGGCGTCGCCCACCTTCACGCTGGACAGTCGCACCTGGTAGCCCAACACCACGCCGTTGGCGGTGTTCATCTGCACCGGTTTGCCGTCGCTGGGCTTGAGGCCTATGCGTTCGGCATCGGGGCGGCCGAGCGACACGGCGGTGGCGCCGGTGTCCACCATGAACTGGACGTGTTTGCCATTGATCTGGCCAGCGGTGACGAAATGCCCACCCGGGCCAGCCTCCAGCACCACTCGGTTGCCGGCCGACGCCGTGGCCGCAGCAGACATGCCAATGGGCGCCTGGCCCAGACGCAAGGTGCGGCGCTCACCGGCGACCTCCACCACCGCGGAGTCGGAGCTCAATTCGACCAGGCGCACACCGCCAGCCGTTTGGCCAGGGCTCAGGAAACGCGGGGCCTCGCCGTTGATGACCAGCAAGGCCTTGCCACCGGCCAGGCCGGCCAACTGCACGCCTTGCGCCCAGGCCGGTGCTTGCGCCAGCAGCGCCAGCCAGACCAGACAGGAGGCAAGGCGCTGCATGGGCGGTTTCAGTCCCGGAAGTTGTCGAAGGACAAAGGCAGGTCGGCCAAGTCCTTTCGGATGATGGCCATGGCGGCTTGCAGGTCGTCGCGCTTGGCGCCCGTCACACGCACCGCGTCGCCCTGAATGGCGCCTTGCACCTTGAGCTTGCTGGCCTTGAGCGCGGCCTGGATCTTTTTGCCGTCTTCGGTGGCGATGCCGCTGCGCACCTTGACCACCTGCTTGACCTTGTCGCCGCCGATTTTCTCGATCTTGCCCGCGTCCAGGAATCGCACATCGACGTTGCGCTTGGTCAGCTTGTTCTTGAGGATGTCATCGACCTGGCCGATCTGGAAATCGCTGTCGCCGAACAAGGTGATTTCCTTGTCCTTGAGCTCGACGGCAGCGCTGCTGCCCTTGAAGTCGAAGCGGGTGCCGATCTCGCGCGAGGTCTGCTCCACGGCGTTTTTCACTTCCACCAGATTGGGGTCGAGGACGGTGTCAAAAGAAGGCATGGCAGGGGTTTTTCAGAGGCGAATGAGACAATTGATGGATGTTAGTCGAGAACAACGTGGCGCTCCAGCCATACAACAGCTTTGGCATCGCGGCGCGGGCCCAACAGCTCGCACGCGTGCGCAGCAGCGCCGATGTGGTGGCCTTGCTGAGCGACCCCGAATGGGCGGCCACGCCGCGTTTTGTGCTGGGCGGCGGCAGCAACCTGGTTCTCACCGGCGACATCAAGGCCCTGGTGCTCAAGGTCGAGATACCCGGCCGCCGCCTGCTGGACGAAACCCCCAAAGGCTGGTTGGTGGAGGCTGGCGCGGGCGAAAACTGGCACGACTTCGTGGCCTGGACGCTGGCCCAGGGTTGGCCCGGGCTGGAGAACCTGGCCCTGATCCCCGGCACGGTGGGCGCCTCGCCGGTGCAGAACATCGGCGCCTATGGCGTCGAGTTGCAAGACCGTTTTCATTCGCTGGACGCCATCGAGCTGGACACCGGTCGCGCCTTCACGCTGGATGCCGCGCAGTGTGGTTTTGGCTACCGCGATTCGGTCTTCAAACACGAGCGCGCGGGCGACAGCGGCTTTGGCCTGGCCGGCCGCGCGCTCATCACCCAGGTGCGTTTCTGGCTGCCCAAGCCCTGGAAGCCGGTGTTGGGCTACCTGGACCTGGAGCGCAAGATGCTTGACACCGGCAACACCGCGCCCGACGCACAAACCCTGTTCGACTGGATCGTGGCCATACGCCGCGCCAAGCTGCCCGACCCGGCCGTCATCGGCAACGCCGGCAGCTTTTTCAAGAACCCCACCGTCACGCCCGAGCAGTGCGCCGACATCATCG
>CAYUAH010000273.1:0-4613 GCA_964442375.1 uncultured Hydrogenophaga sp. | reverse complement strand
GCATCGCGCAAGGCGTCGCCCATGAAGGTCAGCAACAGCAGCGTGAGCACCAGGACGCCGAAAGTGGACAGCGAAATCCACCAGGCGTCTATGCTGGCCTTGCCCTGGCTCAGCAGCTCACCGAGGCTGGGCGTGCCGGCCGGCACACCCAGGCCCAGAAAATCCAACGAGGTCAGCGCCAGGATGGCGGCACTCATGCGGAAGGGCAAAAAGGTCACCACCGGCGTCATGCTGTTGGGCAGGATGTGGCGCCACATGATGTGGCGGTTGCCCACGCCCAGGGCGCGCGCCGCGCGCACGTAATCCATCTGCCGGTTACGCAGAAACTCCGCGCGCACGTAGTCGGACAAGCCCATCCAGCCAAACAGGCTGAGCAACACCAGCAGCAGCGCGATGCTGGGCGCGAACACGGCGCTGAAAATGATGAGCAGGTAGAGCTCGGGCATGGAGCCCCAGACTTCAATGAAACGCTGGAACGCCAGATCGGTCTTGCCGCCAAAATAGCCCTGCACCGCCCCAGCCAGCACGCCCAGCACCACGCCGATGGCGGTGAGCGCGAGCGCAAACAAGACACTGACCCGGAAGCCATACACCAACTGCGCCAGCAGATCGCGGCCCCGGTCGTCCGTGCCCAGCCAGTTGTCGGTGGTGGGTGGCGACGGGTTGGGCGACGGCGCAAAGTAGTTGATGGTGCGCGGGCCATAGGGGTTGAGCGGGTAGATGGCCCAGTTGTCGCCCCGGTTCAACTGCTGTCGGATGAAGGGGTCGAGGTAATCGGTGGCAGTTTCGAAGTCGCCCCCGAAGGTGGTTTCGGGATAGTCCTTGAACAAAGGCGCGTAGTACTGGCCCTCGTACTTCACCAGCAAGGGCTTGTCGTTGGACCACAGCTCGGCCCCCAGGCTCAACACCACCAGCACCACAAAGGCCACCAGGCTGGTAAAGCCCAGGCGGTTGCGGCGGAAGCGCTGCCATGCGCGGCGGGAGGGGGAGGACAAAGAGACCAGGCGCACCGTGCTCATGAGACAAAGGGATCGAGCACGGCAATGCCGCAACCATCGAAATCACGCACGTTGCGCGTGACCAACGTGAGCGCATGAACCTGGGCGGTGGCGGCGATCAGCATGTCGGCCTGACTTCGCACCTGGCCACGAGCGGCCAGTTGTGCGCGCATTTCGCCGGCGCGGCGCGCAATGGGCGCTGTGACGGTGAGCACCTCGTTGCGAGCCAGAAAAAGGTCGAACCAGGCCAGCATGGCGGCATGGGGGCGGCGCGCCAGGCCAAACGCGATCTCGTCCACGGTCACGGCCGAGATAGCCAGGCGTCCATAGGCCACGTCGGCCATGTCGCGCCACGCCAGCAAGCCAGGGTGAGGCCGCTGGCGCATGAGTTCGCTGATGACGTTGGTGTCGGCCAGCTGCATGGATCATTTGTCCCAGTAGCCGGGCTCATCCATGGGGTTGGGTCGGTCCACGCGTGGTGGCAGCTCAATGCCATCCATGCCCTCTGCGGCCAGCAAGGCACGGATTTCATCGAACTGTTGCGCCAGCGTGGGGTGATCACGCTCACCGCGCCAACGCTGGAAATCTTCATAGTCCTGTGCAGACACCAGCACGGCAACCGGCTTGTCCCGGTTGTAGATCGCCTGTGGCGCCTGGGCCGTGAGCCGCACCACCTCGGAGAACTGCTGTTTGGCACTGGCAATGTTCCAAGTCATGGCCATCTCCTAAAAGACACACTTAACATGACCATATTATCTATAAAACATGTCTATATTCAATCAAACTTGACACGCGGGTCCACCCAGACGTAGCAGAGGTCGGATACCAGTTTGGTGACCAAGCCGATCAGCGTAAAGAAGTACAGCGTGCCCAGCACCACGGGGTAGTCACGGCGGATCACGCTCTCATAGCTGAGCAGGCCCAAGCCGTCCAGCGAGAACAGGGTTTCGATCAGCAGCGAACCGGTGAAAAACGCGCCAATGAAGGCGGCCGGGAAGCCCGTGACGATGGGGATGAGCGCATTGCGGAACACGTGTTTCCACAGCACCTGGCGCTCGCTCAGGCCCTTGGCGCGGGCGGTGAGCACGTATTGCTTGCGTATCTCTTCCAGGAACGCGTTTTTGGTCAGCATGGTGGTGACGGCAAAACTGCCCAGCACCATGGCCACCACCGGCAGCGTGATGTGCCACAGGTAGTCCACCACGCGTGCGCCCCAGCTCAGTTCATCCCAGTTGCTGGAGGTCAGGCCGCGCAAGGGAAACCACTGCAGCTGCCCGCCAAAAATCACCAGCAGGGCCACGCCCAGCACAAAACCCGGAATGGCGTAGCCCACCAACACCAGCAGCGTGGTGACCAGGTCGAAACGCGAACCCGCCCGCACCGCCTTGGCCACGCCCAGCGGCACAGCGATGCCGTAGCTGATGAAAAACGTCCACAGGCCCAGGCTGATGGAAACCGGCAGCTTCTCGACGATCAGCGTCCACACGTCCTTGTTCTGGAAGAAGCTCTTGCCCAGGTCGAAACGTGCAAACTGGCCCAGCATGTCGATGAAACGCACGTGCGCCGGTTTGTCGAAGCCGTACAAGGCTTTGATCTGCTCGATGCGTTTGGGGTCCACGCCCTGCGCGCCACGGTACACACTGCCACCACCTTCGGCGCTGCCCCCTCCGGCGGCGCGCGCCTCGGCCAGGTACTGCTCGACCGGCCCACCGGGCACGAACTGCACCACCACAAAGGTCAGCAGCAGGACGCCCAGCAAGGTGGGGATCATGAGCAGCAAGCGCTTGAGGATGTACAGCCACATGGTCAACGGCTCCACCAGGTGTCGATGGCCCAGGCTTCACCCTGGAAATACGGCGGCACCACGTCCGGTTTGGCCAGGCGGCGCTGGTTGTAGGCCATGCGGTGGGTGCCGGCCGTCCACTGCGGAATGAGGTAGTGGCTGTGGGTGATCACGCGCTCCAGCGCCCGGCAGGCGGGCAACAGTTCGGCCTTGGTTTTGGCGCCCACCATGCGGGCGATGAGCTCATCCACTGCGGGGCTGTTCACGCCTGCGTAGTTGCCTGAATCGGGCGTCTTGGCGGCCTCGCTGCCAAACATATCGGCGTATTCCTGCCCGGGGTTGTGTGTGCCCTGGAAGGCGATGCTCATGAGGTCAAAGTCAAAGGTTTGTATGCGTTGCTGGAACAGCGCAAAGTCCACCGCACGGTAACGCAGGGTGATGCCCAGTTTTTCGAGGTTGCGTATCCAGGGCGTGACCACACGGGCGCCGGCCTCGTTGCTGTCCAGGTACTCCAACTCCATGGCCTGGCCTTGTGCGTTCTTGAGCACCCCACCCTGCACCGTCCACCCGGCTTCGGCCAGCAAGGCCTTGGCGCGGCGCAGGTTGGCACGCAGGGACGAATCGCCATCGGTGCGTGGTGGCACTGCCATCGGCCCGAACACACCAGGGGGCACCTGCTTTCGCCACGGTTCCAGCAAGGCCAGCTCGTCGGCACCGGGCACACCCGAGGCCGCACATGCGGTGTTGCCAAACAAGCCGTTGACGCGCTGGTAGGCGTTGTAGAACAACTGCCGGTTCATCCATTCGTAGTCCATGGCCAGGCCCAGGGCCTCGCGCACGCGCGCATCCTGCAGCAGCGGGCGGCGCGTGTTGAGCACATAGCTCTGAAAACCCGAGGGCAGCTGGTGCTTGAACTCACCCTTGACGAGCTCGCCACTGTCAAAGCGCCGGCCATTGACGCGGCGGGCCCAGTCGCCGGCCGAGAAAAAACGCATCAGATCGAACTCGCCCGCCTTCAACGCTTCGAGCCGCGCGGTGTTGTCCTTGTATATCTTGACGGTGATGCGGTCGAAATTGGCGCTGCCGCGCCGCACGTTGATATCGCGCGCCCAATGCTGCGGGTCGCGCACGTAGGTGATGTCCTTGCCAAAGCGCACCGGCCCGATGGTGTAGGGACCGCTGCCAATGGGCACATCGCTCACGACCTGATCGAAGGGTTTGCCCTGGCCCCAATCGCGGCTGAACACAGGCAACCCACCCACGGTGAGCGGCAACTCCCGGTTGGGCTTTTTGAAGCGGTAGCGCACGGTGCGGTCGTCCAGCACGTCGAGCCCGGTCACGTCGGCCAGCAAGGTCTTGTACGCGGGGGAGGCGTGCGGCCCGATCAGCGTGTCATAGCTGTGTTTCACGTCCTGCGCCAGCACCGGCTTGCCGTTGTGGAAGCGCGCTTGCAGCCGCAGCTTGAAGGTGGCGCTCATGCCGTCAGGTGCCACCGCCACGTCTTCGGCCAACAGGCCATAGCCGCTGGCGGTTTCATCGAGTGCGCCGATCAGCAGCGACTCGAACATCAGCCCCGACAGGTAGGCGGGCGCACTGCCTTTGATGGTGAACGGGTTGTACTTGTCGAAGGTGGAGGTGCGCAGGTTGCTGACCAGGCGAATTTCACCGCCCTTGGGCGCCTGCGGGTTCACGTAATCGAAGTGGCTGAAGCCAGGGCCGTACTTCAAATCGCCCCACAACGCGTAGCCGTGGGCCGCCCACACGGGCGAGGCCAGGACCAGCAAGCAGGAGAGCAACAAACGACGCATGAGACAATTCTGCAGGATATTTTT
>CAYUAH010000272.1:0-4627 GCA_964442375.1 uncultured Hydrogenophaga sp. | reverse complement strand
GTCGTCGGGCACGCTGCCCACCACCAAGCCGGTGTTGCCACCCTGGGGCACGATGCTGGCACCGGCTCTGGCACAGGCCTTGACCACGGCGGCCACCTCGGCGGTGTTGCCGGGGCGCACCACGGCCAGGGCGCGGCCGTGGGCGCGTTTGCGCCAGTCCTGCTCCCAGGCGCTGAGGTCGGCAGCGGGGTCGTCGTGGGTGAGCACGTGGGCGGCGCCCACGGCGGCGCGGAGTTGGTCGATCAGGAGGCTCATGCAGAGGTGTCGGTTTGTGATGCCTTGGCGTCGCGCAGGCGCAGGCGGATGTGCAGGGTGCAGGCCACGAACAGCGCCACACACAACCCCACTTCCAATGCCGCCAACCCGGCGCTCAGGCCGCTCTCGCTGGTGGCGCGCACGACGCCTTCGGTGAAATACAGCCACACCAGCAGGCTGAGCCAGCGGTAGGTGTACATGCGGTTTTTCAGCAGGCCGGGCAGGGCGGGCAGCAGGGGCAGGATCTTGATCACCCACCAGGAGCCGCCCGGGCGCAGCGGCGCCAGCCACAGCTCCCAGGTCAGGCCCAGCGCGATCAGGCCCAGCAGGCTGGCCACGGCGGCGGCGCGGCTCTGGGCAATGTGTGCGGCGGGGGGTTGGGGTGCGGCAGCAAGAGGTGCGGCAGGGGGCACAGAAGGCTCGGTCATCGTGGTGGCATGATACCGGCCCATGAAAGTCGATGACGCCATCCGGGCCTTGCAGGACTTCCCGTGGCGCAACACCGGGCGCACGCTGCTGCAGCGCTTCCGCGAAGACCGCCTGGGCAACACCGCCAGCAGCCTCACCTTCACCACGCTGATTTCGCTGGTGCCCCTGTTTGCGGTGGTGCTGGCGGTGTTTTCTGCTTTTCCCATGTTCGGCAAGCTGCAGGTCAGCCTGCAGCAGTGGCTGGCCGCCAACCTCATCCCCGACCCCATCGCCAAGCAGGTGATAGGCGCGCTCACGCAGTTCGCCAGCAAGGCCAACCGCCTGGGCTGGGTGGGTTTTGGCGTGCTGGTGGTCACCGCCGTGTCGCTGGTGCTCACCATAGACCGCACCTTCAATGCCATCTGGCGGGTGCGCCGGCCGCGCCCGCTGGCGCAGCGCGTGCTCATCTACTGGGGTGTGCTCACCCTGGGCCCGTTGGCGCTGGCGGGCAGCATCGCGCTCACCTCCTACGTGGCTTCGGTGTCGCGCGGCCTGGTGGAGGCCATGCCCGACAGCCTGCAACTGCTGCTGGACCTGATCGAGTTCAGCCTCTCGGTGCTGGGTGCGGCCGCGTTGTACCACTACGTGCCCCACACGGCGGTGCGCTGGCGCCACGCGCTGGCCGGTGGCCTGTTCGTGGCCCTGGGGCTGGACATCGCCAAGCGCCTGCTGGTGCTCTACATCAAGGCCGTGCCCACGTTTTCGGCGGTGTACGGCGCCTTCTCGGCCTTGCCCATCCTGCTGCTGTGGATCTACCTCATGTGGGTGGTGGTGTTGCTGGGCGCCGTGGTGGCCGCCTACCTGCCCACGCTGGTGGCGGGCATAGGCTGGCGCGCCGACACACCGGGCAGCGCCTTCCAACTTGCCCTGGAGGTGCTGCGCCAGCTCGATGCCGCGCGCCGCGAGGGCCGACCCGCCACCGGCGAGGTGGACGCCTTGGCCAAGCACCTGTGGGTGGAAGCCCTGCAACTGGAGGCTGTGCTCGAAACCCTGGCCGATCTGGGCTGGGTGGGCCGGCTGGAGGAGGGCGGCTACGCCCTGCTGGTGGACCCCGCCGAGGTGGGCCTGCAGCCGCTGGTGCAAGCCCTGCTGCTGGGGCCCGGGCCGTCCACCGCCTTTGTGTGGCGCGACGGGCTGCGCCCCGGCATGCGCCTGCGGGACGCGCTGGGCTGACGCGCTGGCGTCAGAACGGGATGCGCCCGGTCCAGATGTCCTTGTACATCACCCAGTCGCCCATGAAGCTGTAGAGCGGGCGCTTGAAGGAGGCGGGCTTGTTCTTCTCGAAGCCGAAGTGCCCCACCCACGCAAAGGCGTAGCCACACAACAGGCCCACCAGCACCCACCACGCGTTGCCCGTGGCCAGGGCCGTGCCCAGGCACACCAGGCCCAGCGACGAGCCCACGAAGTGCAGCCGCCGGCAGGTGCGGTTGTTGTGCTCGCTCAGGTAGAAGGGGTAGAACTCGGCGAAGCTGTGCAACTGCGCCGGGTCTTGCGCGGGGTGGGTGGTGGTGGGCATGGGCGTCTTCAGTGTGTGGATGTCGGGTGTTCGGGTGCAACTTTAGCGTTGCACGTCCATGAGAGTCCAGGGCTTGTTGGCGAACATGCTGCCGTTGTCGAACCACGGCCCTGGGTATATAAAGCGCCGTGTGAGCAGACGCCTGTCTCGCACAAAAAGGAGATCGCGGATGAAGGCAGCCACGGTGTCAATGGCGCTGTCCCGGTGGGCGGTGTGTCTCTTGTCATTCGGGGCCGTGGCGCTGCCGGTCATGGCCGACACAAGCGCATGTCCGGACAGCGCGCAGCACTACTGGAAGGCGTTCCGGCAGTCTGTGCTCCGTGGTGATCATGTGGCTGTGACACAGGCGACCCGTTTTCCATTCGAGGTTCGCGGCACGCTGGACGAGAGCGATCGGCGGTTGATTGACCAGAAGGATTTCGCCAGCCTCTTGCCCGCCTTGTTGAAGGCCGATCCCGGCTTGTTTCCCCAGCCTTCCACCATGCGGTCTCTGCTCAAGGCCAGCAGCCGCCTCAAACCGTCCGCCTGCAATGTGCAAGGGGACCAGTTGCGTGTTGGCGTTTGGGTATTCGAGCGCACGCCCGAGGGCTGGCGTTTTGTCCGGGGCTACCTGGACCAGTGAAACCCTTGCTCGGAGCAACGGATGGCAACCCTCAAACTGAACGACCGCAACACGGAAGTGCGCAAGGTCCAACTGCTGCTGAACGCTGCGGTTGTCCCGCGCCCTAACCTGAAACCCGACGGCCATTTTGGCCCGCGCACCCAACAGGCGGTCATGGCATTCCAGCGAGCGAAAGGCCTGGTGCCCGATGGCCAGGTCGGCCCCAAAACCCGTGTGGCGCTGGGGCTCAGGCCGGTGGTCGTTCCGGTGGCGATGCCCGCATCACCCGGTGCACCGTGGATGGACATCGCCATGGCGGAGTTGGGCGTCCATGAAGACGCCATGCCTGGACGGCACTCGCTGAGGATTGTCGAGTACCACCAGGCAACCACACTGCGGGCTACGGATGACGAGACCCCATGGTGCTCGTCGTTTGTCAATTGGGTGATCAAGCAGTCGGGGCGCCAAGGCACCAACAGCGCGCTTGCCAAAAGTTGGCTCAATTGGGGCACGGTGCTCACTGTCCCCACACTGGGCTCGGTGGTTGTCATCAAGAAGAAAACCCCTGGCTTGAGCCAAGCCACGGGCTCGTCAACTGGGTACCACGTCGGCTTCTTTGTGTCGCTGACCGTCACACACGTCCGCCTGCTGGGCGGCAACCAGGGCGACCAGGTGAAGTATTCCAGCTTTCCCCTGTCCGCCTACGAGATCAAGGGCTACCGGCGGCCGCTTTGAGCCGGTTGACCGTCGGAGGCCGCCACCCTGGTCAAACAGGGCGAATCACGCCACATGCCTGTCGCGCACCCGAATTGCCGGCCGGCTGCGAGCGGTAATCATCGGGATCGGCGTGCACCACCACGCTGCGGCCCAGGATGCCATCGGCGCCCGTGGTCAGGTTCAAGCCCTTGACCTCGACCTTGTAGACGGCCCGGCCCTGTGCGTCCGCCACCAGGTTGGGCAGGTCGCCCACATGGCGCTCGCCGTGGTGGTGGTGGCCGTGTTTCATGCCTTGCGGATTGAAGTGCCCTTTGGCACTGGAGGCATCGGCCGCGCTGCAATCGCCGGCCTCATGCACATGGAAGCCGTGCTCGCCGGGCTTGAGGCCCGTCACGTCGGCCTGCACCACCGTGGCCTCACCCGCCCGATAGAAGGACACCACCCCCTTGACTTGGCTGCCCGAGCGGCTGTCCAGCTGGACCTGGGCCACGGGTTTGGCGGGCATGACGCCCGCACATCCGGCGAGCAAGGCGGCGGTGATCGCGGCCAACATGGGTGCGTGGTGAACCATTCAGAGCTCCTTGGGGTTGATACGGCGTGTGCCGAGCGCACGATATCACGGGCACCCCCACAGATCACACCCTTGCCGGCGCCGGGTTCAGGCGTATGCCCGCGATGTCCTTGGACGGTGGCGCACCGAACAGGCGCCGGTACTCGCGGCTGAACTGCGAGGGGCTCTCATAGCCCACGCGGAAGGCCGCGGTCGAGGCGTCCAGCCGCTCCGACAGCATCAGCCGGCGCGCTTCGGCCAGGCGCAATTGCTTCTGGTATTGCAGCGGGCTCATGGCCGTGAGGGCCTTGAAGTGGTGGTGGAAGGTGGACAGGCTCATGCTCGAATCGCGCGCCAGGTTCTCGATGCGCAGCGGTTCGGCAAAACGGGCGTTGAGTTGCGCGATGGCGCGGGCCACCTGGTGGCTTTGTGTGTCCACCGTGGCGATCTGGCGCAGCCGCGCGCCGGCTTCGCCCGCCAGCAGCCGGTAGTGGATCTCGCGCCGTATGAGCGGCGCCAG
>CAYUAH010000271.1:0-4668 GCA_964442375.1 uncultured Hydrogenophaga sp. | reverse complement strand
CCGGGCGTGCAGGCCGAGCTTATTGCTGATGGTCACGGTGGTCTTGATCATGGGTGCTTCGTCTGACTTGGTGATGCGGCGCGGTGATGGCGACCTGAATGACACCCTGGGTGCCCCCGGCCACGGCGCGGGTCACCAGCGCTTCCAGCGATTCGTGGCGGTAGGACACGGTGCGCAGCAGCATGGGCAGGTTGGCGCCCGCGATCAGGCGCGAGCGTATCCCGTCCACCAGTTTGCTGGCCACGTTGCAGGGGGTGGCGCCAAAGATATCGGTCACCACCAGGGTCTGGGGCGCGCCGAGCTGGGCCATGAGCATGCGGGCCTGCGCCAGCGATTCTTCGGGCGGCACGTTGGGCAACACGTCCAGTGCGCTGACGGCGTCAGCGGCATCGGGGAACACATGCAACACACACTTGCGCAAGGCCGAGGCCAGGGGTGCGTGGGCGATGATGAGGATGCCGTTCATGGACCGCAGTTTATCGGGCTTGGCCGGCCACCTGTCGCACCGGTGTGGGCGCACGTCCTTCGGCCTTGACGGCCAGGAAGTACAGGTAGGACAAGACGCCGCAAGCCATGTACACGGCAAACGCGCCCTGGAAAGACGCCGTCACCGACCAGCCGGCGCGCTGAAACGCGTCCACCAGCAGGCCTATGCCCCACTGCACCACAAACACGCCGCTGAAGATGACCAGATTGAAGGCCGACAGCGCACGCCCGGCCAACGCGGGCACGAAGGCCAGCGCCACCGCCGGCTGCGAGAGCGAAACAAAGGTGCAACTCACGCAGTACAGCGCCCAGCCCAGCCAACCCGTGCTCTGGCCCAAGGCGATGTTGGTGGCCAGCACCACAAAACTCAGCGGCAGCCCCACGGCGATGAGACGTTGGGCGCTCAGGCCGCGCTTGACCAGCGTCGGGTTGACCATGCCCCAGGTCCAGAACGTGACCAGCATGAAGGCGTTGATCCAGAACAAACCCTGCGCGGCCTGCGCGGTGCTGGCGCCGGCCACCCGCACCATCCAGGGCCCGGCCCACAGCGTCTGCACCGCCACCATGCCGCCATAACAAAAAAAGCCGATCGGCGTCATGCGCTGAAAGTAGCGGTTACGCCAGATGACCCCATAGCCCGATGGCGTGGGCCCGTGCTCGCCGCCGTCGGGAGCGCCGGGCCAGCGTGGCACCGCCCAGGCCAGCACCAGGGCGGACAGCGCGATCAACAAAGCCAGCCCCCAGAACAGGCCGCGCCACCCCACCAGGGGCATGAGCCACTGCACTGGCAGTGTGGAGGCCAACATGCCCAGGGAGCCGGTCATGAGCATCCACGAGTTCGCGCGCAGCTGAGCGGCCGGCGCCAGCCAGCGGCGAAAGCCGGTCAGGGGCGCCATCAGGCAGGCGCTGACGCCCATGCCGGTGAGCACGCGCGCGGCCAGCAAGGTGGCGAATTGTCCCGCCAGCGCAAACGCGATCACGCCCAGCACGGCCAGTGCGAGAAATCCCAGGATGACCCGCTTGGGGCCGAAGCGGTCCAGCCAGTTGCCCAAAGGCAATTGCGTGAGCGAAAAGCCCAGGAAATAGCCGCCGGCCAGCAAGCCCAGGTCGCTGGCCTGCAGGGCGAACTCGGTGCTCAGCGTGGGCGACAGGGTGGCCGTGATGGCCCGCACCAGGGCCGACAAAAAATAGGCCAGCGCAAACGACAGGAACACCAGCACCGCCGTGCGCGCGGGCAACACGCCCTCATGGTCTTCCAGAGAGCGATGGGTCATGGCAGGCGCAAGGCCTCCACAAAGGGCGTCAGTGCCGCAGCGTCGAGTTTCACGCCATACACCGCTGCCTGGTACACCACGGCGCCATGGGCAAAGTACAGCTGCCTGGCCATCACGGTGCGACCCTGGTGGTCCAGCCCCGCCCCCTGCCAGCCACGCAGGTGCTCGGCGCGCGCCACGGTGGCTGGCCAGCTGCTCCAGCCCACAGGCGGCTGCGCCGGCGCGCCGACGGGTTGGCGCAGGCTGGCCCAGCCGGCCATTTGCCAGTGATCGAGCACCGCCGGCAAGCCATCGGCCGCATCCACGGATGCCCATGCCAGGGCAAAGGTCAGCCCACCGGCCTCGCAGCTCATCAGGTGCAGCGTGGCGCCCGCCGCCGTCAGCGGCACCTTGCGCTCGGCGCGCTCCGGTTTGCACGGCAGTTGCGCCCTCAGCGGCGCGCCGTCCAGCAACACGTCACGCCAATTGAAGGTGGGGCTGCAGGCCACCGACACCAGCGCCAGACACCCCAGGCAAAATCGCAGAATCCGCATAGCACCCCGTGGAACAGGCCCCCTTTTGGGGCAAGAGGGCGAATGTTAGCTTTGCGCTGAACTTTCGTGCCCGCGTCGCATCCATCTCCCACACTTGTGGGCCGCGCTGCCCATCTGTTATGTTTGTCGCCGTTTGTTGCCGTCTGCCACCACCATGAACCGCCGCTTGTCCTCCCGCCGCCAGTTTGTCGCCACCACCGCACTCACCGGTGCTTCGCTGGGCATGCTGGGGCTCGCGGGTTGCGGCACACAGGAAACGGCGCCGGCGTCGCGCTTCGTGCTGCTTGACGGCAACACGGTGGACACCGCCAGCTTCAAAGGCAAAGTGGTGCTGGTGAACTTCTGGGCCACCACCTGCGTGACCTGCGTGAAGGAAATGCCCAGCATCGTGGCCACCCACAACAAATACAAGGACCGTGGCTTTGACACGGTGGCCGTGGCCATGAGCTACGACCCGCCGCAGTGGGTCAACAACTTCGCGCAGACGCGCCAGTTGCCATTCAAGGTGGCGCTGGACAACACCGGCGAGATCGCCAAGGCCTGGGGGGACGTCAAGCTCACCCCCACCACCTACCTGCTGGACAAGCAGGGACGCATCGTCAAGCGTTTTGTGGGTGAGCCCGAGTTCGAGGCCCTGCACCAGCTGGTGGAGAAGCTGCTGGCGCAGGCCTGAGCGGCTTATTCGCGTTATTCGCGGAAGGCATCGTGGCAGGCTTTGCAGGAGCCCGCCACATTGCCGAAACTGGCCTTGATCTGATCCAGGTTGCCCGTCTTGGCCACCGCATTCAGTTTGCTCACCTCGCCCATCATGTGGTCTTGTGCCTGCTTGAACTTGGCCGCATCCATCCAGACCTCGGGCTTGGAGCGCGATTTGGTTTTTTCGGTCTCAGGCCCATAACCGACCCAGGCCAGTTTGGTCACGGTCTCCAGCACCGCCGCATGTTCCTGCGCCACTTTGGCATCAAACGGCACACGGCCGTTCACCATCGCGCCCAGGCGCCCCAAATGGAAATTCTGCACCGTCATCACGCTTTGGCGGTACTTGACCGCGTCCTCAGGCTTCTGGAATTGGGCAGCAGCGGGCAGCGACGCCGCGCAAAGGGTGGCGGCCAGCGCCAGGGTGATGGCATGTCTCATGGTTTTCCTTTGAAGTGGGGGGCGGAACTGCGGCGAGGGTATCGACGCCCGACGCCTCTGCGATGATCATATCCCTCAGTTTTTGGTTCCGCTGAGAGCCGCCACCCGTCACTAGGAGCACCGGGATGCACACCCTTCGCGTCTGGGATTTGCCCACCCGCGTCTTTCACTGGCTGCTGGTGGCCAGCGTCATCGGCATGTTCGTCACCGCCAAAGTCGGCGGCAACTGGATGAGCTGGCACCTGCGGCTCGGCCACGTGGTGCTGGCCTTGCTGCTGTTCCGGCTGGTGTGGGGCTTTGTGGGCGGGCACTGGTCGCGCTTCAGCTCTTTTCTCTACGGACCGTTGTCGGTGATGCGCTACCTCAGAGGCCAGGCGCCTGCGCACCATCAGGTGGGGCATTCCCCGCTGGGTGCGCTGTCGGTGTTTGCATTGATCGGCGTGTTGCTGCTGCAAGCGGGCACGGGACTCTTCAGCGACGACGAGATCGCCTTCTTTGGCCCGTTGATGCGGTTTGTGGATGGCGGCGCGGTGAGCCAGGCGACCGCCTTTCACAAGCACATTGGCCAATGGCTGGTGCTGGCGCTGGTGGTGCTGCACCTGCTGGCCATCCTGGTCTACCAGTTCATCAAACGCGACAACTTGGTCGGGCCCATGGTTCATGGGGACAAGGCGGTGTCGGTGGTGTTGCCCGCGTCTCGCGACAGCCGCGCGCAACGCTTGCTGGCATTGGTGTTGGCGGTGTTGGCCAGCGCCGCTTCTTTTGCGGTTTACCGCCTTGGGGTGGGCTGAGGCAGCAGCGCCCGCTGTCGTATAGTCGCGCCATGTCTGAGCCGCCCGCCTCCCAGACGCAGATCGAGCTTGCGCAATCGCCCTCCGACATGGAGACCGCGCGCACGCTGTTTCGCGAATACCAGCACAGCCTGGGCATCGATCTGTGTTTTCAGAACTTTGACCTTGAACTCGCCGGCCTGCCCGGTGACTACGCGGAACCCATGGGCGGCCTGCTCATTGCCCACGTGGATGCCCAGCCTGCCGGTTGTTGCGCCTTCCGCCCCTTGTTCAACAGCGACTACCCCAATGCCTGCGAAATGAAGCGCCTGTATGTGCGGCGCGTCTTCCGGGGGTTTGGCCTGGGGCGGCAGTTGGTGGAGCGCACACTCATGCTGGCGCGCCAGGCGGGTTATGACCACATCCTGCTCGACACGCTGGACGACATGGAAAGCGCCCGCGCCTTGT
>CAYUAH010000270.1:0-4684 GCA_964442375.1 uncultured Hydrogenophaga sp. | reverse complement strand
TCGGCCAGGTTGAGCAGGCGCAGCAGGTTGCTGGCGGCGCTGCGCGAACGGCCCACGGCTTGCGCGGCTGTTTCGTGAGTGAGCCCAAACTCCTTGATCAGGCGTTGCAAGCCCTGAGCTTCTTCCAGCGGGTTGAGGTCTTCTCGCTGGATGTTCTCGATCAGCGCCATGGCGGCGGCGGCCTCGTCGGGCACCTCGCGCACCAGCACCGGCACGCTGTCCAGCCCAGCCAGGCGCGAGGCCCGGAAGCGCCGTTCGCCGGCAATGATCTCGTACTTGCCGGCGTGCTCGCCATCGGCCAGGCGGCGCACCAGGATGGGCTGCATCACGCCCTGGGCCTTGATGGACTCGGCCAGTTCGTACAGCGCGCCTTCGTCCATGCGCGTGCGCGGCTGGTACTGGCCGGGCACGAGCTGGTCCAGCGTGAGTGCGGAGGGCGCGCCGTCGGCCGAGGCAGCAGCGGGCGCAGCGTCGTCCACTTTGGGGCCCAGCAGGGCTTCGAGGCCACGTCCGAGGCCTTTGGGTTTTTTGGTGACCATGGTTCAGATCTCGTTGGATGTGTAGCCCGCTTGCCGCTGGTGCCGCAAGCGCAGCACACGCACAGACGCGAGGTGTGGCATATAGCGGTACTTGACCAAATAACCGCTGTGGCCCCGGTGAAGAATCAGTTCGCGCATGCCCTGCCCCACGGGCCGGCCCACGCCCGGCTGGTGTGTCAGCACGTCCAGCCCGTCCAGAATGAAGCGCACCAGGTCGGCAGCACCCGGGTCGCCTTGTTGCTGCAGAAAATCCAACAGCACATCAAGGTCGGCCCACGCCGACTCGGCAACCTGGACACGGATGGGCATCAGCGCACCACAGGCCGCAAGACGGGACGGTCGGGACGCTCGCCACGCAGCCGCGCCTCAAAGTAGGCGCGCACATCGGCCAAGTCGTAGGCACCACGCTCCAGCATGTCCCGCTCCGCCGCCAAGGCATCCTGTATGAACTGCTCCTGCAGGCGCGAGCGTTCGGCTGCCTCGGCCAGCGTGCGCACCATGTAGGCGTGGCTGCTCAGACCTTGTTTGTGCGCATCGGCGTCGATGGCGGCCTTGAGTTCAGCGGGCAACTTCAAGCTGGTGGCGATGGTGGGGGGCATGGCGGGCTCCGGTAGTCAAAACTGACTACCCAACTCTAGCAGCAAAGCCCGGCCTTGGGGCCAGTCGCCCAGGCCGGATTCGGCGTTGATGTGGCCACGCTCGCCCAAGTCCACGAAGCGGCTGCCCCAGGCGCTGGCCAAAGCCTGGGCCTTGTCGAAGCGGCAATACGGGTCGTTGCGGCTGCCGACCAGGATGCTGGGAAACGGCAGGCGCTGGCGAACGATGGGCGACCAACTGGGCAATTGCGGGCCCAGGTCGGGGTCTTCGGTGTCGCCGGGCGCCACCAGCAAGGCACCGATCACCCGGGCGGTGCTGCGCGAGTGGGCGGCCCAGGCGGCGGTGAGGATGCAACCCAGGCTGTGCGCCACCAGCAGCGCAGGGCGCTCGTCCTGCAGCAGCACCTCTTCCAGGCGAGCCATCCAATCGCCGCGCCGGGGGGTCTCCCAGTCGTGCTGCTCGACGCGCTGGTCGCCGTACCGTGTTTCCCAGCGGCTTTGCCAGTGGTCGGGGCCGCTGTTCAGCCAGCCGGGCAGCACCAGCACGCGCGGTGTCATGGTTTCATCGAACCGAGGCGGTCCACCATCTCTTGCGCGAAGGCCACAAAGGCCTGGCTGCCCCGGGCGGAAGGATCGAAAACGACGCCGGGCAAACCGTAGCTGGGCGCTTCGGCCAGGCGCACGTTGCGCGGAATCAGGGTGTTGAACACCTTGTCGCCAAAGTGGCCCTTGAGCTGCTCGCTGACCTGCTGCTGCAAGGTGATGCGCGGGTCGAACATGACACGCAGCAGGCCGATGATTTCCAGCTCGCGGTTGAGGTTGGCGTGCACCTGTTTGATGGTGTTGACCAGGTCGCTCAGGCCTTCGAGCGCAAAGTACTCGCACTGCATGGGCACGACCACCCCATGCGCCGCACACAGGCCGTTGAGGGTCAGCATGGACAAGCTGGGTGGGCAGTCGATGAGCACGAAATCGTAGTCGCCGGCCACGGCGGCGAGCGCGGTCTTGAGGCGTTTTTCGCGCCGCTCCAGCTCCACCAGCTCCACCTCGGCACCGGCCAGCTCGCGGTTGGCGCCCAGCACGTGGTAGCCACATTTGTCCGAATAAACCGCTGCCTCGGCCACACTGGCCGATTCGAGCAGCACGTCGTACACCGTGAAAGCCAATTCGCGCTTGTTGATGCCGGAGCCCATGGTCGCGTTGCCCTGGGGGTCCAGGTCCACCATCAGCACCCGCTGGCCGACCTTGGCCAGGCCGGCGGCGAGATTGACCGTGGTGGTGGTCTTGCCCACCCCGCCCTTCTGGTTGGCGATACAGAAAATCTTGGCCATCTGGGGCTTACTTGCTCAGGGCCAGCTTGACGCCAAAACCGATGAGAAACACCCCAGCCAGTTTTTCCAGCGTGCGGGCGATGACTGGGTTGGCGCGCATGCGAGCAGCCAGGAAGAAAGTGAGCAGCACCGCCACCAGCCCATACAAAAAGGTCAACACGGCCACCGTGGCCGCCATCGCGCCGAAGGTGAGCAGTCCCTGGTGTTGGGCGGGGTCCACAAACAGCGGAAAGAATGCCATGTAGAAAACGATGGCCTTGGGGTTGAGCAGGGTGATGGTGAAGGCCTGCTGAAAGTACTGCTGGGGACGGATGTTGAGCACCGGTGCATCACCGGGTTTGGCGGTCAGCATCTTCCAGCCCAGCCAGGCCAGGTAGGCCGCCCCCAGCCACTGCACCGCCGCAAAAGCGGCCGGGTAAGCCGTCAGCAACGCGGCCACACCGGCCACCGCCGCCCACATCAGCACCTGGTCACCCGCCATCACACCCAGGGTGGCCGCCAGCCCGCCGCGCAAGCCACCCTTGCCGGTGGACGTGATCAGCGCCAGGTTGCCCGGCCCGGGAATGGCGAGGAACAGAACAATGGCGGCGACAAAGGCGCCGTAGTCAGCGATGCCGAACATGGGGGACTTTCTTGAGCGGGGATGGACTTGAGTTTACGTGAGTCTGCACGCGGATCCGCTGGTGGTTTCACGTGAAACGCCCCATCGGCGCAACACGTCAGAGGCCGGCACGCATCCAGACGACACAGCGCTGCGCGTCCAGGCCTGGCACCGTCAGAGGTTCCACGTGAAACACCTTCACATCCGAGGGCAATGCGGTCAACTCGTCTTCCGGGTGTTTGCCCTTGAGCGCCATCCACACCCCGCCCTGCCCCAGCGCCTGGCGCGACCAAGTGGTGAAATCCACCAGCGACGCAAACGCCCGCGAGGACACCACGTCATACGGCTCGGTGAGCGACTCCACCCGGGCATGCAGGCCGCGCAGGTTGGGCAGCTTCAAGGCCACCGCCACCTGCTGGATGAAAGCCGCCTTTTTGGCCACGGTGTCCACGCAGTCCACGCGCACATCGGGGCAGCAGATGGCAATGACCACACCGGGCAGGCCGGCACCCGAACCCACGTCCAGCAAGCGGATGGCCCGCCCCGCCCGCTCGCGGTTCAGCGGCGCAATGACGGTCAGGCTGTCCAGCAGGTGGTGGGTCAACATCTCGCCCGGTTCGCGCACCGCCGTGAGGTTGTAGACCCGATTCCATTTGGCGATCCAGTCGAGGTAGGCCAGCAACTGGTCGATTTGCCCGTCGCTCAGCGACAGGCCAAGTGCCAACACGCCCGCGCGCAGCGCGGCTTCCTGCGGGTGGGCGCTCATGCAGCCTCGGCCTGCGTTTCGTTGCTGAAGCCCTTGAACTTGCCACGCTTGAGGTGGATGAGCAGCAGCGAAATCGCAGCCGGGGTGATGCCCGAAATGCGCGATGCCTGGCCCAGCGTTTCGGGCCGATGCTTGCTGAGCTTTTGCCGCACCTCGATGGACAGCGCCGGCACCGCCAGGTAATCCAGCTCGGCCGGCAGCCGGAGGTTTTCGTAGTGGGCGGCGCGCTCCACCTCGTCCTTTTGCCGGTCGATGTAGCCCGAGTACTTGGCGGCGATCTCGATCTGCTCCACCACCGGCGCACGCAACTCGTCCAACAGATCGCCCAATGTTTCACGTGAAACCAGGGTGCTGGCACCGTACTTGCCGCCATCCATGCCCATCAAAGCCAGGTAGCTCACGTCGGGGCGGCGCAACAGGTCGCCCAGGTTGTATTCGTGGTCTATGGCCTTGCCCAGCACCCGAACCGACTCCTCGGCCGGCAGGTTGCGTGGGTTCACCCAGGTGGCCTTGAGGCGTTCTGTTTCACGTGAAACAGCTTCGCGCTTGCGGTTGAAGGCGTCCCAGCGGGCATCGTCCACCAGGCCCATTTGGCGCCCCACTTCCGTCAGGCGCATGTCGGCATTGTCCTCACGCAGTTGCAGGCGGAACTCGGCGCGGCTGGTGAACATGCGGTAGGGCTCGGTCACGCCCTTGGTGATGAGGTCGTCCACCAGCACGCCCAGGTAGGCCTGGTCGCGGCCGGGCAGCCAGGCCACCTCGCCCCGGCACAACAGCGCGGCGTTGATACCGGCGAACAGGCCCTGGGCCGCCGCTTCTTCGTAGCCCGTGGTGCCGTTGATCTGGCCCGC
>CAYUAH010000269.1:0-4686 GCA_964442375.1 uncultured Hydrogenophaga sp. | reverse complement strand
GCACCACGGTGGCGCCCAGCAGCTTCATGCGGTAGACGTTGGGGCTTTGGCGCTTGACGTCTTCGCTGCCCATGTAGACCACACACTCCAGCCCGTAGCGGGCGCAGATGGTGGCGGTGGCCACGCCGTGCTGGCCGGCCCCGGTTTCGGCGATCACGCGGGGCTTGCCCATGCGCTTGGCGAGCATGGCCTGGCCGATCACGTTGTTGATCTTGTGGGCACCGGTGTGGTTGAGGTCTTCGCGCTTGAGGAAAATTTGAGCGCCGCCCAGCTCGCGGCTGGTGCGCGCGGCGTGGTAGACCGGCGAGGGCCGGCCCACGAAGTGCGCCAGTTCGTACCGGAATTCGCGCAGGAATTCGGGGTCGTGCTGGTATTTGGCGTAGGCCTCGCGCAGTTCGTTGATGGCGTGGGTGAGGGTTTCGCTGATGAAGCTGCCGCCATAGGGGCCGAAATGGCCACGGGCGTCGGGTTGCTGGTATTCGTACATGGACGTTCTCGAAAACGGGGTGCCGCAGGGCGCGGCGAAAGAAGCAGAAGCGGGTGGGCCGCTCAGTGCCGGCCGTCGGCCTGGCGCACCGCTTCCATGAAGGCGGTCACACGTTCGGGGTCTTTGATGCCTTTGGCGCTTTCGACACCCGAGCTCACGTCAACCGCCCAGGGTTGCACGCGCGCAATGCCGTCGGCCACGTTTGCAGGTGTGAGCCCACCAGACAAAACGAGGCGAGAGCTGGCGTTTAGTTGTGGGTGTGACCAAGGGAAGGCGTTCCAGTCGAAGGATTGACCGCCGCCGCCGTAGCCGTCGATGTGGGCATCGAGCAGGATGGCTTGGGCGCTGGCAAAGTCTTGCGCGTATTTTAGAAGATCAAAGCCGGCACCGGCAGGACCGGTGGGAATGCGCGCCGCGCGCAGGTAGGGCCGCTGGAATTGGGCGCAATAGGCCGGTGTCTCGTCTCCATGGAATTGGAGGAGTGCCTGTGGGGCCGCCTCTATCGCCGCGCGCACCTCGGCTGGGGCGGCGTTCACGAACAGCAGCACGGGGGTCACGAAGGCGGGCAGGGTGCTGGCCAACGCGGCCATGCGCTCGATGGACACCGCACGTGGGCTGGGCGGGTAGAGCACAAAGCCGATGGCGTCGGCGCCGGCCGCCACGGTGTGGGCCACGTCGGCCTCGCGGGTGAGGCCGCAGATCTTGATGCGGGTGCGGTGCATGGGGCGCTGTTGTTTTATCCGGGCAGCCAGTCCAGCAGGGCGACCGAGTCCGGCAGGCCCCATTGTGCGTCGTAGACCGGGCCCACAAAGTACAGCCCGTCGGGCGAGAAGGTGGGCGCGGCCACCTCGCGGCGGCGGGCGTCGCGCACCTCGGCCACCCACTCGGGCGGGCGCAGGCCCTGGCCGACCATGAGCAGGCAACCCATGATGTTGCGGATCATGTGGTGCAAAAATGCATCGGCCTCGAATTCGAAGCGCCAGTAGGCGCCCCGGCGCTGGATGTGGATGCGCCGCAGGTCTTTCACCGGCGACAAGGCCTGGCACTCGGCCGCACGGAAGGAGCTGAAGTCGTGGCTGCCCAGCAGGTGCTGCGCGGCCGCCAGCATGGGGTCGAGCGCCAGCGGGCGGAAGATCCAGCCCACACGGCCCGCGTCCACACTGGGGCGCACCGCCGACTCCAGCAGCACGTAGGCATAACGTCGCGCGGTGGCGCTGGCCCGGCAGTGGAAGGTGTCGGGCACGGGGCGGGCCCATTGCACCGCGATGTCGGGCGGCAGGTAGCGGTTGGTACCACGCACCCAGCTGTTGTCGGGGCGTTCGATGTCGGTGTCGAAGTGCACCACCTGCATCAGGCCGTGCACGCCGGCATCGGTGCGGCCCGCACACAGCGTGCCAACGCGGGGCAGGGTGGTGAACTGGCGCAGGGCGCGCTCCAGCGCGTCCTGCACGGTGCGGCCGCTGGGTTGGCTTTGCCAGCCCTGGTAGGCCGTGCCGTTGTAGCTGACGCCGAGCGCGGTTCTCAAATCAGGCGAGGCTGGAGAGGAAGGCTTCGGCCCGCGCCTTGAGTTCGCCCGAAGCTTCGTCGCGCACCTCTTCGGCCAGCGAACGTGCGCCTTCGGTGTCGCCAATGGCCTGGAATTCTTCGGCCAGCGAGAGTTTGGTCTCCAGCGGGTCGGCGATGTTGGCGGCCGGCGAGGTGGTGTCGGCTGCGGGTGTGCCCAGTTCCAGGCTCAGGCCGCCGAGGTCCAGGTCCATGGGCGCCGGCTCGGCCGCCGTGGTGGCGGGTGCTTCGGCGGCAGCCAGCGCGTTGAAGGCGTCGAGATCCAGGGTGGGGTCTTCGGTGCTTTCGCCCACGGTGGCCGGTGGCTGCTCTTGCGCGGCCGGCGCGTCACCTGCGCCCAAGTCCAGTTCGAAGTCCAGGCCGAGGCCGTCGTCCTTGGGCGGCTCCGCGGGGGCCTCGTCGGTGGGCGGCGGGCTGGGCAGATCGAGGTCGAAATCGACCGAGAAGTCGTCCTCTGGCGCTGGCGCTTCTGCGGTGGTCATGGCCGGTGCGGGCTCGGGCGGCTGGGCTGCTTCCAGCTCGGGCAGTTCGAGATCGGGCGCAGGTGCGGGTGCCGGCGCTTCGTTGAAATCGAGGTCGAGGTCAAGGTCTGTCTTGCCCGCGCCGGCCTCGGGCACGGCGGTCCCGGCCGGCGGCGTGTCGTCGTCGGCCAGGGGCATGCTCACGGTGGCGGCGGACAGTCGGCTGGCACCCTGCAACTGGTACAGGGTGTTGTCGGGGTCCACCGGATGGGCCACGCGGCAGGCGTGTTCCCAGTCGTCGCCCGCGCCGTTGGTCAGGGCATAGATTTCGCTGGCCACAGCCTCCATGGCGGCCTTGTCGCCGCGTTTGGCATAAATCTCCAGCAGCTTGGTGTGCACCGCCACCCGCTCCGGGTGCAGGCGCGCGGCTTCCTTGAGGATTTCCTCGGCCTGGGCATCGCGGCCATAGGCCAGGTAGACGTCGGCTTCGGCCACCGGGTCCACGTCGCCAGCGGCGTCGAGCTGGCTGGGCGAATACATCATGGACGAGGCCGCGCCGGCGGCGGCGGCTTCTTCGCCAGCGGCTTGTTGGTTGCCGCTGGCGCTGAAGAAGGACTCGCCATGCTGGCCGCCTTCTTCGGCAGGACCGTCAGCATCCCCCGCTTTTTTCTTGCGCAGGCGCAGCAAGGCCAGCAGACCCAGCAGCGCGGCCAGGCCACCGGCTGCGGGCAGCACCAGCGGGTTGTCCATCAGGCCCTGGAGCATGTCGCCCGATGCGGCAGCCGGTGCAGGGGCTGGCGCGGGAGCAGGCGGTGGTGCAGGAGCTGGCGGCGGCGGTGCAACGGGTGCCGGTGCAGGCGCGGGTTCGGGCGCTGGGGCTGGGGCCGGTGTGGGCGCAACAGCGGGCGCGGTCATGGCGGGTGCGCTGGGTGCGGCCGCAGGCGCTGTGGCGGTGGGCGGCGCGCCAGCGGGTTGGCTGCCCTGCAGCTTGTTCAACTCGTCGATGTTGCGCGAGAGCTCGGCGACCCGGGTGCTGGCCTCCTGCTTTTCGCGCTGTTTGGCGATGGCGGCTTCACGGCCGGGCGCAGCGGCAGCACCTTTGGACAGCGTCAGCCGGTCGGGTGTCGGCGCTGCGGCCGCCTTGTCCTGCACCTCGGTCTGGATGCGGCCACTGCTTTCGCGGCTGCCCGGGGTCGTGGGCACGGCGGTGGTGGCGCCGGCCAGGCGTTGACGGAAGGCGTTGAAATCCGCACTTTGCGCCGCGATGGTGCGTCGTGCCGTACCGGCGTCCACCGCGCTGGCCTGCTCGGCGTCGGGCAGGTTGAGCACCACCCCGGCTTTCATGCGGTTGACGTTGTTGCCGATGAAGGCGTTGGGGTTGTTCTGCAGCAGCGCCACCAGCATCTGGTCCAGCGACACGTTGGCCGGCTTGTGGGCCGCTGCGATCCGCCCGGCCGTGTCGCCCGGGCGCACCTGGACTTCGTTGTTGCCACGAGAGGACGTTGCGGGGGCGGGTGCGGGCGCCACCTGCGGGCGCGGAGCCACGGGAGGTGCCGCCGCCACCGGCGGCGCCGAGGGAGTTGCCGCCACTGCGGGCGGTGGCGCGGGCCGGGCGACAGGCGCAGGCGTTGCCGGCAACAGCGGCGCCTGGGCCTGCTGCGACGAACGCAAGGCCGGCGGGTCGAACAACATGGTGTAGCCGCGCACCAGGCGGCCGGCTGACCATTCGGCCTCCACGATCAGATCGAGAAACGGCTCCGTCACGGGTCGGTTGCTTTGCAGCCGGATGGTGGTGCGGCCATCGGCGCGGCGCACGATGTTGAACTGCACGTCGCTCAGCAGCGCATTCATGTCCATGCCGGCCGAACGAAAGGCCTCGGCACCGCCGATGCGCAGGTTTAGGCTGCTGGCTTCTTCTGGCGTGATGCTGGGCACGTCGATCTCGGCGCGCAGCGGTTCACCCAGGCCCGACTGCACGGTGGCACGGCCCAGGGCCAGGGCCCAGGCGTCCGAGGCTTGCATGCCCGCCACGAGCGCCGCCGCACAAGCCAGCGTGCTCAGGCGCAGCCCGAAACGTCCACCGCGAACCGGGTTCGGGCTGGCGTCGGAGGGAAGCGGTGTGAGTTTGGATGGATGCACGTAAACCTCGGCCAACATTGTCAATAAATCACCATA
>CAYUAH010000268.1:0-4697 GCA_964442375.1 uncultured Hydrogenophaga sp. | reverse complement strand
TGTTGGTCCAGTCCATTTCGGACACGTGCACCAGACCTTCGATGCCCGGCTCCAGCTCGACAAACGCACCGTAGTCGGCGATGTTGGTGATCTTGCCGAACATGCGGGTGCCTTGCGGGTAGCGGCGCGAAACGCCCATCCACGGGTCGTCGCCCATCTGCTTGAGGCCCAGCGAGACGCGGTGCTTCTCGGTGTCGAACTTGAGGATCTTGGCGGTGATTTCCTGGCCGGCCTGAACGACTTCGCTCGGGTGGCGGACACGGCGCCAGGCCATGTCGGTGATGTGCAGCAGGCCGTCGATGCCGCCCAGGTCCACGAAGGCACCGTATTCGGTGATGTTCTTGACCACGCCCTGGACAATCGCGCCTTCGCGCAGGGTTTCCATCAGCTTGGCGCGCTCTTCGCCCATGGAGGCTTCCACCACGGCGCGGCGGCTCAGCACCACGTTGTTGCGCTTGCGGTCCAGCTTGATGACCTTGAATTCCAGGGTCTTGTTTTCGTAGGGGGTCAGGTCCTTGGTCGGACGGCTGTCCACCAGCGAGCCCGGCAGGAAGGCGCTGATGCCGTTGACCATGACCTTGAGGCCGCCCTTGACCTTGCTGGAGGTGGTGCCGGTGACGAATTCGCCGGATTCCAGGGCCTTTTCCAGGGCCATCCACGAGGCCAGGCGCTTGGCCTTGTCGCGGCTCAGCAGGGTGTCACCGAAGCCGTTTTCAACGGAGTCGATGGCCACGGACACGAAGTCGCCCACTTGGACTTCGAGTTCGCCCTGGTCGTTCTTGAACTCGGCGAGCGGAACGTAGGCTTCCGACTTCAGGCCGGCGTTGACGACCACGTGGCTGTGTTCGATGCGAACCACCTCGGCGGTGATGACCTCACCGGAGCGCATTTCGGCGCGCTTGAGGGATTCTTCAAACAGGGCGGCAAAAGATTCAGACATGGGGTTTCCTAATCTGCAGACGGGCCAGCGTTTTTGAGGTGCCGGGGTGACCGGATGCAGCGTTGACAAATGCGCGGGATGCGCGGGTTGGTTGAATGAACCATCGGGCCTGCGGGCGGTGTGAATACCCGGCGGGGCCTTTTGGGCCGGTGCGGCCCTTGCTTTTACAAGTTGAAAGGCCGCTTGCCTTGCCACCAGGACAGCACCTGTTCGACCGATTGCTCGACGTCCAGGCTGGAGTTGTCCAGCAGCTTGGCATCTTCGGCGGGCTTGAGAGGCGCATCCTTGCGGGTGCTGTCCCGCAGGTCACGTGCTTTCAGGTCCGCCAAAAGACTGTCGAGTGTAGCCGAAATTCCCTTGGAAATCAACTGCTTATGGCGCCTGTCGGCGCGCTGTTCGGCACTGGCCGTGAGGAAAACCTTGAGCGGCGCCCGGGGGAAGATCACCGTGCCCATGTCGCGGCCGTCGGCCACCAGGCCGGGCAGGCGTGCAAAACCGTGTTGCAGGGCCAGCAGGGCCTGGCGCACGGCCGGCACGGCCGACACGCGCGATGCGGCCATGCCGGTGGCCTCGGTGCGCAGGGCATCGGTGACGTTGTCGCCGTCCAGCCAGATGCTGTCGCCATCAAAGCGCACCTGAAGTGCCTGGGCCAGGGCGCCCATGCGGGCACCGTGTTCGGGGTGGTCCAGGTCTTCGGCGGCCGTGGAGAGGCCGGCGCGTTCAGCGGCCAGGCCCACCAGGCGGTACAGTGCGCCGGAGTCCAGCAGGTGGTAGCCCAAGGCTTTGGCCACGGCGGCACCGAGGGTGCCCTTGCCCGATGCGGTGGGGCCGTCGATGCAGATCACGGGCACCTGATCGGGCGCGGGTTCAACCACCTCGAACAAGGTTTCGAAGTAGTCCGGGAAGGTTTTGGCCACGCACTTGGGGTCTTCGATGCGCACCGGCAACCGGTCGGGGTTGAAGGTGGCCAGCGAGAAGCACATGGCCACACGGTGGTCGTCGTAGGTGTGGATGGACGCGGGTTTCCAGCCGCCCGCCGCCAGTGGCTCAATGCGGATGAAATCCGCGCCTTCGGCCACCGTGGCGCCCAGCTTGCGCAGCTCGGTGGCCATGGCGGCGATGCGGTCGGTTTCCTTGACGCGCCAGCTGGCGATGTTGCGCAGCGTGGTTGTGCCGTCGGCGTAGAGCGCCATCACGGCCAAGGTCATGGCGGCGTCGGGGATGTGGTTGCAGTCCAGGTCAAGGGCCTTCAGCGGCCAGGCGCCGCGCCGGATCTGCAGGTGGTTGGGGCCGCCGGTGATGTGTGCGCCCATGGCCTGCGCAGCCTCGACGAAACGGATGTCGCCCTGGATGGACGCAAGGCCCACGCCCTGCACCGTGATGCCGGGGCCTTCAGCGATGGCGCCCAGGCCGATGAAGTAGCTGGCGGACGAGGCGTCGCCTTCCACATAAACCTCACCGGGCGAGCGGTAGCGGCTGCCGGCCGGGATGGTGAAGCGTTGCCAGCCGTCGCGTTTCACCTCCACACCAAACTGCGCCAGCAGCTTGAGCGTGATGTCGATGTAAGGCTTGGAGATCAGTTCGCCCACCACGTCGATCACCACGTCGTGGGATGCGACCAGGGGCAGGGCCAGCAGCAGCGCCGTGAGGAACTGGCTGGACACGTCGCCCCGTACACGGATGGCTTGGTCGAGCTGCAGTGGGGCGGGTTGGCCGGTGCCCAGGCGCAAAGGCGGGTAGCCGGTGTTGCCCAGGTAGTCCACCGGGCAACCCAGTTGGCGCAGCGCGTCCACCAGATCGCCAATGGGGCGCTCGTGCATGCGCGGCACGCCACGCAGATCGAACTGGCCCCCATGTTGGGCCGCCAGCAGCGCCAGCGCGGCGCACAGCGGGCGCATGGCCGTGCCTGCATTGCCCAGGAAGAGGTCGGCACCGCGCTGGGGCAGGGCGCCTGCCAGACCGGTGATGGCCAGGGTGCCGTCGGTCTGCGCCTCGACGCCACAACCCAAGGTGCGCAAGGCGGCCAGCATCACCCGGGTGTCGTCGGAGTCCAGCAGGTCGTGCACGGTGGTGCGACCCTCGCTGAGGGCTGCCAGCAACAGCACGCGGTTGGAAATGCTTTTGGAGCCCGGCAGGGTCATGGTGCCACCGGCACCTTGCAGCGGTGGCAGGTCGAGAAACGGTATGTCGTACATCAGTCTTCGGCTTTGGGGCTGGGCAATTGCCAGGGCGCGCGCGCGGCGCGCGCCTTTTCAATCAAGGGCACCAGCAGGTCTGCACGCCCTTCGCTCACCGCGTGTTCCAGCGCGTCCAGCGCCGCACGGAAATGCCGGCCTTGTGCCAGCACCTCGTCGCGGTTGGCCAGCAGGATGTCGCGCCAGACGCTGGGGTCGCTGGCGGCGATGCGGCTGAAGTCGCGGAAACCGGGGCCCGCCATGCTCAGGAAGCGCGCGCCCTCGGCCTGGGCGCTGAGTCCGTTCATGTAGGCGAACGCGAGCAGGTGGGGCAGGTGGCTGACGGCGGCGTAGGTGGCGTCGTGTTGTTGCGGGCTCATGCGCAGCACCAGGGCCCCCACCGCGCGCCACAGCTGCTCGGCGCGGTCGGTCTGGGCGGGGTTGGTGTGTTCGGTGGGGGTGAGGATGACCTGGCGGTTGAGGTAAAGATCGGCGTCGGCGTGTTCCACGCCCGCCACTTCCTTGCCCGCAATCGGGTGGGCCGGAACAAAGCTGGCCAGGTGCTCGCGCAGCACCCGTTGGGCGGCGGCCACCACGTCGCATTTGGTCGAACCCACGTCCATCAGCAGCGTTTGGGGCGTGAGCAGATGGCGTATGGCCTTGAAGCTGTCTTCGGTGGCGGCCACCGGCACGGCCACCAGCACGATGTCGGCGCCCGACACCGCGAGCAGCGCGGAAGGTGCTTCCACGTCAATCACGCCCAGCTGGCGCGCCTTGGCGGTGGTGGTGGGCGACTTGCTGTAGCCCACCACCTGTTTGACCAGGCCTGCCCGCTTGAGCGCCAGCGCAAACGAGCCACCCATGAGGCCACAGCCGATCAAGCCCAGTTGTTCGAACATGCGGGGCCTAGTCTTGGACAGGGTAGGCGCCCAGCACCTTGTAGAAGGCGCACAGGCCCTGCAACTCGGCCAGCGCCGCAGCCACGTTGGGCTGGGACGGGTGCCCGGCGATGTCGATGTAGAAGTAGTACTCCCACTGACCGGATTTGGCCGGGCGCGACTCGAAGCGCGTCATGGACACGCCGTTGTTCTTGAGCGGCACCAGCAGGTCGTGCACCGCACCCGGGCGGTTGGGCACGGACACCACCAGGCTGGTGCAGTCCTTGCCCGAGGCCGGCGGCATGGCCAGTGTCTGCGGCAGGCAGATGATGGCGAAACGGGTGCGGTTGTAGGCTTCGTCCTGGATGGCATGGGCCACGATGTGCAGGCCAAACTGGGCGGCGGCGCGTTCGCTGGCCAGGCCGGCCCAGGCCGGGTTGGTGGCGGCCAGGCGCGCGCCTTCGGCATTGCTGGACACGGCGCGGCGCTCTGCGTTGGGCAGGTGCTGCGACAGCCAGCCCTGGCACTGCGCCAGCGCTTGCGGGTGCGCCATCACCACTTCGATGCCGTCGAGGCTGTTGACCTGACGCAGCAGGTTGTGGCGGATCAGCAGGCTGACCTCACCCACCACGTGCACGGGCGAGCGCAGGAACAGGTCCAGCGAACGCGCCACCACGCCTTCGGTGGAGTTTTCCATGCCCACCA
>CAYUAH010000267.1:0-4718 GCA_964442375.1 uncultured Hydrogenophaga sp. | reverse complement strand
GGTACTGGCCCACCCCGATGCTCTTGGGGTCGATCTTGACCAGCTCGGCCAGCGGGTCCTGCAGGCGGCGGGCAATCGATGCGGCACCGCGCAGGCTCACGTCCACGTCGGGCATTTCCTGGCTGGCGTATTCGCTGGCGGAGTAGACCGAAGCACCGGCCTCGCTCACCACCACTTTCTCCACCGGGCGCTCCACCTTGGCCAGCAGCTTGATCAGCTCGCCGGCCAGCTTGTCGGTCTCACGGCTGGCCGTGCCGTTGCCGATGGCGATCAGGTTGACGCCGTGTTTCTCGACCAGTCGGCCCAGGGTGTGCAGCGAGCCATCCCAGTCGCGGCGCGGCTAGTGCGGGTAGACGGTGGCGGTGTCCACCAGCTTGCCCGTGGCATCGACCACGGCCACCTTGACGCCGGTGCGGATGCCGGGGTCCAGCCCCATCACCACGCGCGGACCGGCGGGCGCGGCCAGCAGCAGGTCGCGCAGGTTGTCGGCAAACACCTTGATGGCCACCTTCTCGGCCTCTTCGCGCAGGCGGGCGAACAGGTCGCGCTCGGTGGACAGGCTGAGCTTGACGCGCCAGGTCCAGGCCACGCACTTGCGCAGCAAATCATCGGCCGGGCGGCCTTTGTGGCCCCAGCCCAGGTGGAGCGCAATCTTGCCCTCTGCGATGCTGGGTTTGCCGGGTTCGGGCACCTCGGGCAGCGCCAACTTGGCGTCCAGCAACTCCAGCGCGCGGCCACGGAACACCGCCAATGCGCGGTGCGAAGGCACGCGGCCAATGGGTTCGTCGTAGTCGAAGTAGTCGCGGAACTTGGCGATCTCGGGGTCGTTCTCGTTCTTGCCGCCGGCCAGTTTGCTGGTGAACAGCCCTTCGGCCCACAGCCACTCGCGCAGCTTCTGTACCAGCGCGGCGTCCTCGGCCCAGCGCTCGGAGAGGATGTCGCGCACGCCGTCCAGCACGGCGGCGGTGGTCGTGAAATCAGCCCCTTCCACCTTGCCGGCCGGCACCAGGAAGGCTTGGGCTTCGGTGTTCGGGTCCAGCGAGGGGTCGGCAAACAGCTTGTCGGCCAGCGGCTCGATGCCGGCTTCGCGGGCGATCATGCCCTTGGTGCGGCGCTTGGGCTTGTAGGGCAGGTAGAGGTCTTCCAGTTCCTGCTTGGTGGGCGCGGCGGCAATCGCGGCATGCAGCTCCGGTGTCAGCTTGCCCTGCTCCGCAATGCTCTTGAGCACCGCCTCGCGCCGGTCTTCCAGTTCGCGCAGGTAGCTCAGGCGGGCTTCGAGTTCGCGCAACTGGATGTCGTCGAGGCCATCGGTGACCTCCTTGCGGTAACGGGCGATGAAGGGCACCGTGGCCCCGCCGTCGAGCAGTTCCACGGCGGCCAGCACCTGGCGGGGCTGGACTTTGATCTCCTGCGCAATCTGCGCGATGATTTTTTGCATGTCGGATAACGGTGGGCCGGTCCCTGGGTCGGCCTCTGGCTGTCTGGAAAGGTGGGGAGTTTGCCACAGGGGCCGGTGGCCTCTGGACGCCCTTGGCGGTCACATGCAAGCCATCCCCAGACCACCGGATCGACCACCACGCGTAATCAGCGGGTAAAGAGCGGTCACAGTCTGTGCCAGAGCCCCCCTTCTCGATCCGGCAGCAGTAAATTGCCGCCATGAACACCGTACCCCTGCTTCGCTGCATCGCGGCCGGCACGCTGGCCGCCGCCACGCTCAGCGCCTGCGTCGTGGCCCCCATGTACCCGCCCGAACCTGCGGTCGTCGTTCAGCAGCCGCCCCCGCGCCCCTATGTCGAGGTGGTTCCTGCGGCGCCGTTTGCAGGTGCGATCTGGATCAGCGGCAACTGGGGCTGGTCGCGCAACCGTTACGAGTGGGTACCGGGACGCTACGAGCACCCCCGCTCGCGCCACCACTGGCGCGATCAGCCGCGAGGCGGCTGGTCGCAAGAGGGCGGCAGATGGGGCCGTTGAGCTGCGGGCAAGTTGCCCACGCCTCACCAACATCCAGCCAAGCCAAGATGTGCACCCGCCATCGGTTGCCCGCTCGGGGTGGCAGGGTGCGCTGTGCAGCGAAGTAGAGGAGGAGAACCGGCACGGCCGGTTCGGGGGACATGAGCGGAACAGGGCACCCTGCCACCCCGTTTCAGCCCACGCAGCAGGCATGAAAAAGGCCGCACAAGGCGGCCTCTCTCGGAACGAACGGGGAAAAAAACTCAGCCCGCCAGCAACTTCCAGGTGTCGATCACCGAATCCGGGTTCAGCGAAATCGACGAGATGCCTTCGTCGCGCAGCCACTGGGCGAAGTCGGGGTGGTCGCTGGGGCCTTGGCCGCAGATGCCAACATACTTGCCCTCGGCCTTGCAGGCGCCAATGGCCAGCTTGAGCAGCGCCTTGACGGCGGGGTCGCGTTCGTCGAAGTCGTGCGCCAGCAGCTCCAGACCCGAATCGCGGTCCAGGCCCAGGGTCAGCTGGGTCAGGTCGTTCGAGCCGACGGAGAAGCCATCGAAGAACTTCAGGAAGTCGTGCGCCAGCACCGCGTTGCTGGGGATCTCGCACATCATGATGAGCTTGAGATCGTTTTCACCGCGCTTGAGGCCATGCTTGGCCAGCAGCTTGACCACGCGCTCGGCCTGGCCCAGGGTACGCACAAAAGGCACCATCACCTGCACGTTGGTCAGGCCCATGTCTTCGCGCACGCGCTTCAAGGCCTCGCACTCCATGGCAAAGGCCTCGCCGAAGTCTTCACTGATGTAGCGCGCCGCGCCGCGGAAACCCAGCATGGGGTTTTCTTCCTCGGGTTCGTAGCGGCTGCCCCCCACCAGCTTGCGGTACTCGTTGCTCTTGAAGTCCGACAGGCGCACGATCACCGGCTTGGGCCAGAAGGCGGCGGCAATGGTGGCCACACCTTCGGCCACCTTGTCGACGTAAAAAGCACGGGGCGAGGCATGGCCACGCGCCACCGACTCGACCGCCTTTTTCAGATCGGCGTCGATCTGCGGGTAGTCCAGGATGGCCTTGGGGTGCACACCGATGTTGTTGTTGATGATGAACTCCAGGCGCGCCAGGCCCACGCCGCCGTTGGGCAGCTGGGCGAAGTCGAACGCCAGCTGGGGGTTGCCCACGTTCATCATGATCTTGACGTCGATCTCGGGCATGGTGCCGCGCTGGACCTCGGTCACTTCGGTTTCGAGCAAACCGTCGTAGATGTGGCCGGTGTCGCCCTCGGCGCAGCTCACCGTCACCAGCGTGCCGTCCTTGAGGTGATCGGTCGCGTCGCCGCAGCCCACGACGGCCGGGATGCCCAGCTCGCGCGCGATGATGGCGGCGTGGCAGGTGCGGCCGCCCCGGTTGGTGACGATGGCGCTGGCGCGCTTCATCACCGGTTCCCAGTTGGGGTCGGTCATGTCGGTCACCAGCACGTCGCCAGGCTGCACCTTGTCCATCTCGCTGATGTTGTGCACCAGGCGCACCGGGCCGGTGCCCACCTTCTGGCCGATGGCGCGGCCGCTGGACAGCACCGTGCCCTTGCCCTTGAGCTTGTAGCGGTACTCCACCTGGTTGCCGGCCTGGCTTTTCACGGTTTCGGGGCGGGCCTGCAGGATGTAGAGCTGGCCGTCGGTGCCGTCCTTGCCCCACTCGATGTCCATGGGGCGGCCGTAGTGCTGCTCGATCACCAAGGCGTACTGGGCCAGTTGCTGCACCTCGGCGTTGGTCAGGCTGTAGCGGTTGCGCTGCTCCACCGGCACGTCCACCGTCTTGACCAGCTTGCCGCTGGCGGCCTTTTCCTCGGGTGTGCTGAACACCATCTCGATCAGCTTGCTGCCCAGGTTGCGGCGGATCACGGCCTGCTTGCCGGCCTTGAGCATGGGTTTGTGGACGTAGAACTCGTCGGGGTTCACGGCGCCCTGCACCACGGTTTCACCCAGCCCGTAGCTGCTGGTGATGAAGACCACGTCCTCGAAACCGCTTTCGGTGTCGATGGTGAACATCACGCCGGCCGCACCCAGGTCCGAGCGCACCATGCGCTGCACGCCGGCGCTCAGGGCCACCTCGGCGTGGGCAAAGCCCTTGTGCACGCGGTAGCTGATGGCGCGGTCGTTGTAGAGGGAGGCGAACACCTCGCGCGTCTTGTGCAGCACGTCTTCGATGCCGTGCACGTTGAGGAAGGTTTCCTGCTGGCCGGCAAAGCTGGCGTCGGGCAGGTCTTCGGCCGTGGCCGACGAGCGCACGGCGAACGAGGCGTCGGCGTTGCCGGCCGAGAGCTTGGCAAATTCGGCGCGGATGGCGGCTTCCAGGTCGGCCGGGAAAGGCTGGGCCTCGACCATGGCACGGATCTCGGCGCCCACCTTGGCCAGCTCGCGCACGTCTTCGGTGTCCAGCTTGTCGAGCTGGGCGTTGATGCGGTCGGCCAGGCCGTTGAACTTCAGGAATTCACGGAAGGCAAAGGCCGTGGTGGCAAAGCCGGTGGGCACCCGCACACCCTGGGGCAGTTGCGAGATCATTTCGCCCAGGCTGGCGTTTTTGCCGCCAACGACCTCGACATCGGTCATTCGCAGTTGCTCGAAGGGCACCACCAAGGCGGTTGCGCTGAAGCGTTCAGACATAAAAGACTCCACTCAAGTTAAAAAACCGGGGGTCTGTACCGCACCACACTTTCGTGTTGGCCTGTTGTGTTCTTCTGGGCGGGCGCCGCACACACCATCGCTGACGCGATAATC
>CAYUAH010000266.1:0-4772 GCA_964442375.1 uncultured Hydrogenophaga sp. | reverse complement strand
GGCTGGAGTAGTTGCGGCGCACCGTGGCCTTGAGCTGGCCCAGCACGGTGTCGGCGGCGGCTGCATCGGTGCAGACCACGTGCAAACCGCCGCAGCGCTCGCCGTAGAGCGAGAAGTTCTTGGAGAAGGAGTTGGCGACAAAAAACTGCACGCCGGCGCTGGCCAGGGCGCGGATGGCGTAGGCGTCTTCGTCCAGCCCGTCACCAAAACCCTGGTAAGCCATGTCGATGAAGGGGATCAGGCCCTGCTGGGCGATCACCGGGATCAGCTGTTGCCACTGGGCCTGGCTCAGGTCCACACCGGTGGGGTTGTGGCAGCTGGCGTGCAGCAGCACGATGCTGCGTGCCGGCAGTGCCTTGAAGGCGGCGAGCATGTCGTCGAAGCGCAGGCCGCCGGTGGCGCTGTCGTAGTAGGGGTAGGTGCCCACCGTGAAGCCGGCGCCTTCGAACAGGGCGACGTGGTTTTCCCAGGTCGGGTCGCTGACCCACACATTGGACTGGCCGAAATAGGTCTTGAGGAAGTCGGCGCCGACTTTGAGCGCACCCGAGCCGCCCAGGCTTTGCAGGGTGGCGATGCGCTTGCTCTGGACGGCTTCGTGGTCGGCGCCGAAAACCAGCTTCTGCACCGCACTGCGGTAGGCGGCGGCACCTTCCATGGGCAGGTAGGGGCGGGGGCCGATTTTTTCCATGCCACCGGCTTCGGCGCGGCGCACCGATTCGAGCACCGGCAGACGGCCTTCCTCGTCGAAGTAGATGCCGATGGACAGGCTGACCTTGTTGGGGCGCGGGTCCTTCTGGAAGGTTTCCATCAGGGACAGGATGGGGTCGCCGCCGTAGGCGGGCACGTGGGCAAACAGCGAAGTGGTCATGGTGGGTTTCAAGGGAGGTTGAGAAAGGAAATCAGATCAGGTGACCGCGTGGGTCTGGTTGAATTTGGGGCGTTGCCATTCGCCGCTCTCCAGCACCTGGCGCAGGTGTTCGACCGCGTTCCACACGTCTTCAAAACCGATGTAGAGCGGCGTGAACCCGAAGCGCAGGATGTCCAGGTGCTGGCCACCATCACCCTTGCGGAAATCGCCAATCACGCCGCGCGCGATGAGGGCTTGCACGATGGCGTAGGCACCTTGCTGGCGCGTGAGGCAGACCTGCGAGCCCCGCTGGGCGTGCCCACGCGGCGTGGCCAGACCGATGCCGTGGCCGGCGCAGCGCTGCTCCACCAGCTCGATGAACAGGTCGGTAAGTGCCAGCGATTTGGCGCGCAGCGCCGCCATGCCACCCAGCGGCTCGGCCGCCAGCAGGGTGTCCACCCCCACGTCCAACCCGGCCATGCTGATGATGGGCTGGGTGCCACACAGGTAACGCTGTATGCCGGCCGCAGGGCGGTAGTCGGGCGTGAACACAAAAGGCGCCGCGTGGCCCCACCAGCCGGCCAGGGGCTGCCAGAAGCGTTCGGCGTGGCGCGGGTGCACCCACACAAAGGCCGGCGCGCCGGGGCCGCCGTTGAGGTATTTGTAGCCGCAGCCGATGGCGAAATCGGCGACGGCGTTGGTCAGTTCCACCGGCACCGCGCCCGCGCTGTGGGCCAGGTCCCACACGGTCAGGGCACCGGCCGCGTGGGCGGCGGCGGTCATGGCCGCCATGTCGTGCATGGCGCCGGTGCGGTAGTTCACGTGGGTCAGCATCAGCACGGCCACGCTGGCGTCCAGGGCGGCGTGTATCTCGTCGGGCTCCACCAGCTTGAGTGTCAGGCCACGCTCCTTGCACAGCGCCTCGGCGATGTAGAGGTCGGTGGGGAAGTTGCTGCGCTCGCTCAGCACCACGGTGCGTTGCGGCGCATCTTCCCGCGCCATGCTCAGGGCGGCGCTGAGCACCTTGAACAGGTTGATGGAGGTGCCGTCGGTGGCCACCAGCTCACCCGGGCCGGCGCCCACCAGGCGGGCGATCTTGTCGCCAATCTGTTGGGGCCAATGGAACCAGCCGGCCGTGTTCCAGGCGCGGATCAGGTCCTGGCCCCATTCCTGTGTGCTCACCTGCGCGATGCGCGCCGGCGCGGCCTTGGGCATGGCGCCGAGCGAATTGCCGTCGAGGTAGATCACGCCTTCGGGCAGGGTGAACAGATCGCGCAGGCCGCGCAGCGGGTCCTGGGCGTCTCGTCCCCGGCAGTCTTGTTGGGTGTGCATCTTGTCTCCGTCGTTTTGATTCATGCCAGCGGCCGCAGCACGGCGCGCACCGGGCTGGCGTCCGCCTGGGTCAGTCTGAGTGGCAGTGCGATGAGCTCGTAGTCGCCTTCGGGCACGGCGTCGAGCACCAGGTTTTCCAGCACGCGCAGGCCGCGTTGGCGTATCACCTGGTGGCTGTCCAGGGTTTTGCTGTCGGCCGGGTCGATGCTGGCGGTGTCGATGCCGATGAGCTGTACGCCCAGGTCGGCCAGGCGCGCCACGGTGTCGGGCGCGTAGGCGCACAAAGCGCCGTCCCAGCGGTCTTGTGGCATGTGTTCGTAGGTGCGCACCAGCACACGCGGTGGCAGATCGGCCACGGCATGCGCGATGTGCCGCCATTCGATCAGCGGGCCGCAGGCTATGGCGTGGATGACGCGGCAGGGCCCCAGAAAGGGCTCCAGCGACACGGCGCCGATGGCCGCACCTTCGGGGTCGTAGTGCAGCGGTGCGTCGGCGTGGGCCCCCACGTGGGGCGACAGGTGCAGCGCGCTCACGTTCACCGGGCAGCCCGGACCCAGGGTGGCCACCCATTCCTGGGTGTAGGGCGTGTCGCCGGGGAACACCGGTGTGCGCTCGTGCACGGGGGGGGATATGTCCCAGAGGGTGGGCATGGTCGTGAACAGAAAGCAGACGAAGAGCCGGCGGCGTGTGAGCCGCCGGCCCGCAGGCACGTCAGAAGTTGTGGCGCATGCCCACGGCCAGGGCGTTGAAGTCGTTGGCCTTGCCGGGGCTGTTGATGGCGGTGTAGTAGGTGTAGAGCTTGGTGCGCTTGGTCAGGTTGTGGTTGATGCCCAGCGTGTACTGCGAGGCCTTCTGGGCAAAGCTGCCGCCGCGGTCGGAATGGCCGACGTTGACGTGGAACTCGTTGGCGCCCATGGTGTACATGGCCACCAGGCGCACGATGTCGCGGCTCTTGCCGTTGGCCGAGCCTTCCACCGACTCGCGCTGCAGGTAGCCGCCCACGGTGAGCGCGCCCATGCCGTAGAGCGCGCGCACGGCCACTTGCGACACGTCGGCCTGTTTGGTGTAGCCGGCGCCCAACTGCAGATCGCCTGCGGTGTAGTTCAGGGCCAGGTCGTTGGCCTTGGCTTCGGTGGCGGTCTCGAAGGTGTGGGCGATCTCGGCGGTGAAGCCGGCGATCTCGGGCGTGAAGTAGGCCACCTTGCGTGCCGACGGGAAGGACGCGAAGGAGTACAGGGCGTCCGACGAGGTGCCGGTGTCGTGGTTGTGCATGCTCACGTAGTCGGCGGTGGCGAAGTAGGAGCCGGGCGCCCAGTTGCCGCCGCGCACGGCGCCCCAGGGGGCAGCCAATTCGACGTAGGACTCGCGCGCAAAACCGTTGGGCGCAGCGCCCGTGGTGGTGTCGAAGCCCTGTTCGAACACGAAGTTGGCGCGCATGCCGCCACCCAGGTCCTCGCTGCCCTTGACGCCCCAGCGCGACGAGTTGTCGGCCATTTTGTTGACGCGCGAGGCATCACCCACGCTCTGGCTTTCCAGAGTGACGTTGAGGCGGCCGTACAGCGTGACGCTGCTTTGTGCGTGTGCGGCAGATGCGAACAGGCCCAGCAGGGCCAACGCGATGGCGGTGTGTTTCATGGTGCTCCTTGAATTGAAAAGGGTGGTGTGGTTGGCGCGTCGGGCTGGCACGCACTCATCCGGACGCCATGTTAGAGGATGCTTGGATGCTGAATTCTATGGTTATCCCTGAAATCTTCAAAACTTGAATAAGTTATTCTCTGCATTGAATTAATGGTGAAAAACAATGCAAGTTGACATCGATAAAACCGACAAATTGCTGTTGCAGGCCTTGCAGGCCAATGCCCGGCTGACCTCGGGCGAGCTGGCGCAGATGGCCCATTTGTCGCAATCGCCGGCGTGGCGGCGCGTCAAGCGCATGGAGGAGGCGGGGGTGGTCACGGGCTACCACGCCGCGCTCAACCGCCGGGCGCTGGGCTATGGCGTGCTGGCCTTCGTGCTGGTCAGCATCGACCACCAGAACGAAACGTCTTCACACGCGTTCGAGGCCGCGGCGGTGGCCATCCCCGAGGTGGTCATGTTCCACGCCATTTCGGGGCCGGAAGATTTCATGTTGGTGGTGGTGGCGCGCGACCTCGACGACTACTCGGACCTGCTGCAAAAGCGCTTGCACCGGATGCCCGGGGTGCGCCGGGTGCACACCCATTTTTCGCTGCAGGACTTCAAGGGGCAGGTCGGCAACCTGCCCATCCCCCCGGCCTGATCCGACGGATTCAGGCCGCCTTCTTCACCACCGCGTAGCGGGCCAGCGTGCGTTCGCGCGCCTCGGCATGGTCCACGATGGGGGCCAGGTAGTCACGTTCCAGCACGAAGTCGGCGGTCTGCAGATCGACGGGCTTGGCCAGCCAGGGCGCGTGGATGGCCGCGTTGGGCAGCTTGGCCAACTGCGGCAGGTAGCGGCGGATGAACTTGCCCTCGGGGTCGAACTTCTGGCTCTGGCTCACCGGGTTGAAGATGCGGAAGTAGGGCTGGGCGTCGCAGCCGGTGGAGGCCGCCCACTGCCAGCCGCCGTTGTTGG
>CAYUAH010000265.1:0-4776 GCA_964442375.1 uncultured Hydrogenophaga sp. | reverse complement strand
TGCCGCAGCGCGCGTAGGTGCTTTTGCCCAGGCAGATGGTCAGCACGTTGCGCGGGATGCGGAAGTACTCCATGGTGCGCGCCAGCGCGAAGCTGTTGGGCGGGATCACGCAGACATCCTTGTTGATGTCCACGAAGCTGTTTTCATCGAAGTTCTTCGGGTCCACCACCGTGCTGTGGATGTTGGTGAAGACCTTGAATTCGGGCGCACAACGGATGTCGTAACCGTAGCTGCTGGTGCCGTAGCTGATGACCTTCTGGCCATTGGCCTGGCGCACCTGACCCGGCTCGAACGGCTCGATCATGCCGTGCTGCTCGGCCATGCGCCGTATCCACTTGTCGCTCTTGATGCTCATGGGTGCCCCGGTGATTCGGAAAAACCCGATTGTAGGGAGATGCCACTCAGCGCCCTGCCACCACCGTGCGCTCGATCAGCCGGTCATCACCCAGCACGATCAGCGCGAACAGCAACTCTTCGAGTGAATCCGCTTGCGCCGTCTTGCGCGCCAGCAGCGGCGTGGCGTCGGGGCGGATGACCACAAAGTCGGCCTCGTGTCCGGGCGTGAGATTGCCCACCACACCGCCCAGGCCCAGCGCCTGCGCCGCGCCCGCCGTGTGCTGCCACCACAGCTGCGAGGGCTTGAGGCTGATGCCCTGCTTGAAGGCGCCGCCGCCGGTGACGCCCGCGCGGCCCACGTGGTAGGCCGCCAGCATGGTGTGGAAGGGGCTGAAGCTGGTGCCGCCGCCCACGTCGCTGGCCAGGCCGTAGCCCATGCCGGCGCGGTCGGCCGCCACGAAGTCGAAGAAGCCGCTGCCTAAAAAAAGGTTGCTGGTGGGACTGACCGCCGCCACCGCACCCGTGTCGCGCATCAGCGCGCGGTCGGTGGCGTCCAGGTGGATGCAGTGGGCGTAGACGGCACGCTCGCGCAGCAGGCCAAACTGGCGGTAGACATCGAGGTAGGAGCGCGACTGCGGATACAACTCGCGCACCCACTTCACCTCGTCGAGGTTTTCGGCCACGTGGGACTGGACCCACACGCTGGGGTGGGCAGCGGCCAGCTCGCCCGCGCCGCGCATCTGTGCGTCGGAGCAGCTGGGCGCAAAACGCGGGGTGATGGCATAGCCCAGGCGGTCCACGCCATGCCATCTCTGGATCAGCGTCTCGGTGTCGATCAGGCCTTGTTCGGTGTGGTCACGCACGCCATCGGGCGAGTGGCGATCCTGCAGCACCTTGCCGGCGATCAGGCGCAGGCCCCGGGCTTGCGCCTGGCCCATCAGCGCGTCAACCGACTGCGGGTGCGAGGTGGCAAAGGTCAGCGGCGTGGTGACGCCGTTGCGCGCCAGTTCGTCCAGAAAGAAACGCGCCACCTCGGCGGCGTAGGCCGGGTCGTGGAAACGCGACTCGTGCGGAAAGGTGTAGTTCTCCAGCCAGGGCAGCAGGCCCTCGGCGGGGGAGCCGATAACGTCGGTCTGGGGATAGTGGATGTGCAGGTCCACGAAGCCCGGCGCGATCACGCGTCCGGGCAGGTGTTCCGTCGTCACGCCAGGGTAGCGGTCCTTCAGTGCATGGAAGTCGCCAGCGGCGCGCACCACCTGCCGGCCGCTCTCATCGGGCCCGATGACCAGCAGGCCATCTTCGTCGTACAGGGGCTGTTGGGTGTGGTCAAAACGCAGGAGGGCGGCACGGTAGGCTTTCATGGTGCGTCGAGCGTAGCTCAAAGCACCCCATCTATCATGCGCACGCGCAGATAAGCCCCATCCGCCACGCCATCATGTGCGCCGCCTCAGCGTGCCAGCTTGGTCAGCACCCCTTCGACCAGCCAGTTCATGTTGAGTATCTGCTCGTCGCTGAGCGTCGCGCCCTTGGCGATGACTTCCCTGCCTTCGTTGTCGCGCACGGCCGAGGTGGCACGGAAGGGGTGCAACTTGCCCGCCGCGATGTCCTTCTGCCGCGCCAGCACCTCGTCACGCACGGTGGCTGGCACCTTGGGGCCGAAGTGGTCCACGCGGATCATGCCGTCCTTCACACCGCCCCACAGGCGTTCGCTTTTCCAGCTGCCGTCCAGCGCCGCCTTGGCGCGCCGCGTGTAGTAGTCGCCCCAGAGGTGGGTGACGGCGGCCACCTGCGCGTCGGGCGCGACCTTGCGCATGTCGGAGTGGTAGGCCACGGCCAGCTTGCCGCGCTCCTGGGCTGCCACCATCACCGCCGTGCTGCCGGTGTGGAAAGCCAGCACCTCCGCGCCCTGGTTCATCAGCGTCATGGCGGCGTCGCGCTCGCGCGGGGGGTTGAACCACTCGCCCAGAAAGATCACCCGCAGCTCGGCCTTGGGGTTGACCGAGCGCATGCCCAGCGTGAAGGCGTTGATGCCCTGCAGCACCTCGGGGATGGGAAAACCCGCCACGTAGCCGGCCTGCGAGGCCAGCCGCCCCGCAGCCACGCCGGCCAGGTAGCGACCTTCGTAGTAGCGCGCATTGGACACCGCCACGTTGGCCGCCGTCTTGTAGCCGGTGACCGATTCGAAGCGCACGTTCGGGAACTCGGCCGCCACCTTGAGCGTGGGCTCCATGTAGCCAAAGCTGGGCGTGAAGATGAGCTGATGGCCCTGCTGCGCCAGGTCGCGGATCACACGCTCGGCGTCCGGGCCTTCGGCCACGTTCTCCACAAAGGTGGTCTTGACCTGGGCGCCCAGCGCGGCTTCGACCGCCTTGCGCCCCTCGTCGTGCTGGCGCACCCAGCCGGCGTCGGTGAGCGGCGCCACATAGACGAATGCCGCCTTGAGCGGTGCTGAAGCAGGCGCCGGGGATTGGGCAAAAACGGGGGAGAAACAACAAGCGGCCACGAGCGTGGCTGCGAGGTTTTTGTACATGGTAGTCCTCTACATGGCTTCCGGAACAAAAGAAAACGCGCCGGGGAAGCACCGGCGCGCAACCGCATTTTACCGCCACGCCCCATGAAGCCGCGCCCATGAACCCCATACGTCCACGCATATGGGGGCCGAGCGGGAATGGCCGACCATGGCAGCATGCCCACATCCACCCTGCCCCGCCTGATCGCCCTGCCCAAGGCCGAAGTCCACGTCCACCTGGAAGGCACCTTCGAGCCCGCCACCCTCGAACAATGGGCCCGCGAGGCCGGCGTGCCCATGCCACGCCCGCGCGAACGCTTGCCGCAGTTCGAGGGCCTGGCCGATTTCCTGCATTTCCTGGACTGGGCCTGTGGCCTGGCCAACACAGCCGAGCGCGTGGCCACGCTGGCGCGCGCCTTCTGCGAGCGTCTGCGGGCCGACGGCACCGGTTACGCCGACCTGATCGTCAACCCCACCCACTGGAGTGCTTGGCACGGGCGCCTGCGCGGCTTCATCGATGCGCTGGACGCCGGCTTTCGCGAAGCCGGGCAAATGGGCCTGCCCCAGGTGGGCCTGTGTGTGAGCCTGCTGCGCACCCAGAGCGCGGACGAAGCCACCGAGCTGGTGGACCTGCTGGCCGGCTGGCGCCACCCGCGTGTGGTGGCTTTGTCGGTGGACGGCAACGAGGCCACGGCCGGGCGCACCGGCCCGCGTTTTGCCGACGCCTTCCGGCGCGCTGGCAATGCCGGGCTCAAACGCACCGTGCACGCGGGCGAATCCAGCGGCGCCGAGGGCGTGCGCGACGCCATCGAACTGCTGGGGGCCGACCGCATCGACCATGGCGTGCGCGCCATCGACGACCCGTCCGTGGTGCGCCTGCTGGTGGACAAGGGCATCCCACTGGGCGTGTGCCCCAGCTCCAACCTGGTGCTCAAGGTCTACCCCTCGCTGGACGCGCACCCGGTGGAGCGGCTGCGCGCGGCCGGCGTGCGGCTCTCGCTCAACACCGACGACCCCAGCCTGCTGGGCACCACGCTGCCGCGCGAATACGCGCTGTGCGCCGGGCACTTCGGCTGGAGTGACGACACCCTGCGCGAACTGGCCGGCACGTCGATTGCCGCCAGCTTTGCCGACGCCGACACGAAGGCCCGGCTGCACGCGCAGCTCGCGGCCTGGTGAGGCTCAGGACAGGAAGGCGGCGTCCACCCGGTCCAGCATGGCGCGCTTGGCGGCGGGCTCCAAAAAACTGGCCTCGAAGCTGTTGCGCATCAGCGTATAGGCGTGCCGCGCCGTGAGGCCGGTGGCGGCAAAGGTCTGCAGGAAGTTGTCGTTCATGTAGCCGCCGAAGTAGGCCGGGTCGTCGGAGTTGACGGTGGCGCACAGGCCGGCGTCGAGCAGTCGGCCCAGGTTGTGGTCGGCCAGATTGGGGAACACACACAGCTTCTGGTTGGACAACGGGCACACCGTCAGCGGAATGCGCTCGGCCGCCAGGCGCTTCATCAGCGCGGCGTCGCGGGTGGACTGCACGCCGTGGTCTATGCGCTCGACCTTGAGCACGTCCAGCGCGCTCCAGATGTAGTCGGGCGGGCCTTCCTCGCCCGCGTGCGCCACCAGGTGAAGGCCCAGCTCGCGACAGCGCGCGAACACGCGGGCAAACTTCTCGGGTGGGTGGCCCAGCTCGCTTGAATCGAGCCCCACGCCAATGAATTTGTCCCGATAGGGCAGCGCGTCTTCCAGCGTGGCGAAGGCGTCTGCTTCGCTCAGGTGGCGCAGGAAACACAGGATCAAGGTGGCGCTCACGCCCAGTTGCGTTCTGGCGTCCGTGCAGGCTCGGTGCAGGCCGTCGATGACGGTCTTCATGGCCACGCCACGCGCAGTGTGGGTCTGCGGGTCGAAAAAGATTTCGGTGTGGATGACGTGGTCGGCCTGCG
>CAYUAH010000264.1:0-4802 GCA_964442375.1 uncultured Hydrogenophaga sp. | reverse complement strand
GCGCCATGCCCGGCGACGCCGCCGCCTGCGCGCAGGAGCTGTTTGCCGTGCTGCGCGCCTTCGACGACGCCGGCGTCAAGCTGATCTGGATCGAAACGCCCCCACCGGTGCCCGAGTGGGACGGTGTGCGTGATCGGCTGGTGCGGGCAGCGGCCTGATCACGCGCCGGGGGATCTGCCCCCGTAACGCACCCGCATCACCAGAATCGCCAGGGCCAGCGACAGCGTGACCGTGTTGGCCACGATCAGGGGCCAGGCGCCCAGCGCCAGTCCATACACCAGCCACAAGGCCACACCCAGGGTGAAAGCGCTGTACATGCCCAGCGAGATGCCGCTGACGTCGCGGGTCTTGAAGGTGAGCCAGGCCTGGGGGACAAAACTGAGGGTGGTCAGCGCGGCGGCCAGAAAACCGATCCATTCGATGGCAACAGGGGGCATGGTGGGAAACCCGTGACAAGCCCGAGGGGACTTTGACAAAACTATACAGGCCGGCGCGCCCGCCACAGAATCGCGCGGTCACACCTCTGGAACACCACACATGATGTCTTTTGGCGACCGCGCGCGCGGCGCGCGGCTGGAACGCATGAGCGCCTCGCCGCGCTGGGCCGGCGACGGCTTTCGCAACCAACACCCCATCCCGGCCGGCCTGCGCGACACCCAAGGCCCGCGCCCCACGCTGCGCGACTTTCTGCTCGGCGGCAAGGACCGCGTGCCCCCCGGCCCCCTGCCCAACCTCGACCCGCGCGCGGGTTGGCAACGCGTGCCCGACAGCGGCCTGCGCGCCACCTGGCTGGGCCACTCCACGGTGCTGATCGAGATCGACGGCTTTCGCGTGCTGACCGACCCGGTGTGGGGCACACGCGCCTCGCCCTTTCGGCTCATGGGGCCCAAACGCTTCCAGCCCATGCCACTGCGCCTGCGTGAGATGCCCGAGGTCGATGTCGTCCTGATTTCGCACGACCACTACGACCACCTCGACTACCCCACCATCCGCGCGCTGGCCCGTCACAGCCGCGTGCCCTTCGTCACCTCGCTGGGCGTGGGCGCCCACCTGCAGGCCTGGGGCGTGGCGCCCGAACGTCTCACCGAACTCGACTGGTGGGAATCGCATGCGGTGCCGGGCACGGGGCTGCACATCACCGCCGCGCCATCGCAGCATTTTTCGGGGCGTGGCCTGAAAGACCGCAATGCCACCCTGTGGTCGTCACTGGTCATCACCGGGGAGCGCCACCAGGTCTTCTTCAGCGGTGACACCGGCTTGACCAGCGAGTACCAGGCCATCCACCGCCACTTCGGCGACTTCGACCTGGTGATGCTGGAGGTGGGCGCCTACCACCCCTCCTGGGGCGACATCCACCTCGGGCCGGTGAACGCCGTGCAGGCCCATGCCTGGCTGGGCAACGCCACCTTGCTGCCGGTGCACTGGGGCACCTTCAGCCTGGCCATGCACGCCTGGGACGAACCGGCCGAGACCCTGGTGGCGCTCGCTGGCCAGCAAGCCCTGCCCTTGCTGATGCCACGTGCCGGCGAACCGGTGGAGCCTGCCCAGGCGACCGATCAGGTCACACCCTGGTGGCGCGGCGTCGCGCCCGGTCCGTGTGGTGTGTCTGCGGTCCCACCGGCCGAGACCGGGCCCATCCGACCCGGGCTCCCCTGGCCCATGGATTGAGAGACCTCAACCCAGGCGGGCAATCCGGGCGCCCGCCACCGCCAGGTGCGTGGACAAGGCCTCCACACAGGGTTGGAAGCGATCAGAAAAACGGTCGTCTGCGCGCACTCTGCCGAGGAAGACCTGGGCCACATCCAGCGCCTGGGCCCACGCCAAGTTGCCGACGCTGGCGTGCAGCTGCGGCGGTGGCAGCGTGTCGGGCAAACCCCCACCGGCACGCGGCGCAAAGCCCATGGGCAACATGTCGTAGGCCGGCGCGAGTTCAAAGGGCGCACCGTTTTCACCCACAAAAGACAGGTTGCCGTTGTGCATGTCGGTGTTGCCGATCAGGGTGCCGAAAGCGTAGAGCAGCGCCGCACCGGCAGCGGCCTGCGGCGTGATGTGTCCGGCCTGGGCCAAGCGCGCGGTCAGCACCGGCCAGGGTGCCCGGGCGTCGCCCACGAATTCGGCCTCCAATGCCGTGAGCGACAGCAGGGCACGCCGGCCCAAGGCCCCCACCCTGTCAAAGCGCGCGGTCTCCAGAAACCGCTGCCCGCCATGGTCAACGAGCTGGGACAGCGCAGCGGCCACTCCGTTCGCCGCCAGGGTATCCAGGGCCAGGTGTTCCGCCAGCAGCAGGTCGCGCCAGCGTTCGGTCACCGGATTGGTCCCGCCACCGCCATCGGGCAAGCTGAACTTCACCAGCACCTGCTGTGGCTGGCCAGCGGCCAGCACACAGGCCAGAAACTTGGGCTGTTCGCCCCCCGCAGAAGAAGCGGGCAACTCACCCCGCGCCGCAGCGGCAGCCAGGCGGGCATAGGCCTGGCCTTTGTGCCGCGCGACGATGGGTGTGGGCAGGGGCGCATTCAGAAAGTGCTCGCGTGCCACGTCCCCCAGCAACAGGTTGCCCACCGCGTCGTGCCCGTGGGCCAGGAGGGCACGCAACGCGTGGGAGTCGTTCCACTCGGCCAGGCGGGCGGGCAGGCCCAGCGCGCTGGCGTGTTGTTCCGCATAGGCACGACCCAGAAAACCCTGGGGCCGCATGTCAAACAGCCACCACGGCAGGCCGTGGCTGTGTCGCTGCACCCCATCGGACTGGCACATCACAAAGCCGTCGGGCCGCACCGGCACCAGCAGGCCCAGGCTACCCACCTTGCCGTCTGCTGTCACGCGGTACACGGGTATGTCGCTCAGCCCTCGAGCGATGTCACGCAACACATACTGAATGGATCGGGCCGCACCCAGGCGCAGCACTTCATCCCCAAGCGTGGCCAAAGCGCGCGACAGTGTGGGCTGACTGATCCCGAGTTTGTCGATGATCGTGCGTGCGCCCGCCGGTCCCTGGGACAGCAACAGGCGGATGCGATCGGCGTGGGCGCTCACAATGCGAATGCTTTTTTGAATAGATACTTGAATTTATCACAGCATCAATCCACGCAGACCTTTGCACCGCCCACCGACGCCTGCAACTGCTCGGCACTACAGGGCTTGCCGTACAGATAGCCCTGGTAGCGATGGCAACCGAGTGAGGCCAGCATGGCGCTCTGCTCCTGGGTTTCAACGCCCTCGGCAATCACCTCCAGCTCCAGGCTGTGGCCCAGCGATATGACCATGCGCGCGATCGCCTTGTCGCTGGGGTCGACCAGGATGTCGCGCACAAAGCTGCTGTCGATCTTGAGCTGGTCCAGCGGCAAACGCTTGAGGTAGCTCAGCGACGAAAAGCCGGTGCCAAAGTCGTCCAGCGAGAAACGGATGCCGTCGAGCTGCAGCGCCACCATCTTGTCGGCGATGCCCTGGATGTCGGAGATCAGCACGCTTTCGGTGATCTCCAGCTTCAGGCGCCGGGGCTCGATGCCGTGGCGCTTGACCACCGCGCGCACCTGCTGCACGAAGTCGTCTTGCTGGATCTGGCGCGCGCTGATGTTGACCGCCACCGTGAGCTGGCGCAGCGGCGCGTGAGCGGCCCACGCGGCGAGCTGCCGGCAGGCCTCGTCCAGCACCCAGGCGCCCAGCCCCAGGATCAGGCCGGACTCCTCGGCGATGGGTATGAAATCGCCCGGCGACACCCAACCGCGCTCGGCGTGGCGCCAGCGCACCAGCGCCTCGACGCCCACGGTGTCGCCGTTGCCATTCACCTGCGGCTGGTAGTGCAGCTGGAGCTGGCCGTGTTCGATGGCGCCACGCAAGTCGTTCTCCAGCGCGGCACGGCGCGCCACCTCGGCGTCCATGGCGGGGTCGAAAAAGCGCAAGCCGTTGCGCCCGCCGCCCTTGGCCTGGTACATGGCCAGGTCGGCCTGGCGCAGCACCTCGTCCACGGTGTGGTGGTGGTCCATGAACAGGGTGATGCCAATGCTGGGCGAGCTGCGGCACTCCATGCCCTTGATGAAGTAGGGCTCACCGATCGCGGCCAGCAGCTTTTCGCCCACCAGACGCGCGTGGTCGGCCGATGTCTCGGCGCGATCGGTGAGCGCGTCCAGCATCACCACGAATTCGTCGCCGCCCAGCCGCGCCACGGTGTCGCTCTCGCGCACCTGGCTGGTGATGCGCCGCGCCACCTGTTGCAGCAGCAGGTCGCCGTAGTCGTGGCCCAGCGTGTCGTTGACGTTTTTGAAGCGGTCCAGGTCGATGAACAGCAGCGCGCCGTAGCACCCCGAGCGGTTGCTGCTGGCCAGCGCGTGGGCCAGGCGGTCCATGAGCATGCGGCGGTTGGCCAGGCCGGTGAGCGCATCAAAGTAGGCCAGCACCTTGATCTTGTCCTCGGCCTCCTTGCGGAAGGTGATGTCGGAGAGCGTGGACACGTAGTTGTCGAGGTGGCCATCGGCGTCGCGCACCGCCGTGATGGTCAGCCACTGCGGGTAGACCTGTCCGTTCTTGCGCCGGTTCCAGACCTCGCCCTGCCAGGCGTTGGTTTCGGCGAGACTCTTGTACATGGCGGTGTAGAAATCCGGCGTGTGGTGCCCCGAGCGCAGCAGGCCCGGCGTCTGGCCCACGGCCTCTTCGGCGCTGTAGCCGGTGATCTGGGTGAAGGCCTTGTTGACGCGCAGGATCTGATGCTGGGCGTCGGTCACCATCATGCCTTCCTGCGCCTCGAAGGCCGCTGCCGCCACCCGCATGTACTGCTCGGCGCGGCGTTGTTCGGTGGTGTCGTGCACCGT
>CAYUAH010000263.1:0-4810 GCA_964442375.1 uncultured Hydrogenophaga sp. | reverse complement strand
ATCACGTCGGAGGCGATCTGCGCGCCGCCCCGGTAGGGGATGTGGGTGACGAAGGTGCCGGTCTGGTCCTTGAGCAGCTCCATGGCCAGTTGCAGCACGGTGCCAATCCCTGAGGTGGCGTAGTTGTACTTGCCGGGTTCCTTCTTGGCCAGCTTCACGAACTCGCCGAAGTCCTTGGCGGGCAGGCCAGGGCGCGCCACCAGCACCATGGGCGCGGTGCTGATCAGGCCCACCGGGGCCAGGTCGGTCAGCGGGTCGTACCTGAAGGCCGAGGGGTTGACCAGGCGGCCGATGACGATGGGGCTGTCGGGGCCCACCACCAGGGTGTAGCCGTCGGGGCTGGCCTGCACCACCTTGGCGACGCCGATGGCGCCGCCCGCACCGGCCACGTTCTCGACCACCACCGACTGCTTGAGCCGCTCGCCCAGCTTGGTGGCCACCAGCCGCGCGCTGAAATCGACGCTGCCACCAGCGGTGAAGGGCACCACCAGGGTGATGGGTTTGGCACTGGGCCAGGCCTGGGCCTGGGCCGCGAAAGGCGTGATCAGGGCGGTGACGGCCAGCAGGGCAAAGAGCCGACGCGGCAGGGGGGTGGTCATGGGACGGTCCTCAGGCAAGGGTGGAAGATGGGGGCAGGAGGGTGGCGCGCAGGCGGTCGAACTCGGTCGTCCATTCGGCGCGCCATTGGCGGCGGGTGGTGTCATCGGTCCAGGCGCCTTCGATGCCGTTGAGCATGAAGCCACGCAGGTCGTCCAGCGAAAAGCCGAAGTCGCGCACCATCATCAGCCAGGCCCGGGTGGGCGTGACGTGGTGCAGCGTGGGGTCGTCGGTGTTGGGGTGCACGCGCAGGCCCAGGCCGGGCATGCGGCGTATCGGGTGGTCCAGCGCCCAGCGCTCGTGCGCCAGGGTGCGCAGGTAGTAGGAGTTGGTGGGCACCACGGTGAACAGCACGCCGCGCTCGGCGCATTCGCGCGCGAAATCGGGTGCGTCCACCACGGTGTAGCCGTGGTCGATGCGGTCCACCTTGAGCAGGTCCAGCGCGGTGCGCACGTTGTGCCAGGGCATGCCGAACTCGCCCGCATGGGCGGTGGTGCGCAGGCCGCCGGCGCGCGCGGCGGCGTAGGCGTCCACGAACAGCTCGGGCGGCCGGCCGTTCTCACGGTAGTCGATGCCGATGCCAATCACCTCCTCGTGTGGGTGGGCCAACACCCAGCGCACCATTTCCAGCGCCGCCTCGGGGCTGGCCTCGCGGTCGATGGCGGGCACCAGGCGGCCGGTGATGCCGTGGTCGCGCTCGGCGTCGCGGATGGCACGCACGATGCCCTCGACCGCGCGGGCGTAGGGCAGGCCCGAGACCTCGGCGGTGCCGGTGGGGTTCCAGAAGAACTCGGCGTAGCGCACCGCGTGCGCGGCGGCGTCCTGCAGGTACTCGTAGGTCAGGCGGTGCAGGTCGTCGGCCGAGCGGATCAGGTCCTGGTCCAGCGCGCGCAGCACGCGCAGCACACCCACCGGTTTCTCGCCCCGGGTGTAGAAGGCCGCTATCTCGGCGTCGCTGATGGGTGCTCGCTCGCGCCGCACCAGGTGGGTGAAGGTGTCTCGCCGCACGGTGCCCAGCAGGTGGCAGTGCAGCTCGGCCTTGGGCATGGCCTGCAGGAAGGCTTCGAGGGGGTCGGGATGGCTCATAGGGTGGGCCAGTCTAGGCCAGGTAAGTCGATAATCGAAGTTTCAAATTTCAATGGCTTCATTCAATCCATGAATGGCATCGAGCACGGACTGCGGGCCCTCACGCTGCGCCACCTGCGCTGCCTCGTCACCCTGGCCGAGGAGCGCCATTTCGGCCGCGCGGCCGAGCGCCTGGCCATCACCCAGCCGGCGCTGAGCAACGCCATGCGCCAAATGGAGCGCCTGGTGGGCACGCCGTTGCTGGCGCGCGAGAACCCGCGTTTCGAGCTGACGCCGGCTGGCACCGAGCTGCTGCGCCGCGCCCAGTACCTGGTGAACACGGTCGATCTGGCGCTGGAGGACATGGCCCAGATCCTGGCCAGTGGCCAGGCCTTGCTGCGCCTGGGCGTGGTGCCCTCGGCCGCCGCCTTGGTCACCGAGGCGCTTCAAACCCACGCCCCGGTGGCCAGCAGCGAGCTCAAGGTCGATCTGCTGGACTTGCCTTCCAGCGCCTTGCTCGACGAGCTGCGCCAGGGGCGGATCGACCTGGCCGTGGTGGCGTTGACGGAGCCGCCCGCCGGCCTGGCCGTGACCGAGTTGTTCGAAGACCCGCTGGTGCTGGTGCTGCCGCGCGCGCACGCGCTGGCCGAAGGCGCAGAGGTGGCCTGGCGCCAGCTGCGCCAGGAGCGCCTGGTGCTGTTCGCCAGCGGCAGCGTGTCGGAGCTGGCCGGGCCGGCGAGTGCCCAGTTCGCGCGCATCGAGCGCGAGCCGCTGCGGGTGCAACATTCCGAGACCTTGTACGGCTGCGTGCGCGGTGGCCTGGCGTTGGGGCTCATGCCCCGGCTCTACACAACCCACCTGAACGACCGGGCGCTGGTGGTGCGGCCCCTGGTGCGTCCGGCGATCGCGCGGCGTGTGGCCTTGCTGCAGCGGCCGGGGCCACAGCGCAGCGAGGCGGCCGAACGGTTTGCGCAGCACCTGCGCGAGCGGCTCAGCGATGGGAATCGTGGATGACGGCCCGCACGCGTGGGTAGATCTGCTGGTTCCACTTGCGGCCGCTGAACACGCCGTAGTGGCCCACGCCGGTCTGGATGTGGTGGGTGCGCAGGTAAGGGCGCACGTTGCTGCACAGGTCTTGGGCCGCCACGGTCTGGCCCACCGAACAGATGTCGTCGCGCTCGCCCTCCACCGTCATCAGCGCCGTGCGCCGTATGGCGCCGCAGTCCACGCGGCGGCCGTTCACCACCAGTTCGCCACGCGCCAGGTCGTAGGTCTGGAACACCTTTTCCACGGTTTCCAGGTAGAACTCGGCAGGCAGGTCGTTGACGGCCAGGTATTCCTCGTAGAAGTTCTGGATCACGGTCGCCTGCTCCACGTCGCCTTCGACCAGGTGGTTGAACATGTCGATGAAGGACTGTTTGTGGCGCTCGGGGTTCATGCTCATGAAGGCGCTGACCTGCACAAAGCCCGGGTAGACCTGGCGCATGAAGCCCGTGTGGGGCAGGGGCACGTGGCTGATGAGGTTCTGCTCGAACCATTCGATGGGCTTGCTGACCGCCAGCCGGTTCACCTCGGTGGGGTTGACGCGGCAGTCCACCGGGCCGGCCATGAGCGTCAGGCTGCGCGGCTGCGCCGGGTGGTCGTCTTCGGCCATCAACGCGGTGGCGGCCAGCGCGGCCACGCAGGGCTGGCACACCGCCACCACGTGGCAGCCGGGGCCGATGTGGGCGATGAAGCGGATCATGTAGTCCACGTAGTCGTCGAGCCGGAACGGACCGTGGCGCAGCGACACGTCGCGCGCGTTGTGCCAGTCGGTAATAAAGACGTCGTGGTCTTGCAGCAGGGTGCGCACGGTTTCGCGCAGCAAGGTAGAGAAGTGGCCTGACAGCGGCGCCACCAACAGCACCGGCGGCTGGCCGTTGACGCCGGATTTCTTGAAGTGCAGCAGGGTGCCGAAGGGCAGCACCAGCGCGTTTTCTTCCGTCACCGGCACGGTCTTGCCATCGACCTCTGCGCTGCCAATGCGGTAGGGCGGCCGCGTGTGGGTGAGCTTCATGCGGTGGAACACCTCGCTGGCGGCGGCCATGCGGCGCATGAGACTGCGCTCGGTCTTGTGCAGCCACAGGGCGGCGCCGGTGTGCTGCGCCAGCAGGCGCAAGGGCGACAGCAGGTCGGACTGGTTCTGGTAGGCCTGGTACAGCATGGGGGTCCTGTCGTGCTGGGGACTTGTGGTCCGGTGCGTGCGGTCACGCAATTTGTGGGCCAAGTGCGGTGTTTCGCGGCCACGTTCATCGGTTTGTCTCAAACTGGCACAGGGCTTGCTCATGCCCCCGCAACTACGAGGAGCGACCCCATGGCCAAGGCCCAATTGACGATCAGCAGCAAGAACTACGGCGCGTGGGCTTTGCGTGGGTGGTTGATGTGCCGGTTTGCGGGCCTGGATTTCACCGAACACGTGATCCCGCCGGACGACCCGGCGATGAAGGCGGAAATGCTGCTGCTCTCTTCCAGCATGCTGGTGCCCTCGCTGCAGCACAACGGCATCAAGGTGTGGGACACGCTGGCCATTGGCGAGTATTTGCACGAGGTGAAGCCGCGCGCGGGCTTGCTGCCGGCCGACCAGAAGGCGCGCGCGCATTGCCGTGCGATTTGCGGCGAGATGCATTCGGGTTTCAGCGCGCTGCGCAGTGCCTTGCCCATGAACATCAAGGCGCATTTCCCGGGGTTCAAGGTGTGGTCGCGTGCGGTGGCCGACATCGAGCGCGTGGTGGCCATCTGGAAGGAGTGCCTGGTGGCGCACGGCGGGCCTTACCTGTTCGGCAAGGCACCGGGTCTGGCCGATGCGATGTACGCGCCGGTGGTGACGCGTTTCCTCACCTACGACGTGGCGCTGGAGCCGGTGTGTGCTGCCTATTGCCAGCGCATCATGGCCTTGCCGGCCATGGTGGAGTGGGTGACGGCGGCGCGCGCGGAACCAGAGGAGATTGACGAGTTGGATGCGGAGTTTTGACGCCGTACTTTCCGCGTTTGCTTCGCCCGAGGACATGGGGTACCTGGCTCCGCGGCTGTCCTCCGCCGGCTGCGCCGGCTCCCCCTTTTACAGGGACTTCCCACTCAGTCAAGCCAAGAGCATGTGGTTTTTGTATTC
>CAYUAH010000262.1:0-4832 GCA_964442375.1 uncultured Hydrogenophaga sp. | reverse complement strand
TCACGCTGGACAACGGCCACGAGCTGATCGCCTACTCGGCCGGCCGCATGAAGAAAAACCACATCCGCATCCTGGCGGGTGACAAGGTCTCGCTGGAAATGTCGCCCTATGACCTGACCAAGGGCCGCATCACCTTCCGCCACATCGAAGGCCGCGGCCCTTCGACCCCCGGCCCTCGCCGCCGTTGATCGTTCATGCCGTCTCGCTGCGCACAAAACCGTGCGCTTGCGGGCTGATGCGTTGCAACTGCGCATCGTCGAAGAAGCTGGCCACCGGCACGTCGGCCAGCACCCGCCCCCGCTCCAGATAGACCACCCGGCTGGCCAGGCGCTTGACCTGGCCCAGGTTGTGGCTGGCAAACACCAGCGTCATCGGTCGGTCGGCCACGCCGACAGCAAATTCGGCAATCAAGGTCTCGACCTCGCGTTTGGCGTGCGGGTCCAGGCTGGCGGTGGGCTCGTCGAGCAGCAAGGCCTGCGGCTGCCGCGCCCAGGCCCGCGCCAACGCCAGGCGCTGCTGCTGACCGCCCGACAACTCCCTGCCTCGGCGCTGCGCCAGATCGGCCAGTCCCGTGCGTTGCAAGGCCAGCATCGAACGCGCCTGGGCTTCGCGCCAAGGCACACCGCCCAGCCACAGCCCCAGCGCGACGTTGTTGCGCACACTCGTGCGCAGCAGGAACGGCCGCTGGAACAGCATGGCCTGTGCCTGCGCAGGCGGCACCCGCGCCATGCCCCCGCTGGGCAGCAGCAGTCCATTGAGCAAGCGCAGCAGACTGCTTTTGCCACTGCCGTTGGCGCCCACCAGCGCCACGCGTTCACCCGCGTGGATGTTCAGGCTCACCTCGTGCAAAGCCTGCACCCGGCCCAGCCGCACGCCGGCGCGCGCCAGTTCGAACAGGGGCGCCGTCATGCCGCCCACCCCGTGCCCACCTCGGCCGCAGAAGACAAGGGCGCGCCACGTTCGCGCCAGCGCCGCAACACCGACACCAGTGCGTTGAGCAGCAGCATCACCGCCAGCAGCACCAGGCCCAGGCCCAGCGCCAGCGGCAGGTCGCCCTTGCTGGTTTCCAGCGCGATGGCGGTGGTCATCACCCGGGTGAAGCCGTCGATGTTGCCGCCCACGATCATCACCGCACCCACCTCCGAAATGGCACGCCCGAAGGCGGTGATGCCCACGGTGAGCAGCGTGTAGCGTTCGTCCCAGGCCAGCAGCAGGCTGCGCAGCAGCGGGCGCGCCCCCAGCGAAGCCAGTTGTTCGCCGTGTTGGCGTTCGGCGTCGGCCACCACCTGACGCACCAGGGCCGTGACCACCGGCAGCACCAGCACGGCCTGCGCCAGCACCATGGCCTTGAAGCTGAACAGCCAGCCCAGAAAACCCAAAGGCCCGGTGCGCGAGAGCAGCAGATACACCACCAGGCCCACCACCACCGAAGGCACGGCCAGCCAGGTGTTGAGCAGGGTCAGCACCGCCTCGCGGCCGCGAAAGCGCGCCGTGCCCAGCCAGGCACCCAGCCACAGGCCCAGCCAGCCGGCGATCAGGCAGGCGGTGGCGCTGACCGCCAGCGAGCGCCCGACCACCACCCACAGGGCGGGGTCGAACGAAACCACCAACTGCAGGGCGGTGGTGATGCTGTCGGCAAAGGTGTTCATGGGCAGGTTTTGTGCAGCCGCGATGCTAGACGCAGCCAGGCCCCACGCCACCGGGGGTGGCCAACGTATGTACACCGCTTCATACGTGGCGACTGCGGCACACTCGCGCCATGCGAAAGATCGCCCTCAGCTACCAACTCAGCGCCCAACGCGAGCGCGACACCCTGATCCGCAACCAGCTCATGGACCTGCTGCAGGCGGTGCGCAGCGAAGGCTCCATCTCGGCGGCCGCGCGCCAGCTGACCCTGTCCTACCGCCACGTGTGGGGGCTGCTCAAGGAATGGGAGCAAACGATTGGCCAGCCGCTGATCGTCTGGGAGCGCGGCCAGTCGGCCCAACTCACGCCCTTTGCCGACAAGCTGCTGTGGACCGAACGCCTGGCCCAGGCCCGGCTGGCACCGCAGATCGAAGCCCTGCGCGCCGAACTGGAGCGCACCCTGGCCCTGGCCTTCGACGAAGCCAGCCATGTGCTGAGCCTCTACGCCAGCCACGACGACGCCCTGCCCCTGCTACAGGAACACGCCGCCGCCAGCCGCCTGCACCTGGACATCCGCTTTTGCGGCAGCGTGGACGCCATTCGTGCCCTCAACGAGGGCCGCAGCGTGTTGGCGGGTTTCCACGTGCGCGACAAGCCCGCGGCCAGCAGCCTGGCGGCCCAGGCCTACCGCGACCTGCTGCAACCCGGCCAGCACAAGCTGATCGGTTTTGCGAGCCGCACGCAAGGCCTGATCGTCGCCCCCGGCAACCCGCTCAAGATCGACAGCCTGCGCCGCGCCGCCCACTGGCGGGCCCGCTTCGTCAACCGCGCGCTGGGCACCGGCACGCGGGTGCTGCTGGACGAGTTGCTGGCCGAAGCCGACTTGCGGCCGGAACAACTGAGCGGCTACGAGCGCACCGAACCCTCACACGCCGCCGTGGCCCAGGCCGTGGCCAGCGGCAGCGCCGATGTGGGCCTGGGCACCGAAGCCTCGGCCCACAAGCTGGGCCTGGGTTTTGTGCCGCTGGCGCAGGAAAACTACCACCTGGTGTGCCTGAAAAGCGCGCTGGACCAGCCGGCCGTGCGCGCGCTGCGCGAGGTCCTGGCATCGCCCAGCTGGCAGGCGCTGCTGGGCGGCGTGCCGGGCTGCGCACCGCAGCACAGTGGCGAGGTGCTGTCGCTGCGCGAAGTGCTGCCGTGGTGGGAGCTGCCGCCGCGAAAAACCAGGGCTCAGAAAGCCTCTTTTTCGGCTTCCAGGTAGGCCAGGCTCACGTACTTGCCGATGTTGGAATCGAAGCCGTCCATGGTGGCGGCGCGTTTGGCCACGCGGGGGTCCTTGAGCACGGCGGCGCGGGCCACGTCCACGGGCTGTCCGTCCTTGACGGCTTTGAGGCAGGGCTCGTAGATGCCGGCCATGAACTCGCCGTATTCCCTGAGCAGGTTCTTGCCGGCCTGGCCGTGGCCGGGCACCCAGAGCTGCTCGCCAGCGGCCTTCTGCAAGGCCTCGTAGTACTTGAAGGTGCCCACGTAGGAGCCGTCGTCGATGTTGGCGATGCGGTTGCCCATGGCGATGTCGCCCACGTAGGTGAGCTTGTCCTGCACCACCTCCACACACAGATCCGACGGCGTGTGCGCCGTGCCGTAGTGGTGCATGCGCAGCGTCACGTCGCCGAACTGGTAGGTCTTGCCGCTCTCCGTGGCCTGGTTGGGCGCCACCACCTGGGTGCCCAGCGTGGCCTGGTTGGTCCAGCGTTCCATCAGGCTGCGCCAGAGGTTGCCCTCGTGGCCTTTGATCTGCGTGATGGTGTGGGGCAACGCGTAGATGGGCAGTTGCGCGCCAAAGGCCTCGGCAAAAGCGTGGTTGCCCAGCCAATGGTCGCCGTGGTAGTGGCTGTTGAACACCGCCACCACCGGCAGGGTGGTCACGGTCTTGATCATGCGGATGGCCATGCGGCCGATCTGCACCGAGGCACCGGTGTCCAGCATCACCACGCCGGCCGAGGTGACGACGAAGATGATGGACGCCATCAGCCCCTGGTTTTCGGCGGTGGGAAAACCGTCCTTGGCGTAGACCATCCACACGTGGGGCGAGAGCTGCACCGGCTTGACGTCGGGCACCGGCGGGCCGGCAATGAATTCCTGCACCTGCTGGGCGAACAGCCGCACTTCGGGTGTGGCAGCCAGGCCGGCACCCGCCAGCGCGGTGACACCCAGCCAGCGGCGGCGGGTGATGCCCGTGAACACCTGTGCCGCGGTCGTTGGATCGATCTTGTGCATGTCTGCCTCCTGGATGCTCGTCGTCAGGCGGTGATTATCGTTCAATAAGCAATCACAGATATATAGAGGCAAACCCCTGCTGTCGCGGGGTGAGTGGGCCGCTCAGCGCGCCAGGCGGCGGGCGATGTCGGCCACGAGCTGGCGCGCCAGCGTCAGCTTGCCGGCCTGCGGCAGCTCACGCGCGCCTTCCGCATCCACCAGCAGCAAGGCGTTGTCGTCCTGCCCAAAGGTGGCCGGGCCGATGTTGCCCACCAGCAGCGGCACGCCCTTGCGCTCGCGTTTGGCCTTGGCGTGGTGGGCCAGGTCGTGGCTCTCGGCGGCAAAACCGACGCAGAACAGCGCGCCGCTGCGGGCCCGGTCGCTGGCCGCCACACGGGCCAGGATGTCGGGGTTCTCCTCAAAGGCCAGCGCCGGCACCTGGCCGCTGCCGTCCTTCTTGATCTTCTGGGTGGCGGCGTTGGCGGGGCGCCAATCGGCCACGGCGGCGGTGGCCACGAACACCGTGGCCTGCGGCACGGCGGCTTCCACCGCCACCAGCATCTCGTGGGCCGACGACACGTCGATGCGGCGCACGCCGCGCGGCGTCGGCAAGGCCACCGGGCCGGCCACCAGCGTGACCTCCGCGCCCGCCTCACGGGCCGCACGCGCTATGGCAAAACCCATTTTGCCGCTGGACTTGTTGGTGATGCCACGCACCGGGTCGATGGCTTCAAACGTGGGGCCGGCGCTCACCAGCACGTGCTGGCCCACCAGCGTCTTGGGCTGGAAGAAGTGCACCAGGTCGTGCAACAGCTCCTCGGGCTCCAGCATGCGTCCGTCGCCGGTTTCACCACAGGCCTGGTCACCCTGCCCCACGGCCAACACGGTGGCGCCATCGGCGCGCACCTGGGCCACGTTGCGCTGGGTGGCGGGGTGGGCCCACATCTCGC
>CAYUAH010000261.1:0-4842 GCA_964442375.1 uncultured Hydrogenophaga sp. | reverse complement strand
AGCACCATGGCGTTGATGAGCACATTGCGAGGCCTGTTTGGCCGCCGGGACCCGCTGGAAGACGTGCCGCTGAACCCCGCCAGCCCGTCCGAACTCATGGACCCGGCTTCAGGCCTGAGCTCGTCCACGTTTGGTTCCGACTCCATCCTGTCCGTGCCCGGCCACAGCGCGTCGAGCGCGGGCTCTGCCACCCGGCCGGCCGCGCTGGAGGAGGTCATCGACGACAGCGTGGCCCTGCCGCTGCTGGGCCGCCGCAGCGCAGACGGTGTCCAGCGCCTGCTGGTGGGCGGACTCACCGCCATGCTGGTTTTGACGGGTTTGTTGCTGGCCTACCAGTGGTACGCCGCCACCTCGGGCGGGCCCGGCCCGGCGGCGCCGGTGCAGTCGGCGCTGCTGGGCACGCAGCGGGTGGCGCAGCAGGCCGCGTCTGCGGTGGCGGGCCAGGCCGAGGCCTTTGTCGCCCTGCGCGCGGCCGATCAGGACTTGCAGCGCGACCTGTCGGCGCTGGCCGCGCTGGACCGTGGCCTGACCGACACGGCCCAGCGCCTGCAAGCCACTGTGGGCGTGGTGCTGGCGCAGCAAGCGGCATTGGTGCGCCTGCCGGCGCAGCTGGGCGATGTGCGCCAGCGCAGCGCCACACAGGCCGATGCGGCCGATGCCCTGCTGGCGCTGCTGATCCAGAACGGCGCCTCGTCTGGCGACGTGGCCGCAGGTGCCCAGTTGGCCCGTTTGCTGCAACGTGTGCGGGTGGCCACCGCCACCTTTGCCGGGCCCACAGGTGCCTCGGCGCCGGCGCTGGTGGCGTTGGGCCAGGACGTCAACGACATGTTGGACCGCATCGACGGCCTGGCCGCCAGCGCCCGCCGCAGCCCGCCGCGCGATGCCCGACAGCGCGAGCTGCTGGAACAGTTGCAGCGTGAGCACCCGGCACTCTTGAGCGCCACCAACGCGTTGCTGATCACCTTGCAGGAGGTGGGACCGCCGCGCGAGGCGCAGCGCCAGCTGCAGCGCGACGCCGAGCCGCTGACCCAGCGCCTGCAGGCGCTGCAGGGCCGCAGCATCGAGCGCGACACCGGCGGCACCTGGGCCCTGATCGCTGCGGCCATCACGGCTGTGTTGGCCTTGTTGTGCATCTGGGGCCTGGTGCAGCTGCAACTGCGCGCCAGCCAGCGGCGCCAAGGGGTGGCTGAGCAGCTGCAGAACCTGGCCAGCGCGCAGGAGCGCGACGCCCGGCGCATCAACGACGCCACCCAGGCCGCCATCCTGCGCCTGATGAACGAACTGCAGGACGTGGCCGACGGCGACCTGACCAAGCAGGCCACGGTGAGCGAAGACATCACCGGCGCCATCGCCGACTCCATCAACTACACGGTGGAGGAACTGCGCACCCTGGTCGGCCAGGTGCAGACCAGTGCCGAGCGCGTGGCCCAGACCACGGGGGCGGTGGAGAACACCTCCATCGAACTGCTGGCCACCTCCACCGAGCAGTTGCGCGAGATCCGTGAAACCGGCCAGTCGGTGCTGGACATGGCGCAGCGCATCCAGCAGGTGTCGGTGCAGGCGCAAACCTCGTCCGACGTGGCGCGCCAATCGGCCCAGGCGGCCGAGTCGGGCCTGCAGGCGGTGTTGGCCAGCATGGGCGGCATGAACCGCATCCGCGACCAGATCCAGGACACCGCCAAACGCATCAAGCGCCTGGGCGAGTCGTCGCAGGAAATCGGCGAGATCACCGAACTGATCTCCAGCATCACCGAACAGACCAATGTGCTGGCGCTCAATGCCGCCATCCAGGCCGCCTCCGCAGGCGAGGCCGGCCGGGGCTTTTCGGTGGTGGCCGAGGAAGTGCAGCGCCTGGCCGAGCGTTCGGCCAACGCCACGCGCCAGATCGCCGACCTGGTCAAGGCCATCCAGTCCGACACCCAGGACGCGGTGCTGGCCATGGAGTCGTCCACCCAGGGTGTGGTCGAAGGTGCGCGTCTGTCCGACAACGCCGGCGCCGCGCTGGCCGAGATCGACCGCTACTCGCGCCAGGTGTCCGATCTGGTGGGCCAGATTGCGCTCTCCACCGCGCGCGAGGCCGAGCTGGCCAGCGGCACGGCCGAGAACATCCAGCACATCTTTGCCGTCACCGAACAGACCGGCGAGGGCACCAAGTCCACCGTGCAGCAGGTGCGTGAGCTCACCCGCATCGCGGACGAGTTGCGGCAGTCGGTTTCTCGTTTCCGTATTTCCTGAAACCCATGGCTCACGGAACCGACGCCGACGACCTCAGCCCCCTGGCCTGGGTGCACGAGGAAGTGCTGCGCAGCCTGACCGATGCGGTCGCGGCGCTGCAGCGCTTTGCGCAAGCCCACCAACTGGCGCGCCAGACCGATTTGTCCAGCGTGGACGACGCCGACCTGCGCATGGCCCGCCAGCAATTGCACCAGGCCGTGGGCGCGCTGGAGATGGTCGGCATGGCGGCGGCCGCCCAGGTGCTGCGCGCGCTGGAGGCCGCCGTGCAGCGCTTTGTGCAAAAGCCCGATGCCTGCGACGATGCGGCGTTGGTGACCCTGGCGCGTGTGAGCGCCGCCTTGAGCGATTACCTGCAGCGGCGCGTGCGCCAGCGCCCGGTGTCCGACCTGCACCTGTTCCCGGCCTACCGCGACGCGCAGGCGCTGGCCGGCGCCGACCGCATCCACCCGGCCGACCTGTGGGCCTTCGATCACCACGGTGTGTCGCTGCCCGGCAGCCTGCCGCCCGATGGTGTGGCACCGGCCTACGGCCCCGCCTTGCGCGCCCAGCTGGACCGCCACATCCTGCCGGTGGTCAAGTCCCTCGACCCCTCGGCCGCAGGTGCCTTGGCGGGCTTGTGCGACGCGCTCTCTGCCGCCGTGCCCCCCGGACAAGCTGGCGTGCCCGATGCCGTGGCCACCTTCTGGCGGGTGGCGGCCGGCTACTTTGATGCCGTGGCCCAGAGCGGCTTGCCGCCCGACGTGCACACCAAACGCGCCGCCTCGCGCGTGCTGCTGCAATACGCGGCGCTGGCCCAGGGACGCTGCGAGGTGTCCGAACAGTTGCTGCACGACCTGTTGTTTCTTTGTGCGCAGGCGCGGCCGGTCGACCCCACACAGGCCCTCCACTGGCAAGCCGTCCGGTCGGCCTTTGGTCTGGCCGACCACACGCCGGTGGACGTGGAGCAAGTCCGTCTGGGGCAACTCGACCCCGAGCTGCTGGCTGAAGCGCAGGCCGTGCTCAAACGCTGCAGCGAGCGCTGGTCACAGGCCAGCGACGACGGGCCTCTGGCCGCGACCGCCTGGGCCGATCTGCCCGAGGCCATGCGCGCCTTGAACCACAGCGTCAGCCGTGTGTGCCCGCCAGCGGCACCCTTGGCGCAGGCCTTTGCCGATGCCATGGACCACCTCGGCGGGCAAGCCGACCGCCTGGGCCCGCAACTGGCGCTTGAGGTCGCCACCGGCCTGCTGTTTCTCGATGCCACCTTGCAGGACTTCGACCCGCTGGACGACAGCCTGGGCGAGCGCGCCACCCAGTTGGCACGACGGGTGTCCGCTGCTGCCATGGGTGAAGCCTTGCCCGACCTTGCGCCATGGATGGAGCAGCTCTACCGCCAGTGGAGCGAACGCCAGACCCTGGGCAGCGTGGTGGACGAGGTGCGGCGCACCCTGACCGAGGCCGAGGCCCAGCTTGACCGGCTGGCGCGCGATCCCTCGCAGCGCCAGGGGCTGGACGCCTTGCCCGCCCGTTTTGCACAGATGGCGGGCGTGTTGTCGGTGCTGGGCCTGCAGGACGCTGCGCGCACCGCGCAGGCCATGGAAGTCTCCGCACACGACCTGCTCGCTGGCCGAGCCGACCTTGGCTCGCCCGCCTGGCGCAGTTTGGTGCACAACCTGGGCGCCCTGGGCTTTCTGGTCGATGTGCTGGGTCTGCACCCGGCGTCGGCCCAGCGCGGTTTCCGCTTTGACGCAGATGCGGGGGAACTGCGCCCGCTGGTGGTGGCGGGCAGCCGCGTGCAGGGGGTGTCCGAGCTGGCCCCTGTCGTGCCGGAGCCGCCGGCCGCAGCGTTGGCACCGGTGGCGTCTGCGGACCCCGCCACCGACGACGAAGACGCCGAGCTGCTGGCCATTTTCATCGACGAAGCCCATGAGGTGCTGGCCAGTGGCCAGCAGTCGGTCCTGACGCTTGCGCGTGAAAGCACACAGCTGGGCGCCATGACCACCTTGCGCCGTGCCTTCCACACGCTCAAGGGCAGCGCCCGCATGGTGGGCTTGTCCGCCCTGGGCGAGGCAGCGTGGGCCATGGAGCAGGTGCTCAACGCCCGCCTGGCCGAGCAGGCGCCGGCCGACGCGCCGCTGCTGGACCTGGCGCGTGAAGCCCTGGCCGCCATGACCACTTGGGTCGATGCGCTGGCGAACGACCAGCCCACGGCCTGGACCGCCGATGCCTTCCAGCGCAGCGGCCAGGCCCTGCGCGAGCAAGGCGTGTACCTGCCGCTGGCCGCACCTGAGCCCGCTCCCGCTCCCGAGCCGGTGGTGGTGCCGGTGTCTGAGTCCGAACCGGCTTTTGAAGCCTTCGACGAGCAGGTCAAGGTCGTCGGCCCGCTGCGCATTGGCCTCAACCTCTTCAACGTCTACCTCAACGAGGCCGACGAGTGGTCGCGCTGCTTGTGCAATGCGCTGGGTGAGTGGGCGCTGGGCCCCGAGCGCCTGCCGCCCGACACCACCGTGGCCTGGGCCCATTCCCTGGCGGGAAGCTCCTTCACCGTGGGCTTTGAGCGGCTGGGCGAAGCCGCGCGCACGTTGGAGCACGCCATTGAAAGGCTGCGCCAAGTGCCCGTGCCGGCGG
>CAYUAH010000260.1:0-4843 GCA_964442375.1 uncultured Hydrogenophaga sp. | reverse complement strand
CCAGGCGCTCGCGCGGGGTCATGATCTCGCTCACGGCCAGGTCGTAGCGGGTCTCAAAGCGCAGATCGCGGCCGGTGACGATACCGACCACCTTGCCAGCGTCCACCACCGGAAAGCCGGACACGCCCAGCTCGTCCGACAGCTTCATGACCTGGCGCACCGTGGTCTGGGGGCTGATGACGACCGGATCACGCAACACGCCCGACTCGTAGCGCTTGACCTTGGCCACGTGCGCGGCCTGCTCCTGGGCCGAGAGGTTTTTGTGGACGATGCCGATGCCACCCTCCTGCGCGATGGCAATGGCCAGACGCGCCTCGGTCACCGTGTCCATGGCGGCGGACACCAGGGGCAGGTTCAGCGAGATGTTGCGGGTGAACTGGGTGGCAAGCGAGGTGTCCTTGGGCAGGACTTGGGAGAACGCGGGCACCAACAAGACGTCGTCGAAGGTGAGCGCTTTTCCGAGCAGGCGCATGAGAAAGCTCCAAAAGACGTATTGTAAGGGTGGGCTATGCGGCAGCGCAGCAGCGGCGCTAAACTCCCGCGCATGAAGACTGTTCCAGCGCCCTCATCACCCCTCGCCCGCCGCCTGGGCTCTGCGTTGATGGTGCTCGCCTGCCTGGCCTGCACCAGCACCGCCTGGGCCCAATGGCAGTGGCGCGACGCCAGCGGTCGCCGCATCTTCAGCGACTCCCCGCCGCCCGCTTCGGTGGCCGACAAAGACATTCTTCAGCGTCCCAAGGCCGCCACGCCGGCGCCAGCCAGTGCCGCCCCGCCGTCGGTGGGCGCGCCCACCACATCTGCCAAAGCGGCAGCACCCGACGCGCAGCTGGAACAGCGCAAACAGCAGCTGGAAAAGGCCGAGGCCGACAAGCGCAAGGCAGAGGAAAAAGCCAACGAGGAAAAGGCGGCCAAGGTGCGGGCGTCGAACTGCGAAAACGCGCGCAAGAACAAGGCCATGATCGAGTCCGGCGTGCGGGTGACGGTGGCCAATGCCAAAGGCGAAGCGGAATACCTGGACGACGCCGGCCGCGCGGCCCAGTTGCGGCAGGCCAACGACATCATTCGCGACAACTGCCGCTGATTCAGTACCCCGACTTGGCGCCGGGTCGCTTGCGCGCAAACAGGCCGGTGCTGCGCGCCCCCTGGCGGTTGAAGCGCTCGCGGCGGGCCACCTTAGGGTCCACGCGCAACGGCCGGAGAACTTCGACCCTGTCGCCATCGCGGAGCACGTGCTCCAGCCCATGTTTGCGGCCCCAGATGCCCAGCAGCGGCGTTTGGCCCCAATCACGCGTGGCGGGGTCATCCGGCCAGCCCACCGCATGCAAGGCGTCCTTGACGCGGGCGCCGTCGGACAGCTCAAGGCTGCGGCAAAACACCTCGCGCGGGCCAGGGCAGTAGACCAGCTCGATGCGCATCACGCGGCTCCGTACACCTGGTCGGCGCGCTTCACAAAAGCGTCCACCATGCTGCCCGCAATCTTGTCGAACACCGGCCCCACCAGGGCGGCCAGGGTCTGGCTGGAGAAGTCGTAGTCGAGCGTGAACTCGATCTTGCAGGCGCGTTGTGTGCCGTCGCCCAGGGGAATGAAGCGCCAGTGCCCTTCGAGCAGGGAGAACGGGCCATCCACCAGGGCCAGATCGACGCGTTCATTGAGCACGTGGGTGTTGCGGGTGGTGAAACTCTGGCGTATGCCGCCGATAGACATGCCCACCTGGGCGACCACGCCGTCGGCTGTGGTGTCGAGCACCGCCGCGCGGTCACACCACGGCAGGAACTGGGGGTAATGGTCCACATCGGTCACCAGCGTGAACATCTCGTGCGCGCTGTGCCAGAGGAGGACCGACTTGTGAACACTTTTCATCGAAGCCAGTGGCTTTCATACAATCTCGGGTTGCGTGCGCATTGTATTCGGCACGCTGCGCCCCAGATTGCCTACATGAACAAGCCTGCCTCCAAGACAAAACCCACCGACAGCCGCATCGCGGACAACAAGAAGGCCCAGTTCAACTACGCCATCGAGGAGCGTTTCGAGGCCGGTATGGTGTTGCATGGTTGGGAGGTCAAGGCGCTGCGCGAGGGCAAGGTGCAGCTCACCGACGGCTACGTGCTGATCCGCGACGGCGAGCTGTTCCTCATCGGCTGCCAGATCAACCCGCTGCGCACCACCTCCACCCACGTCAGCGCCGATGCTGCACGCACCAAGAAGCTGCTGCTGCACAAGGCCGAGATCGGCCGCCTGGTGGGCAAGGTGGAGCAAAAAGGCTATGCGCTGGTGCCGCTCAACCTGCACTGGAAAAACGGCAAGGTCAAATGCGAGATCGCGTTGGGCCGTGGCAAGGGCGAACACGACAAACGCGACACCATCAAGGACCGCGAGGGCAAGCGTGAGGTGGAGCGCGCCATGAAGGTGCACAACCGCTGAGGACTCGGCCCACCCCCGTTTCTCGCTCACTGCGTGTAGCTCGAATCCCCCCTCAAGGGGGCGACACCAGTCGTCCGGCAGAGCCGGCCCGACGGTGTCCCTTGGCGTAAAAACCCTTCTACCGGCGAGTTGTGGTGGTCACTCAGTCCAGGTGCCGCAGCGGGTGGGCGTGGGCCGGCCAGGGGCTGTCAAAAAACGGCGCCACCATCTCGGGCGTCACGTCCTCGATGCGGGCCGGATTCCAGCGTGGCGCGTGGTCTTTGTCCACCGCCAGCGCGCGTATGCCTTCCACCGTTTCGCTGTCCGCGCAGCTGCGGGCCAGATGGCGTGTGAAGAAGCATTGGCGCACCAGGTCGCGCTCCATGCGCAGGTCTTCGGCCAGAGTCATGCCCCGGGCGCGGCGCAACTGCTCCAGCACCACGTGAAGCATCAAAGGGCTGCGGTGGCGCAGCATGCCGGCGGTCTCGGTGGCGGCTTGTGTGCCAGCGCCTTCCAGCGCGGCCACGATCTCACCCACGGTGGGCAGGGCAAATGCAGCCTCCAGCTCAGGGCGCAGGGTTTCGGGCGCCTGCGAGGGCACGTTCCAGTGGGCCTGTTCGCACCAGCGGGTCCACAAGCGCCGCAGCTCGTCGGGCGATGACGGACGGAAATGCTCCAGCGCCTCCCAGGCCTGATGCAGGTGCTGCGACGGCACGATGAGGTCGGCCAGGTTCCAGGCCACGGCCTGGGCGCCGCCGATCACGTGGCCGGTGAGCGCCATGTACTCCCCCACCCTGCCCGGGCAGCTGCCCAGAAAGTGGCCCCCGCCCACATCGGGAAACAGGCCGATGTTGGTTTCGGGCATGGCCATCTTGGTGCGCTCGGTCACCAGACGCACGCTGGCGCCCTGGCTGATGCCCATGCCACCGCCCATGACGATGCCGTCCATGAAGGCGATGTAGGGCTTGGGGTAGCTGAAGATCAAGTGGTTGAGGGAATATTCCTCGGTGAAAAAATCTTCCAGCGCCGGGTCGCCTGCCAAGGCCGCCTGATGGAAAAACCGGATGTCACCGCCGGCGCAAAAGCCGCCGAACGGCCCTTCCTTGTTCGTGCCGCGTATCGCCACACCGTGCACCTGCCGGTCATCGCGCCAGCGCAGCAACACCTCGGTCAGGCTGCGGACCATGCCGAGGTTGAGCGCGTTGAGCGCGCGGGCTCGGTTCAGCGTGATGAAGCCCACGCCACCGGTGACCTCGGTCAGCACCTCGGGGGCATCGCTGTGGGTGTGGTTCGCTTGGCTCATCGCTTGTCTCCTGCGTCGGCTTCCAGGGTTTCTATGTGGTAATGGCCGGTCCGTTCGCGCCAGCCCAGCCATTCGTTGGCCAGCAGCGCGCCCGTCACCAAGGCACCGCCCAGCAGCACCTGCTGCGAAGGCACCTCACCCGCCCCCAGCCACGCCAACACGATGCCGAACAAGACCTCCAGCAAGGCCAGGAGCGAGACTTCGGGGGCGCTCAACACGCGTGCGCACACCACCGCCAGCGCACAGGGTACCGCAAGCTGACCAAAACCCAAGCCCGCGAGCAACACAATGTCGTGCGCGCTGGCCGACAAGGGCCAGGCCAGCGGCAGGGTGACGGCGGACGACAGCACCGCGCCCACCAGCACGGCAGGCACCAAATCGATCTGATGGCCGCTGCGCTGGCTGCGTTGCACCAGCGTCCAGTTGATGGCGGCGGCCACCGGCACACAAAAAGCCACCAGGGTGCCCAGCACGCCACCCTCACCCAGTTGGCTGCCGAACATGTAGGCGATGCCCAGGCCGGCCACCACGATGGCGGCCCAGGTGCGCAGGGGCAATTGGTGTCCGATCACGAGCCGTGCCGTCAAGGCGGTGAGCAGCGGACCCGCTGCCATGGTGATCAGCACGTTGGCCACCGAGGTCAGCGTGAGCGCCACCATGAAGGCGGTGAACATCACGCCCCAGCAAATGCCTGACAGCAGCAATGCATGGCGCTCCTGCCACATGCGTGCCCACACCCCGCGCCCCTGCCACAGTGGCAGGATGACCAGCAGCGAGGCGGCAGTGAAAAAACTGCGCCAGAACGTGATTTCAAAGGCCCGCGCGTGCTCCAGCTGGCGCGTGACCACACCGGCCGTTGACCACAGCAGCGGGGCCAGCACCATCAGCCACACCGCCTGGGTGTGACGCAGCTTCATGCCTCGCGCGAGGCGCGCTTGCGGTCGTGTTCCTTCAGGTGGCGCTTGCGCAGGCGCACGCTCTTGGGCGTGATCTCGACCAGTTCGTCGTCCTCGATGAATTCCACGCCGTATTCGAGCGTCAGCAGGATGGGCGGGGTGATCTTGATCGCGTCTTCCTTGCCGCTGACGCGGAAGTTGGTCAGCTGCTTGGTGCGGGTGGCGTTGACCACCAGGTCGTTG
>CAYUAH010000259.1:0-4858 GCA_964442375.1 uncultured Hydrogenophaga sp. | reverse complement strand
AAGGTCGGCACGCGCAACCCGCTGTTCCTGCTCGACGAGATCGACAAGCTGGGCACCGACTTCCGCGGCGACCCGTCGAGCGCGCTGCTGGAGGTGCTGGACCCCGAGCAGAACCACACCTTTGGCGACCACTACGTCGAGGTCGACTTTGACCTGTCGGACGTGATGTTCGTGGCGACCAGCAACTCGATGAACATCCCGCCGGCGCTGCTGGACCGCATGGAGGTGATTCGCTTGTCGGGCTACACCGAAGACGAGAAAACCAACATCGCCATCAAGTACCTTTGCCCAAAGCAGATGAAGAACAATGGCGTGAAGGACAGCGAGCTGGAGGTGACCGAGGATGCGGTGCGCGACATCGTGCGCTATTACACCCGCGAGGCCGGCGTGCGTTCGCTCGAGCGCGAACTCTCCAAGATCTGCCGCAAGGTGGTCAAGGGCCTGCTGCTCAAGAAATACACGCCCACCGTCAAGGTGACCGCCGACAACCTGCCCGACTTCCTCGGTGTGCGCAAGTACTCCTACGGCCGTGCGGAAGGTCAGAATCAGGTTGGCCAGGTGGTCGGTCTGGCGTGGACGGAAGTGGGTGGCGACCTGCTGACCATCGAGGCCGCACTCATGCCCGGCAAGGGTGTGATCACCCGCACCGGTTCGTTGGGCGACGTGATGAAGGAGTCGGTGGAGGCTGCGCGCACCGTGGTGCGCAGCCGATCACGTGCGCTGGGCATCAAGGACGAGATGTTCGAGAAGCGCGATATCCACATCCACGTGCCCGACGGCGCCACGCCCAAGGACGGCCCCAGTGCGGGTGCGGCCATGACCACCGCACTGGTGTCGGCGCTCACCGGCATCCCGGTGCGCGGCGATGTGGCCATGACCGGCGAGATCACCTTGCGCGGCGAAGTCACGGCCATCGGCGGTTTGAAGGAAAAACTGCTGGCCGCCCTGCGCGGGGGCATCAAGACCGTGATCATTCCGGAAGAAAACGTGAAGGATCTGGCCGAGATTCCCGACAACGTGAAGAGCGACCTGCAGATCGTGCCGGTGAAGTGGATCGACAAGGTGCTGGACATCGCGCTGGAGCGCTCCACGGTGCCGCTGACAGATGAAGAGGTGGCGGCGTCGGTGGCCGCTGCGGCGGGCGCGGCGGCACAGGCCAGCGGCTCAGTCAAGCACTGAAAATTTTTGGCGCCGTTTGACGAACTTCGAAAAAAGGCGCTATACTTTCAGCTTCAGACGACAACGAACACGTTGAAGACTGAAAAACGCGGGAATAGCTCAGTTGGTAGAGCGCAACCTTGCCAAGGTTGAGGTCGCGAGTTCGAGTCTCGTTTCCCGCTCCAGATTCAAAAAGGGAAGCCCAGGCTTCCCTTTTTTGTCAAAGCCGCCGTTCGTTGTAGTGGCGGCGATGACAACACCGCACACGGCGCGATAGCAAAGCGGTTATGCCCCGGATTGCAAATCCGGTTAGTCCGGTTCGACTCCGGATCGCGCCTCCAGCCACAACACAAAAAGCCGATCAATGATCGGCTTTTTGCATTTTGTGTGCCTTGATCTTGGCCTCAGCGCTTGGTGCAGGTGAAAGGCGTGCCGTTGCCGGTGATGCCGCTGGCCACGTTGCCTTGCGGGTTGAGCTTGACCACGTAATTGCCCCCCTGTTTGTCGCCAGCCAACTGGATGTAGGCGTCGTCTCCACCGCCGTAGCGCCCCATCACCATGCCACGCGCGCTGCAACTCCAGCCTGTGGTGTCAATGGCGCCGCCACCCTTTTGGGCCAGTGGCTGTGTGACGCAGGCGCTGCTGGCCACGGCGGCGGCGAGCAGTACGAGGGTGGTGATGGGCTTCATGAGAGACTCCTCCGTGTGGTGATGTCCGCATACTACAAGAGCCCCGATGACCGAGCCAGCTTCCTCTTCAACGCCCGAACATGTGGCCGCCGTGCTGCTGGCCGCCGGTGCGGCCACGCGCATGGGCCGGCGACCCAAGTGCCTGCTGGAAATGGCCGGCGAGGCGCTGATCCGCCGCCAGGTGCAGGCGCTGTTGCAGGCGGGTGCGGCGCCGGTGCTGGTGGTGCTGGGGCACCACGCCGACCGCATTGCCCGGGTGCTTGAGGACCTGCCGGTGTGCCTGCTCCACCACCCCGCACCCGATCAGGGGCAGACGTCGTCGCTGCATCTGGGCTTGTTGGCTTTGCCGACCGACACCCAGGCCGTGTTGGTGGCATTGGCCGATCAGCCTTTGCTCACCGCGCAGGACATCCGCGACCTGCTCGACGCGTTTGCGGCGCGGCCAGTGGGCACGCAGCTGGTGCGGCCGGTGGTGGACGGTTTGCCGGGCAACCCGGTGGTGTTCACCCCCGACGTGGCGGGCGCGATGCTGGCAGGCGGGCCGGGCATGGGAGGGCAGCAGTGGCAGGCCGCACACCCCGAACAGGTGTATCGCTGGGCAACGCCCAACAGCCACTACCGCGTCGATGTGGACAGCATGGATGACGTGGACGCGTTGGCGGCGCGCACCGGTGTTCGTTTGTTGTGGCCGGCCGATCTGAACGAGGCGTGAGATGTTGACCTACCTGATTTTCGACACCCACGAATCCACGGAGGGTGTGAGCGCGTTTGAGGCCATGGCGTCGGTCAGCGAGGCGCGCTGGCCCGCGCTGCAGGCTGAGCTGGTGCAGGTGCTGGCCTGGTGCCACCGCTGGGGTGCTGCACATGGTGCGTCCGAGTCCATGGCCCTGGACGATGGTGGCGAATGGGACCACGAACTGTCGGTGGTGCGCGAGCAGTCCGAGGCGATGGACGTGGTTTTTGAGCCGCGCCGCTCAACGCTGGCGCTGGCACCGGGCGGTGGGCCACTCACGCGTTTCAACGCCACCCTGGTGGTCAGCGGGCGCGAAGCCTTCGCGGTCGATTTCACGGCGCAGTTTCTCGGCACTTGAGCGGGGCGGTCAGCCCAGCAGGCGTGGCCCCAGCTGCTCGATCAACTCCCGCATGGCCTGCTGTGTCAGGGTCGTGGGCCGCTGCGCGCTGATGGCCACGCTCAGCCGGGTGCGCAGCCGGGGTGAGTGCACCCGGCTCAGCACCAGCGTATCGGCGTGGGCGGAGGTGCGCGCCGCATTGCGCGAGAGCACGGCGTTGCCGGCCCCGTCGGCCACCAGGTCGAGAATGGCCGAGACACCGTCGATTTCGAGCGCGATGTGCGGCCTGCAGCCGATGTTGGCCAGCTCGGTTTCCACCAGCATGCGGATGGCGTTGGGTCGGCTCGGGATCACCAGCGGCAGTGCCGACAGCTCGCGCAGCGTCACGCCATCGGGCGGTGCCGGCGTGCCGGGCGGCTGCATCAGGTAGAGGTCTTCTTCCACCAGCGGTGTGAGTTCGATGTCGGGCGAGGGCGTGGCGTTGTAGAGCACCGCCAGGTCCAGGCGGCCCGTCAGCAGGCCTTCGAGCATGCTGGCCGACAGGCCTTCGCTGATCGACAACGAGGCGTCGGGCAGGCGCTGGCGAAATTCGCGTGTGAGCGGCACCGTCATCACCTTGGCCACGCTGGTGGGCAGTCCGATGGCGACGCGCCCGGCCAGTGCACCGCGCACCCGGCCCAGTTCTTCCCGGGCACGCTCCACCTGGTGCAGGATGCCGCGCCCGTGGGCCAGCAGCAGTTTGCCGGCGTCGGTGGGTGTTGCGCCACGCCCGTTGCGCACCAGCAGGTTTTGCCGCAACTCCACCTCCAGCAGTCGCACCTGGCGGCTCAGTGCGGGTTGGGCCACGCCCAGCGCGGTGGCCGCACGGGTGAAGCTGCCCAGCTCGGCCACCCGCACAAAATACTCCAGTTGTTTGAGGTCCATGTGTTAGTTGGTATAACTTTTGATCAATTATGCCGAAATGCGATAGCAGCTAGCGCATCGTCGGGCTTGGAAAGCGCGATCCGCATCCCGACAATGGCGCTCCTACCAAGACTTCATCCCGCACATTCCATGAACCAGCCCCTGTCCGGCATTTCCTCCATGGCCACCCGCCAGGTGCTGGCCGAGTTGGCCGATGCCTACCACCAACACGCGGGCCAACAGGTGGTGTTCGAGTCGGTGGGCGGTGTGGATGCGGCGAAGCGCATGGCCGCAGGCGAGGCGTTTGATGTCGTGGTGCTGGCGTCGGACGCCATCGCCAAGCTGACTGCCAGCGGCCACATCGTCGCCGGCAGCCAGGTGGACCTGGTGCGCTCCGGCGTGTCGGTGGCGGTGCGCGCTGGTGCCCCGTCGCCAGACCTGTCCAGCGAGGCCGCCGTGCGCGCGGCTGTGCTGGCTGCGCCGCGCCTCAGTTATTCCACCGGGCCCAGTGGCGTGGCCCTGGCCCAATTGTTCGAACGCTGGGGCATTGCCGATGCAGTCCAAGCCCGCATCGTGACGCCGCCGCCCGGTGTGCCGGTGGGCTCCCTGGTGGCCCAGGGGGAGGTCGATCTGGGCTTTCAACAGCTCAGCGAACTGATTCACCTCGAAGGCATCACCGTGGTCGGTCCGCTGCCGCCTGCGATTCAGGTCACCACCACCTTTTCGGCCGGCGTGTGCGCGACATCGGTGCAGCCCGATGCGGTGCGCAAGTTGCTGGCCTACCTGGCCTCGCCCGAGGCGGACGCTGCCAAGCGCCGTCAAGGCATGGACCCCGCTTGAAATCAACGACTACACCAGGAGCCGCCCCATGATCATCGATTGCCACGGCCACTACACCACCGCCCCCAAGGCGCTGGAAAACTGGCGCAACGCCCAGATCGCCCACCTCAAGACGCCCGAGCTGGGCCCCAAGGTGGCCGACTTGAAGATCAGCGACGACGAGCTGCGCGAGTCCATCGAGACCAACCAGCTGCGCCT
>CAYUAH010000258.1:0-4860 GCA_964442375.1 uncultured Hydrogenophaga sp. | reverse complement strand
CGATGCTGGGCTCGTCCAGCACGTACATCACGCCGGTCAGGCCGCTGCCGATCTGGCTGGCCAGGCGGATGCGCTGGGCCTCGCCGCCCGACAGCGTCTCGGCGCTGCGCTCCAGGCTCAGGTAGTTCAGTCCGACGTCGTTGAGAAATTTGAGACGCAGGCCGATCTCGCGCACCACCTTGTCGGCGATGTCGGCCTTGCTGCCGCTCAAGCGCAGCGCATTGAAATAGACCAGCGCCTCGCCCAGCGTCACGCGGCCGATGGCGTAGATGGGGCGGCGCTGCGCGCCTTCGCCCACGAACACATGGCGTGCTTCGCGCCGCAAGCGGGTGCCATCGCATTCGGGGCAGTGTTGGGTGCTGCGGTAGCGGCCCAGCTCCTCGCGCACGGCGCTCGAATCCGTTTCGCGCCAGCGGCGCTCGAAGTTGCGCACGATGCCTTCGAAGGGGTGCTTCTTGCTCACCTTCTTGCCGGCCGAAGCACCCGACTCCATGGCGTAGCTGAACTTGATGGCTTCCTCGCCCGAGCCGTAGAGCACCGCCTGGCGCACCGCCGCGGGCAGTTGCTCGAAGGGCGTGTCGGGGTCGAAGCCGTAGTGCGCGCCCAGGCTTTCGATCATTGCAAAGTAGTAGGCGTTGCGACGGTCCCAGCCCTTGATGGCGCCGCTGGCCAGGCTCAGCGAGGGAAAAGCCACCACGCGCTCGGCGTCGAACACCTCGGTGTGTCCCAGGCCGTCGCAGGCCGGGCAGGCGCCTTGTGGTGAATTGAAGGAGAACAGGCGCGGCTCCAGCTCGCCCAGCGCGTAGCTGCACAACGGGCAGGAAAAGCGGGCGCTGAACAGGTGCTCCTGGCCGGTGTCCATTTCCAGGGCAATGGCCTTGCCGTCGGCCAGGCGCAGCGCGGCCTCGAAGCTCTCGGCCAGGCGCTGCTGCACCTCGGGCCGCACCTTGAGGCGGTCGATCACCACGTCGATGTCGTGTTTCTCTGTCTTCTTGAGCGCGGGCAGGTCTTCGAACGACACGGTCTGCCCGTTGAGGCGAAAGCGCACATAGCCTTGCGCCTGCAGGTCGGCAAACACTTCGGCGAACTCGCCCTTGCGTTCACGCGCGATGGGGGCCAGCACCATCAGCTTGGTGTCTTCGGGCAAGGCCAGCGCCGCGTCCACCATCTGGCTCACGGTCTGGGCTTGCAGCGGCAGGTCGTGGGTGGGGCAGTGGGGCGTGCCGGCGCGGGCGAACAGCAGGCGCAGGTAGTCGTGGATCTCGGTCACCGTGCCCACGGTGGAGCGTGGGTTGTGGCTGGTGGCTTTCTGCTCAATGCTGATGGCGGGCGACAGGCCTTCGATCAGGTCCACGTCGGGCTTGTCCATCAGCTGCAGGAACTGCCGCGCGTAGGCCGACAGGCTTTCCACATAACGGCGCTGGCCCTCGGCGTAGAGGGTGTCGAAGGCCAGGCTGGACTTGCCCGAACCCGACAGCCCGGTGATCACCACCAACTGGTTGCGCGGGATGTCCAGGTCGATGTTCTTGAGGTTGTGGGTGCGCGCACCGCGCACGCTGATGTGGGTCTGCCCCAGCGCCTGGCGCAGGTAAGTGCCCTCATCTGCGGGGCTGATGGCGGTGTCGGAGGCGGTGGTGTGGAGCGGGGCGTTCACGGGGGCAGGCGCGTTCTGGGCAACCCGCCATGATAGTGCGCCGTTGCTGACCGGGGCGATGTCGCGGAACGCTGTGCGCCACGTGGGTGGCGCACCCAAGCAGCAGCGATAGGCCTGTCACCACCTCAAAACCGATGGTCAGATGGGTGGCCAACGTGTGCTCTGAGCACAAAGCCAGGGTGGCTGGGGATGTGACCGGGTTGTTCACTGGGTGCGCGGCACTCAATTTGCCGCGTCCTGGCGCAGTGTATTGACGGCTGCATCCGAGAGTTCAAGCAGCACGTTGATGTTGCCATCGATGCATGCCAGCACAGCTTCGCGAGGGCCCTGGCGCCAAACCTCCGAGGCGTAGAACGCCTCTTGTGATGCCCGCAGATGTTCAATGCTGTCGTAGGCTCGAATCAGCAGATAAGCGTCTGGATCGTCAGCGGACGGATTTGAGGCAACTACGTCCATTCCCCAGCCGCGCATCAGGCTGACGGATTGATGAGCAATGAGTTCATGAAACGAAGGCCCGGTGCCAGGCCTGAGCCTGTAGGACCGGAATTCGACAGTTCGCATCATGATGCAGCCCGCTTGTGGTGGTTGGGCGGCCATGCTATCGAGGCGCGTGCCGAAAACCTGGCCATAAAAATCTCAAGTTTTGTCAGGCTTTCTGCATGGCAGGAGGAAAACCCTCTCGCTACACTCAAGGCATGCACCCCGCCATCGCCCAGCACCGCGCCTCCATCGCGGCCATTTGCCAGCGCTACCGCATTCGCCGGCTGGAGGTGTTTGGTTCGGCCGCACGGGGCGACGACTTCATGGTCGAGAGCAGTGATGTGGACTTTCTGGTGGAGTTCGCGCTGGATGCGTCTCCCGATTTACGGAGCTTCTACGGCGCGAAGGCGGAACTGGAGCGGCTGCTGGGCCGAGGGGTGGATCTGGTGGAGCCGGGCGCGGTGCGCAATCCTTATGTGCTTGCCAGCATCAACCGCCATCGCGAGCCTGTATATGCAGCGTGACCCGCGTGCTTTTCTGTGGGACGTGCGCGAGGCAGTGCAGGCGATCCGTTGTCCAAACTCGATCCACGCCTGGCCGCCCGTATCCCAGACGTTTCGCAGACCGTTGCATTCAGGAATCAACTGATCCACGGTTACGCGACAGTCAATCCTGTCACGGTCTGGAACATCGTGCAGCACGCGTTGCCTGACTTGCAAGCTGCCGCTCAGGCCTTGCTGGACGAGTTGGGGTCTTGACGGGCGTTGCAACGGCGCCACCCCTTGCCGGCTTTGCTACACTTGCGGGCATGTTCATTCAACGCAGCACCGCCACCGCCTGTCGGGCTCCGCAAGGGAGCCGGGGAGCTTGGCCTTGGCGCAAGCCATAAAGTCTGCGTATGTTTCCGGCGCGGCCCCGTGATGCTGCCCGCGCCACCCTCGCACCTGCTCTGGGTGCACAAAACCGAATGAACGCCCTGCCACGCAGGGCCTGAGCTGCAGGAGGCTCTCCCCGTGATCACCGAACTCGAATTCAAGAGCCTGGCACAACAGGGCTACAACCGCATCCCGCTGATGGCCGAGGCCTTTGCGGACCTCGAAACCCCGCTCTCGCTCTACCTCAAGCTGGCCTTTTCCAAGGACGGCGGCAAGCACAGCTTTTTGCTGGAGTCTGTGGTGGGTGGCGAACGCTTTGGTCGCTACAGCTTCATCGGCCTGCCGGCACGCACGCTGCTGCGCGCCAGCGGTTTTGGCGCCGCCGCCAAGACCGAGGTGGTGCGCGATGGGCAGGTGGTGGAGACGAACCAGGGCAACCCGCTGGACTTCATCGCCGCCTACCAGCAGCGTTTCAAGGTGGCGCTGCGCCCCGGCTTGCCGCGTTTCTGCGGTGGCCTGGCCGGCTACTTTGGCTACGACGCGGTGCGCTACATCGAGAAAAAGCTCGAAGCCAGCTGCCCGCCCGACACCCTGGGTTGTCCCGACATCTTGCTGCTGCAGTGCGAGGAACTGGCCGTCATCGACAACCTCTCGGGCAAGCTCTACCTCATCGTCTACGCCGACCCGGCCCAGCCCGAGGCCTATGCCAACGCCAAGAAGCGCCTGCGTGAGCTGAAAGAGTCGCTCAAGTACTCGGTGGCCGCACCCGTGGTCAAGCCCACTCAGGGCTACGCCGTCGAGCGTGAATTCGCCAAGGCCGACTACATCAAGGCCGTGGACCGCTCCAAAGAGCTGATCGCGGCCGGCGACTTCATGCAGGTGCAGGTGGGCCAGCGCCTCAAGAAGCGCTACACCGAAAGCCCGCTGAGCCTGTACCGCGCGCTGCGCTCGCTCAACCCCTCGCCCTACATGTACTACTACCACTTCGGGGATTTTCACGTGGTGGGGGCTTCGCCCGAAATCCTGGTGCGGCAGGAGAACACGCCCGAGGGGCAGAAGGTCACCATCCGCCCGCTGGCGGGCACCCGCCCGCGTGGCGCCACGCCCGAGCTGGACAAGGCCACCGAGGTGGAGTTGGTGAACGATCCCAAGGAACGCGCCGAGCACGTGATGCTGATCGACCTGGCGCGCAACGACATCGGCCGTATCGCGCAAATCGGCAGCGTCAAGGTGACCGAGGCCTTCGCGGTGGAGCGCTACAGCCACGTGATGCACCTGGTGAGCAACGTCGAAGGCATCCTGAACGAAGGCATGACCAGCATGGACGTGCTCAAGGCCACCTTCCCGGCCGGCACCCTGACCGGCGCGCCCAAGGTGCACGCCATGGAGCTGATCGACCAGCTGGAGCCCAGCAAGCGCGGCCTGTACGGCGGCGCCTGCGGCTACCTGAGCTACGCCGGCGACATGGACGTGGCCATCGCCATCCGCACCGGCATCGTCAAGGACCAGATGCTGTACGTGCAGGCCGCAGCCGGCGTGGTGGCGGACTCGGTGCCCGAGATGGAATGGAGGGAAACCGAGCACAAGGCGCGCGCTCTGTTGCGCGCGGCCGAACTGGTGGAAGAAGGGCTGGAGTGAAGACCATGGCGAAGAAGATCAAACTCCTGATGGTCGACAACTACGACTCCTTCACCTTCAACATCGTCCAGTACTTTGGTGAACTGGGCGCCGAGGTCGAAGTGTTCCGCAACGACGAGATCACGCTCGAGGGCATTGCCGAGCGCGCGCCCGACCGGCTGGTGATCTCGCCCGGCCCCTGCTCGCCGGCCGAGGCCGGCATCTCGGTGGCGG
>CAYUAH010000257.1:0-4870 GCA_964442375.1 uncultured Hydrogenophaga sp. | reverse complement strand
TGTTGCGGTCGTACATGGTGTGGCAGTCAGGCGAGATGATTCCCTGTGCGGCAACAGAAGGGGCCGACAGGGGCTGCCCAGGCGAACGGCTGAACACCGGAGGCCAGTTGGCCCGCAGGTGGTGCGCTTCCCAGTGGTGGCCCACGTCAGCACGGCGGGTGGGAACCGCCGGCCTATCGCCAGTTGCGCACGGGCGTGAGTTTATCAGGCAGGCGGGCCCCCAAAGGCCAGGACTTGCTCAGGATTTGGTGAGGGTCTCGGTCACGCGTGCAGCCGCTTCTGCGTCAGTGCGGGTGGGCAGCGGGGCGGCCGGAGCGACATCGAGGCTGTCCGGGCTGCGGGGTTGAGCGCGGGCTGGTGGCGGGGCAGGGCGACCGAGCGCCACGCTCTGGATGCGCTGGGTTTCTGCCAGCACCTTGTCGATGTAGTCGCCGCCGTCGCTGCTGACCGCACCCACATACAGGCGCAGGCCGCCTTCGACCGAGCCGCTCAGGCGCACGTACTCGCTGAGCACCTGGGCGCCCACACGCAGGTTGGTCACCGGGTCGAAAGCCGCGAGCTTGCCGCCGAAGCCCGCGTATTTGTCGGTGTGTACACGGGTCATCACCTGCATCAGGCCTTGCGCGCCGACGGCACTTTGAGCGAACGGATTGAAGCTGGACTCCACTGCCATGACAGCCAGCAACAGGCTGGGTTCGAGTTTGATCTTCTTGCCGAGTTCGAAGGCTTCGGCCACCAGAGCGCCCAGGGGTTCGGGGGCCACGCGGTACTTGCGACTGAGCCACAGCGCCACCTTGGCTTGCTCGGCAGGGAGCTCGTGGGTGTGCATGGCTGTGGCGCGTTCGACGGCCGTCGGGTCGGCGGTCAGCGCGATCACGCCGCCGCTCTGGCGCTCCAGCAGCCAGCCGAGCAGCTTTTCTTCGGCCGCATCGCGCAGGTCGACGCGGAAGGAGAGCGTCATCAGGGCGACGGCCAGCACCATGCCCAGCAAAGCCAGGCCATTGTGGGTGATGTCAAAAAAGCCTCGTGTCACGTCGTCTGCGAAGGTTCGCAGGCTGTTCATGGCGGCACGGGGCCAGGATGGTTGCGCTGTCACTAGCACGCTCCTTGTCTGTGCCCATCCGACGCGACCAGCGCAGCGGAGAGGACTTGTAAGGGGGTCGCCATCGGCTCTGGAAAGGTCTGGTCTGACCTGGGAGCCAACTTAGCCGGGTTCGGCAGCGGTCGCGGGTTTACCCTAGATTGGGCAAGCGGGGCGAATCTTAGTGCCTGTCAAATGTCTCGTCAAGAATTTAAAAGCAATTTTTAAGTTAAGAACGGATATATAAAATGCGGTTTTGCCCAGGGTATGGATGGCCCCGGTCCGATTGAAAAAATGAACTGGGGCTTTGAGCTGGGTTGCCGCTAAGCTTGGGCTGTCTGCTGCGAAGCGGGCACCCACCCGCAGCGCAGTTCGGCTGCATTGCCGGTGGTTCTCAGGGGCAATCCATTGCCCCATGGCAGGTGTGACATCCAACTCCGCCAGCCAAGACCCGACGGCATGGGCCTTTGGCCCGCCGTCAACCCCGGTGGCCTCAGCCATCGGGGTTTTTTCATTTTGGCGCGGCGTTCAGGATCCGAGCAGGCCGGGATTCAGGCGCAGACGCGCGATGCGGGCCAGGGTTTCTGCCACAACGGCAACGAGCGTTTCAACGTATGACATGGTGTTTCCTTCTGTGGGTGGGCGACCGGCTTGTGACCAGGGACGCCCAGGGGGTTGGTCTGTGCTTGTGCACGAAACCTAGGGTTTACCCTGACTCAAGTGTAGGTCCTTCGGTGACTGGGGGCCGTGCGCATACGTATTAACCCTTGCTTTTTACGGTGTTTGTTGGTTTAGGAGCGTTGCGTGTCCGCCCGGCGCAGGCGATGGGCAGACAATGACCGTTCGCATGGAAAGGGTCAAAGAAGATGCTCACGTTGCTGGTGTTGGTCAAACTGTGGGCGGAGGTGGCCTTGCTGGCGCTGGTGGGGCAGTGGGTGCTGGCGCTGCTGGTAGGGGCCCGACGCGAAGGCAACCTGATGTACGGGCTGCTGCGCGTGGTGAGCAGCCCCGTTGTTGGGTTGGTGGCCCGATGGGGGCCGTCTGGTTTGCCAGCCCGGCGCCAGGGCGCCATTGCAGCGGTGCTGCTGTGCCTGTTGTGGCTGGCTGCCACTGCGGGCAAGGTATGGCTTTGTCTGGATGTTGGCGTCGTTTCGTGCCGGTGAGCTGGGCGGCAGGGGTCGCCCATGCGTTACGCTTGGTCACATGAACAGCGCGATGGCACGCTGATGTCGGAGACAACACCCTTGGCCCAAACCGATCTGCTCAGGCGCTATTGGCGCAAGAACCTCGTCGTCACGGTCGCGTTGTTGGCCGTCTGGTTTGTGGTGACCTTTGTGGTCAGCTTTTTCGCCCGCGAGCTGAGTTTTGCCTTTTTTGGCTGGCCCTTCAGCTTCTGGATGGCGGCACAAGGGGCCTTGATGGTCTACGTGCTCATCGTGGGTGGGTACGCCTGGTACATGAACCGCGCCGACATCGCCCACGGCGTTGCCGAAGCGCAGGAGTAGGCGGTGGGCAGCGGTCCGACAACGGGTGAACAGGCAGCCGGACGCCTGTTCAAACGGCAGCTCAACAAGGTGTACGCCTGGTACACCGTCGGTTTCCTGGTGTTTGTGGTGTTGTTGGCGCTCCTGGAGCAGATGGGGCTGCCGCGCAACTGGATCGGCTTCATCTTCCTGTTTTCCACCATCGCGCTGTATGCGGGCATAGGCATCCTGAGCCGCACCACGGACGCGACCGAATACTACGTGGCCGGCCGGCGTGTGCCGGCCATGTACAACGGCATGGCCACCGGGGCGGACTGGATGTCCGCTGCCTCCTTCATCGGCTTGGCCGGCACCTTGTACCTGACGGGCTACAACGGTCTGGCCTTCATCATGGGATGGACGGGTGGCTATTGCCTGGTGGCTTTGCTGCTGGCGCCTTATCTGCGCAAGTTCGGCCAGTTCACCATCCCCGACTTTCTGGGCGAGCGTTACGGCGGCAACGTGCCGCGCCTGGTGGGCATCTGTGCCGCCATCCTGTGCTCTTTCATCTATGTGGTGGCGCAGATCTATGGCGTGGGCCTGATCACCTCGCACCTGATGGGTGTGGCCTTCGAGCTGGGCGTCTTCCTGGGGCTGGGTGGCATCCTGGTCTGCTCCTTTCTGGGCGGCATGCGGGCCGTGACCTGGACCCAGGTGGCCCAGTACGTGGTGTTGATCGTGGCCTATCTGTTGCCGGTGGTGTGGCTCTCGGTCAAGCAGACCGGTGTGCCGGTGCCGCAGATCGCCTATGGCTACCAGTTGGAAAAGGTGTCGGCGCGGGAGACCGTGCTGGTCTCCGACCCCAAGGAAATCGAGGTGCGCCAACTGTTCGAAGCCAAGGCGCAGGCACTCACCGACAAGCTGCAAAACCCCGGCGCTGCGCTGGCGGCCGACAAGGCGCGCATGGAGGCGCGCCTGACCCAACTGCGCAACCGCGACGGCGATCTGGTCGAGGTGGCGGCGGCCGAGCGGGCATTGGCCGCATTGCCCTCGGACGCCAATTCGGCGCGTGCTCTGTGGCAGCGCGAGCTGGCGGCAGCGCAGGACAAATCACTGCCACTCAATGGCATGCCCCCCCATGCCCAGCAGTACGCGGGCGACCCGCAAGGCGCACCACAGGAGCGTCTGGACTTCGAACATTCGCGGCGCAACTTTCTGGCGCTGGTGTTCTGCCTGATGGTGGGCACCGCCGCCTTGCCCCACATCCTCATGCGCTACTACACCGTTCCCAGCGTGCGCCAGGCCCGGGCCTCGGTCACCTGGTCGCTGGTTTTCATCGTGTTGTTGTACTTCACGGCGCCCGCCTTGGCCGTGCTGGTCAAGTTCGAGGTCTTCAACGTGATGGTGGGCATGCCGTTCGAGGAACTGCCGGGCTGGGTGGCGGCCTGGAACAAGGTGGACCCGGCGCTGCTGTCCATCACCGATGTGAACCGTGACGGCCTGCTGCAGCTCAACGAAATCACCATTGGCGGCGACATCGTGGTCTTGGCCATGCCCGAAATTGCGGGCCTGCCCTATGTGATTTCCGGCCTGGTGGCGGCCGGTGGCCTGGCAGCCGCGCTGTCCACCGCCGACGGCCTGCTGCTGACCATCGCCAGCTCGCTGTCGCACGACCTGTACTACAAGATGATCGACCCCAGCGCCTCCACCGCTCGGCGGGTCACCATCTCCAAGGTGCTGCTGCTCATCGTGGCCCTGTCTGCAGCCTATGTGGCAGCCCAGAAGCCGGCCGACATCCTGTTCCTGGTGTCGGCGGCCTTCTCCATCGCGGCGTCGGCCTTTTTCCCCGCGCTGGTGCTGGGCATCTTCTGGCGGCGTGCCACCGGCATCGCGGCCTCGGTCGGTATGGTGGCTGGTCTGGGTGTGAGCTTTTATTACATGGTCACCACCCAGCCCTGGCTGCGCAGCGTCTTTGGGGTCACAGGGCCCATCGAACTCTGGTGGGGCATACAGCCCATTTCAGCCGGGCTGTTCGGTGTGCCAGTGGGTTTTGTCGTCATCCTGCTGCTGAGCCTGGTGACGCCCAGGCCCTCGGCCAAGACCCAGGCATTCATCGATCATGTGCGCTATCCCCGGCTGCGCAGCGAGCTCGACCGTGGTGCGGATTGACCCGCTGCGGGTCTGCTCATTTTCCAATCGTCTCAAAATTGGTTAGAATCATGGGCTTTCCCTTGCTGCACCCCGTCTGACGCCGGGGGCGGCTTTCCCTTACCGCACCCCGTCTGACGCCGGGGGCGGGTGTTCAATCCAAAAGGAGTGTCCATGC
>CAYUAH010000256.1:0-4880 GCA_964442375.1 uncultured Hydrogenophaga sp. | reverse complement strand
GCGGCTCGGGCGGCTACGGCTTCATCGCCACGGTGGAGAACATGGTCTCGCGCCAGAAGGGTGGCAAGGCCTTCCTCAACCTGGGCGAGGGCGAGACGATCTGCGCGCCGTCCCATGCGGCCTTCACCAGCGGCGGCCAGGCACTCGCGCCCGCCACCCACGTGGCCTGCGCCTCCACCGGCGGGCGCATCCTCACCTTTGAGATCAGCGAACTCAAGCAGATGGAAAAAGGCGGGCGCGGCCTGATGCTGATCGACCTGGAGGCCAAGGACACGCTGGCTGGTGCGGCGGCCTACACCCGCAGCGTCAAGATCGAGGGCATTGGCCGCGGCGGCAAAGAGCGCGACGAGACGCTGGAAATCCGCAGCCTCAACAACGCCCGCGCCGCGCGCGGCCGCAAGGGCAAGGCCGCCGACCTCGGCTTCAAGCCCAACCGTGTGACGCGGGTGGAGTGATGGACGCCAACACCGTGGGTGTGATGGTGGCGGTGCTTGGTTTTGCGGTCGCCTTTGGCGTTGCCAAGCTGGTGTCCACCCGCATCCGAAAACGCCGCCAGACCCGTGACGATGCGCTGGCCAAAAGCCGTCAAAGCCGCCAGGTCCGGCGCGCGCAGGCACGCCGAAACCAAGGCTGAATGGAGGCTGCTGTGGCCGTGACGCTGGAGCACTTGCGCTGCCACGCCATCGCGCGCAGCCTGTTCAAGCCCACCACGCTGCCCGCCGCCATCAGGCGGCTGGGCTTTGTGCAGGCCGACCCCATGCGGGCACCGGCCCGCGCGCAAGACCTCATCCTGTTCCAGCGCGTCAAGGACTACCGCGCCGGCGATCTGGAGCGCCGCTACGAGCGTCTGGCCATCGAGGAAGAAGCCTTCGTCAACTACGGCTTCGTGCCGCGCGAGTGGACGGCCCTGCTGCACCCCCGCACGCCACGCCGCGCCTGGGACGCCGCCGCCACCCGCCGTGCCCGCGAGCTGCTGGCCTTTGTGCGCGAACGCGGCGCCGTGCACCCGCGCGAGGTGGGGGAGGCCTTTGCCCACCATGGCCGCGTGGCCGGCTACTGGGGCGGCGACCTGAACGCCAGCACGCGGCTACTGGAGGAGATGCACCGCCACGGTTGGCTGCGCGTGCGCCGACGTGAATCCGGCACGCGGGTCTACGAGTTGGTGGAGCACCCGCCGCAGGACGAGAGCCCGGCCAGCGCCCAAGCCCGCGCCGAGGCCTTGGTGGACCACATCGTGCACCTCTACGCGCCGCTGCCCGCCGCCAGCCTGGGCTACCTCGTGACGCTGTTGCGCTACGGCGCGCCCCAACTGATGACCGAGTCCCGCGCCGTGGTCAAGGCGGCGGCCAGCCGTTACGGCCATGCGCGGGTGGACGGCGTGGACTGGTATTGGCCGGCCGACGAAAACCCGGCCTCGCGCCGCCACCGCCCCGAGGCGGTGGTGCGCCTGTTGGCCCCGTTCGACCCTGTGGTCTGGGACCGCCGGCGCTTCGAGCTGCTGTGGGGCTGGGCCTACCGCTTCGAGGCCTACCTGCCCGCCCCCCAGCGCACCATGGGCCACTACGCCTTGCCGCTGCTGTGGGGCGAACAGGTGGTGGGCTGGGCCAACCTGCGCGTGGAAGGCGGTGGGCTGCGGCATGAGCTGGGTTTTGTCGATGGGCGCCCGCAGGATCCCGCCTTCGGGCGCGCGCTCGACGAGGAACTGATGCGATTTCGGCTGTTTCTGGGCTGCTGATGGTGCGTTGAGCCGTATTTTGAAAATACGGCTCAATTTATGAGCTGTATTCAATAAAATACGGCTCATGAGCACCCCGCGCCCTCTGTTGATCTGGCAACTGCCCGCTTGGCCCGACTTGCGGGCCGACGATCCGGCCTTGTGGCCTTTGCTGCTGCAAGCGCGCGAATGGCTGGGGCGGGTGCGTGGTGCTTTTGGCGCTGCCGGTCTGGACCCGACGGCATCCGCCGAGCAAGACGCATGGCAACAGGAGGCACTGGCCACCTCAGCCATTGAAGGGGAATCGCTCAGCCCGGCCTCGGTGCGTTCATCCGTGATGCGTCGGCTGGGCTTGGATGACGGCCAGCAAGCGCCGAGAGATGAGCGTGTGGAGGGCTTGCTTGCGATGCTCGACGACGCGACCCGTCACCATGCCGAGCCTCTGGACGAGGCACGGCTGTGCCGCTGGCATGCGGCGCTTTTCCCCACCGGATACAGCGGCATGAGCCGCATCCGCGTAGGCCAGTACCGCGACCATGGCGGTGCCATGCAGATTGTCAGTGGCTTGCCGGGGCGCGAAGTGGTGCACTACACGGCACCGCCCTCGGCCCAGGTGGTCAAGGAAATGCGGCGTCTGCTGGCCTGGGTGGCACACAACGGGGCGGCGAAAGCAGACGCTGCGCATCAGGACGGTTTGGTGCGTGCCGCCATCGCCCACCTGTGGTTCGAGTCCATACACCCGTTTGAAGATGGCAACGGGCGCATCGGTCGCGCTGTCGTGGATCTGGTGCTGGCGCGGGACGCCGGCAGCCCCGTGCGTTTCATCAGCCTGTCCAGGCAGTTGCTGGCGGAGCGAAAGGCCTATTACGCCGCCCTGCAGCAGGCCCAGCATGGTGGCAGCACCGACGTGTCACCTTGGGTGATGTGGTTCGTGCGACAGCTGGTGGCGGCTTGCCAGCATGCCTGCGGGCTGCTGGACGCGGCCCAGCAGCGCTCACGGTTCTGGGTGGCGCACGGTGCGGTGACGCTCAATGCCCGCCAGCACAAGGTGGTGCAACGCCTGCTCGATGCGGGCGATGGTGGCTTTCTGGGCGGACTCAACGCAGAAAAGTACATGAAGCTGACCGGCGCTTCCAAGGCCACGGCCACGCGCGACATGGCCCACCTGGTCGAGCAGGGCTTGTTGTTTGTCCGTGGCCAGGGCAAGGCGACGCGCTACTTTGTGACCGTGCCCGGCTGGGCCCACGTGGCCGACGCCGGGCAGGGGGCTTGAGCGGCCGGACTTGCCCGTGGGCTTTTTTCGACTAAAAGCTTGTATTTTGGAATAAAGTCGCGACTTTTTTCCAGCACTTAATAAAATAGTCGCATGGAGCGTTACCTCGACACCCGTATCCTGAACGATCTGACCCGCAAGCTGGTGGTGCTGACCGGCCCGCGCCAGGTCGGCAAGACCACGCTGGCCCGGCAACTGATGCAGACCTGGCCCGGTGCGCAGTACCTGAACTGGGACGTGTTGCCCGACCGAGGCGTGCTGGAGCGCCAGAGCTGGAGCCCGCGAGCGCCGTTGCTGGTGTTCGACGAAATCCACAAGATGCCCGGCTGGAAAACCTGGCTCAAGGGGGTGGCAGACGGCCGACCGGCCGGGCAGCGCGTGCTGGTGACGGGCAGCGCTCGCATGGACACGTTCCGGCAAAGCGGCGAGTCGCTGGCGGGCCGCTACCTTGCGTGGCGCCTGCATCCCTTGTCGGCGCGCGAGTGGGTGGAGCAGCGCGGCGGCGAGGCCGAGGCGGCTTTGACCCACCTGCTGGAGCGAGGCGGTTTCCCCGAGCCGGCGCTGGCCACCACCACCTTCGAGGCCGACCGCTGGCGCCAGCAGTACTTCACCGATCTCGTGCGCGAGGACGTGCTGGAGTTTTCGCGCGTGCACGAGATCGGCACCATGAAGCTGTTTGTCGAGCTGCTGCGCGATCGCGTGGGCTCGCCGCTGTCGCTCGCGTCCATCGCGCGCGATCTGGCGGTGTCACCCACCACGCTCAAGCGTTACCTGGACATCCTGCAGGCGCTGTTCATCGTGTTCGTGGTCCCGCCCTGGCACCACAACGTCGCACGAGCGCTGCTGCAGAGTCCCAAGGTGTATTTCTTCGACACCGGCGTGGTGCGCGGCGGCGACGGGCCGCGTTTCGAGAACGCGGTGGCTGCCATGCTGCTCAAGCACGTGCAGTTCCAGCAGGACGCTTTCGGCCGCCCGGCGCAACTGCACTACGTGCGCACCAAGGACGGCGCGGAGGTGGATTTCGCGCTGGCCGAAGGGCTGACGCTGACCCATTTGATCGAGTGCAAGTGGGCCGACGCATCACCGCACCGCGCCCTGCGCCGCTTCGCTGCCGAGTTCCCGCAGGCTCAGGCGGTTCAGCTGGTGCGCGACCTGCGTCAGCCCGAATGGCGCGACGGCCTGGAGATCGCGCAGGCCGCGCCCTGGTTGGCGCAGTTGTCGGCCTGAGCGGTCGGCCTCACCAGTTGGCTTCCCGCTCTGGCGTGGCGCGGATGCGGTGGATGCTCAGGTCAGCGCCGTCGAATTCTTCCTCCTGGCTCATGCGCAGCCCCATCAGGCGTTTGATGAGGCCGTAGACCACGAAGCCGCAGGCCAGGGCCCAGACCACACCCATCAGGGTGCCCAGCAGCTGGGCGGAGAAGCTGACGCCGCCCAGCCCGCCCAGGGCTTTTTGCCCAAAGATGCCGGCCGCGATGCCGCCCCAGGCGCCACACAGGCCGTGCAGTGGCCACACCCCCAGCACGTCGTCGATCTTCCAGCGGTTCTGTGTCAGGGTGAACAGGCTCACGAACAGGGCGCCGGCCACCACGCCCACCACCAGCGCACCCAGCGGGTGCATCAGATCGGAGCCGGCGCACACGGCCACCAAGCCGGCCAGCGGACCGTTGTGCACGAAGCCGGGGTCGTTCTTGCCCAGCACCAGGGCGGCCAGCGTGCCGCCCACCATGGCCATCAGCGAGTTGACCGCCACCAGGCCGGAGATCTTGTCTACCGTCTGCGCGCTCATCACGTTGAAGCCGAACCAGCCCACCGTCAGAATCCACGCGCCCAGGGCCAGGAAGGGGATGTTGGAGGGCGGGTGGGCGCTGATGGCGCCGTCCTTGCGGTAGCGGT
>CAYUAH010000255.1:0-4908 GCA_964442375.1 uncultured Hydrogenophaga sp. | reverse complement strand
GGCCTGTGTGTGCCGGTGACCGACAGCCTGCGGCGCATGCGCGGCACCGACCACGCGCGCCCGCGCTGCGCGGCGCTGTCGGGCCGCATCGGCGCGCAGGTGGGCTGTGGCATTTACGAGTGGCGGCCCAACCCCTGCCGCGAGTTCGAGGAAGGCAGCGCCGCCTGCGAGCAGGCACGCCGCCGCCATGGGCTGCCGCCCCTCCCCGCCCCCTGATGCAAGCCCTGCTCGACACCATCGCGCAGTTGACGCGGCCCACCGACGCGCAGCGCGTTTTCCACGGCCGCGGCGGGCTGTTCCCCGGCCTGGAGCACTGGACGCTGGACGCCTACCCCCCGGCATGGCTGCTCACCTGCTTCGGCGACCTGGACGAACAGGCCATTGCCACCTTGCAGGCTGCAATGAGCGACCGCTGGCACGCCATCGCACCTGGTGAAACCTTGAACCTGGTACTGCAGCTGCGCCAACCGACCCGCACCGAAACCCGGTTACTCTGCGGCGCCGTGCCCGAACCCCATGAGGTCACCGAAGCCGGCGCACGCTACCGGATGCACCTGCTGCGCGGCCAGAACCACGGCCTGTTCCTCGACATGGCCGAGGGCCGGCGCTGGCTGCGCGAGCAAGCCCTCGGCGCCAAGGTGCTCAACCTGTTCGCCTACACCTGTGCTTTCTCGGTCGCCGCGCTGCAGGGCGGCGCGCGCAGCGTGCTCAACGTGGACATGGCCTCGGGCGCACTGGCCACCGGGCAGCAGAACCACGCGCTCAACGGCCTGGCCGGCCGCGCCCGCTTCCTGCCGCACGACATCTTCAAGAGCTGGGGCAAGCTCACGCGCGGCGGCCCTTACGACATCGTGGTGGTGGACCCGCCCAGCTACCAGAAGGGCAGCTTCGTGGCCACCAAGGACTACGCGCGCCTGCTGCGCCGCCTGCCCGATCTGCTGCCCCCCGGCGGACGCGCCATGTTGTGCCTGAACGCGCCCGAGATGGGCAGCGATTTTCTGCATGGGCTGGTGCGGGACCACGCGCCCGGGCTGACCTTCGAACAACGCTTGCCCAACCCGGCGGCGTTCGCCGACACCGACCCCGAACGCGCCCTCAAGGTCTTGATCTACCGCGAGCCGCCTTTGGCCACACCCACGGCGGGCTGACCGGAGCGATCAAGCGAGCACCACCCGGTTGCGCCCCTGGTGCTTGGCCTCGTACAAGGCCTGGTCGCTGGCCGCGAGCAGCGCTTCCACCCCTTCTGCGCCAGCGCCTGGCACGGCCGCGCACACGCCTATGCTCACCGCCACGGGGATGGGCACGCCGTGCACCACACAAGGCCGCACGGCAATGGCCTGGCGGATGTCCTCGGCCACCGCCACCGCGCCCTGTGCGTCCGTGAGCGGCAGCAATGCCACAAACTCCTCGCCCCCATAGCGCGCCAGCAAATCGGCATGCCGCAAACGCCGTTGGGCACGCTGCGCCACCTCACGCAGCACGGCATCGCCAGCCAGGTGACCGTGCTGGTCGTTCACCGCCTTGAAATGGTCGATGTCCACCATCAGCACCGCCAGCGGTGTGTTGCTGCGCCGGGCCTGGGCGGCGTCGCGCGCCAGCGCCTCCATCAGGGCCAGCCGGTTGTGCACACCGGTCAGCCCGTCGTGGGTGGCCAGGTTGTGCTGTTGCGACAGCGCGTGCTCCATCTGCATCAGAACAAAGCCCATGCTGCTGAGCAGCAACAGGGTCAGGACCAGAAAAAAGGTCCAGATCTGGACACCTTCGGGCACCTTGTAGCGGCCGTCCCAGTCCGACTGGGCCACCATGAAGCCGGTACGCACCAGCAGCGACACGAACAGCAGTGCAGCGGCCACCATGACCACCAGTTGGCCGGTCAGGTGGCGGTCCTTCCATCCCGGGGTCCAGGCCTGGCGCAACAGCAAACCGGCCAGCACGCTCTGCACACCCGCCACCAGGATGTTGCGCCAGTGGTCGTCGTGTTGCAGCGCAGCGGCCACCAGCACATTGAGCACCACCACGCCCCAAAGCACGGGCCCGGGCAGTGGCCGCGCCTGTTCGCGCCGAAAAGCCGTCACTGCCAGGACGAGGCAGGCCAGCGCCAGCGCTGCAAACAGGTTGACGCCGACAATGGACAGGGCCGGCCAGCCCAGCACCCGCAAGCCAAACACCGGGTAGGTCAGGGCGTTGCACATCAAACCCCAACCCCACAGCGCCAGGCCGCGATGCACCTGGCCACGCCAGGCCACGGTCAACACGGAAGCCGCCATCACGCCACTGGTCACGAACAATGCGACCAGCAGCGTGGGCAGGTGAAGTGCCATGGGCATCTCAGCGCGGCACACCCAGACGCGCGTAACCGGCCACCAGGGCCAGCAGCGTCTCCTCGGCGTAAGGCTTGCCGAGGTAGTGGTCCACACCCAGCTGGCGCGCGTGTTCGCGGTGTTTGTCGGCAATGCGCGAGGTGATCATGATCACCGGCAAGGCCCGCAGCTGCGGGTCGGCGCGCATCTGCTGCACCAGCTCGAAGCCGTCCATGCCGGGCATTTCGATGTCGCTGAGCACTGCCACCGGCAACTCGTCGCGCATGCGCTCCAGCGCCTGGGTGCCGTCGATGGCCAGCGCCACGCGGTAGCCTTCGCGCTGCAGCAGGCGCTGGGTGACGCGGCGCACGGTGATGGAATCGTCCACCACCAGCACCAGCGGCGTGGTGGGCACCGGCTGGCGGGCCGCACGTTCGCCGGCCTGGCGCAACCAGGCCAGTGTGCTGGCACCGTACACGGCGGCCAGCGCCACCGGGTTGTAGATCAGGGCCACCGCGCCCGAGGCCAGGACCGTCATGCCGGCCACGCCGGGCAGGCGCGAGAGCTGTGGCCCCAGGTGTTTGACCACGACTTCCTGGTTGCCCAGCACCTCATCCACGTGCAGCAGCACCCGCTGGGTGGCGCTGCGCAGCTGCAGCACGGGCGCCAGCTTGCCCGACTCGCGGCTGGCCACCGACTGCTCCAGCAAGGCACCGGCCCAGTACAGCGGCAAGTCGTTGCCCTGCGGCGCGAGCTGCCCCACCGGGCCCGAGGCGCGCACAATGGCACCGTCCAGCCGGTGCACCTGTTCCACCAGCGCGGCCGGCACACCGAAAGTGAACTCGCCCGCGCGCAGCAACAGCACCTGGGTGACAGCGGTGGTCAGCGGCAGCAGCAGTGTGAAGCGCGAACCGCACCCGGCCTCCGTGGCCACCTCGATGCGGCCGCCCAACGACAAGACCTCGTTGCGCACCACGTCCAGACCAATGCCTCGGCCAGCGAGTTCGGACACCTCGGTCACGGTGCTCAGGCCGGGCTCGAACACCAGCTGGGTCAGCGTGGCCACATCGGCCACCGATGCCGCGTCCAGACGGCCCAGGGCCACCGCCTTGTCGCGCACGCGCTGCAGGTCCAGCCCGGCACCGTCGTCGCTGAACACCAGGCTCACGTCGTTGCCTTCCTGGCTCAGCGCCAGGCCAATCAGGCCTTCGGCCGGTTTGCCGGCAGCGCTGCGCTGTGCGGGCGCCTCGATGCCGTGTACCACGGCGTTGCGCAGCAGGTGCTCAAAAGCGGGCACCATGCGTTCGAGCACGCTGCGGTCCATTTCAATCTGCGCGCCCGACACCTCCAGCCGCACCTGTTTGCCGCTTTCCTGCGCCGCCTGGCGCACCACGCGGTGCAGGCGTTCGGCCACGGTGTCGAAGTCCACCATGCGGGTGCGCAGCAAGTCGCGCTGCAGCTCGCGGCTCTGGCGGCCCTGGGCCACCAGGCCGTCCTCGGTCACGTCCACCGCGCGCTGCAGGTTGCGCTGCACCGTGGCCACGTCGTTGACCGACTCGGCCATGATGCGGGTCAGCTCCTGCACGCGGGTGTAGCGGTCGAACTCCAACGGGTCGAAAGACGCATCGGCCGCGCGGCCGGCCTGCAGCTGATGCGCCTGGCGCGACTGCAATTGCGACTCGGTCTGCAGCTCCAGGTCGCGCAGTTGCTGGCGCAAGCGGGCCAGGTTGCCGGTGAGGTCTTGCAGCGAGGCACGCAGGGTGTGCAGCTCGTCTTCCATGCGCGAGCGCGTGAGCATCACGTCGCCTACCTGGTTCATGAGCCGATCGAGCAGATCGGGGCGCACACGCACCGTGCTGGCGGCGGCACTGCTCACGCGCGGCGTGGGCACGCGCGGGGCCAACACGCCCTGGGCACTGGCCGGCTCCGCGTCGGACACGGGTGTCACGGGTGAGGGGGCTGGCGCTGGCTCGTCGGCAGGTTCTGCGGTGTCGGGGACGCTGGCCCCGGTTTCGGGCGCCCCCTCGCGCAGGCTGTCCAGCCGCAGGCTCAGGGCATCAAAACGCGCTTGCAGGTCGCGCAGGGCATCGGCCTCGCTGGCGCCAGGCACCACCGCCTCGGCGGCGCTTTCCATCTGGTGCGCCATGTCGCCCAGGCCCATGGCGCCGGCCAGGCGCGCGCTGCCCTTGAGGGTGTGCAGGTTGCGCAGCACCTCGGCGCGGGCGCTGCTGTTGTCGGGCCGGGCCACCCACTGGCGCAGGGCGCCGCCCAGGCGCGGCAGCAGGTCGGCGGCCTCTTCTTCGAACACGTGAAAGAGGTCGGCGTCGGGGGTGTCGGCCGACGGCTCCTCCGCCGGGGGCGGCACGGGTGCGGGCGCCGGCTGTGGCACCAGCAGGGCCACCCAGTCGCTGGCCTCGGGCCAGACGCGCAGTCGCTCCAGCATGGCGACCTCCGGCTCCTTGAGGAAGCCGGCGGCGAACTGGTGCAGCAGGTGGCGCAGGGACTCGGCCACCAGCACGGGCAACTGGCGCGCGTCGTCGCTCAGGCGCCGGCCCGCCGGCACGGGCACTTGGCGCAGCCTTTCAATGGCGTGCTCCAACGTGCGCGC
>CAYUAH010000254.1:0-4911 GCA_964442375.1 uncultured Hydrogenophaga sp. | reverse complement strand
ATTTCAGCACCAGGAGGGACGCATGAAAATTTCCAAAGCCGTCGGTGTGACGGCGGTCGCCGGCCTGCTGGCCACCCTGGCGGGTTGCGCGAATTCGCCGATTCCGCTGGCCCAGAACTTCGAACTGACCTCGCAATACAAGGTCCGTTCGGCGGGTCACTGGGACCTGGTGTCCAAGGATGTGGTGGCACAAACCGCCGCCACGCTGGACAAGGCCGGCGCGGGCAGTTCGCCCGTCTACGTCCGCCTGCCGGCCAAACCCAGCGCCTTTGACCAGGGTTTCCGCGAATTCCTCATCACCAAGATGGTTCAGGGCGGCAAACAGGTGCTGACCACGGCCAACGCGCAGGCGCTGGAAGTGAGCTACCAGACCCAGGTGGTGCGCCACAACAGCCCGCGCCCGCATTTCATTCCGGGCGGCTTCACCATGCTGGCCGGCGGCCTGATCGCGGCTTATGGCCTGCGTCATGAGCACCTCGACACGCAACTGGTGGCGGCCCTGGCCGGCACCGGCGCGCTGGACTACGCCAACAGCATCAACTCGGGCGGCCCCACCGCCACCGAGCTGATCCTGACCACCACCGTCACGCGCGGTGGCCAGTACGTGGCCCGCAAGACCGATGTGTACTACCTCGAAAACGTGGACACGCCGCTGTTCGTGAACACCGCCATGCAGAACGTGAACTACAAGGTGGTGTCGCAATGAGCAAACGATTTGTGCTTGCGGCGGTGGCCGCCGCCGCCGTGTTGTCGGCCTGCTCCAGCTCGGCGCCGGTGCGCACCGAGCCCACCTACGACGAAGCGGCCAAGAGCGCCTTCATCGTCAGCAGCCAGAGCGCTGTGGACAAGCTGGTGGCCGGCATCAACCGCGAGTCCATTGGCCAGTCGCCGGTGCTCGTGGCCACGGTGGTCAACGTCAACGACCTGTCGCGCGCTGCGCCGCTGGGCCGCACGCTGTCGGAGCAGTACGCTTCGCAGATGGTGGCCAGTGGCCTGCACGTGAAGGAACTCAAGCTGCGCGGCGACGTGTTCGTGAAAGAGGGCACGGGTGAACTCCTGCTCTCGCGTGAGATCAAGGACATCGCCAAGTCGCACAATGCGTCCATGGTGCTGGTGGGCACGTATTCGAGCGCCGCGAGTTTCACCTATGTGAGCCTGAAGCTGGTGCGCACCGAAGACAGCCGCATCCTCAACGGCCACGACTACGCCCTGCCCAACGACCGCGACGTGCAACGCCTGCTGGCCGTGCAACGCTGAAGCACTGGTTGACGCACCAACAGCAAGGGGGCCCTCGGGCCCCCTTTGTTTTGGGTTGTCAGAACCGCGTCAAGGCCTCACGCGGCCGAGGGCAGCACCATGGGGCCGGTGGCCCGGCCACGGAAGTCGGTCCAGCACTGGCGCGTGAAGTCGTAGAGCTTGCAGGCGCGGGCGGTGTCGAAATACCAGCGCCACGAGAAAGGCTGCACGATGATGCGCTCGGGCAGCAGGTGCTCCAGCGTCTTCTGCGCTTCTTTCAGGCGGTAAAGCGGGATGCTCATGTCCACGTGGTGAGCGGTGTGTTCCATGATGTGGTGCACCAGGGCGCCTATGCGCAGCGGGAAGGTGAGGTGCACGGTGGTGGACACAAAGGGCTGGGCACGCTGCCAGGCCGCGCGCTCGTTGTGCCACTTGACGCGCACGTGGGTGTGGTGGCCGTAGATCACGAAGCCCACCATGTGGAACCAGAACACCAGGGGCAGCACAACGCCGCACAGCAGCAACACCAGCACCGACTGGCCGGTGGACATGGCCAGTGCAACGATGGCGGCGGTCCACAGCAGGCCGAAGCCGGAAACCAGCAGGCAGTCCCGTGTGAAGATGGACCGGTGGGTGCCGCCCGATTGGGCCGGGCTGGGAAACATCATCTTCTTCCACCAGATCTCGACCATGTAATAGACGCCTGGCCCCCAGCCGCTGCGGTACAGGCGCTCCAGCACACGGCGTGCGGGCGGCAGGGCCTGGTATTCCTCTTGTGTGAGCGGCGCCCAGACAAAGTCCACCCCCTTGAGGTTGGTGAAGCCGTGGTGCACGACGTTGTGGCCCATGTCCCACAGGCTGTAGGCGGTGAGCGAGGGCAGGAAGGCGATGCGGCCCAGCCATTTGTTCAGGCGCCGGTGCGGCGTGAGGCTTTGGTGGCAGGCGTCGTGGCCGATGATGAAGAGGCGTCCGATGACAAAACCGGCGGCCAGGCCACACAAGGCCTTGAGCCAGAGGGCCTCGGCCAGCACCACGCCGGCCAGCAGGCCAAGCCACAGGGCGTAATCCAGCGTCAGCAGCCAGAAGGCGCGCCAGGTGACCCGTTCGGACAAGGGAATCAGCCAGGAGCGTATGACCTTGCGGTGGGGCAGCGGCTCGTCCGGGCTCAATGGCGCGGGCAATTCGGCAGCAGTTGTATCACTTGAGTGGTTCATGGCAATACGCGGCCAACCCGCGTCGGAGATCAAACAAACCCGGCGATGCTAGCCCGCCCACCTTGACCAGGATTTGACACAGATCGAATTCCGTGCGTTTAAGGCCACGCCCAACGGCAGGAACCGACCGGCGGCATTCAGGAGTCGAACCAGTCGGGATCGTTGGCCACTTTGGCCAATTCCTCGCTGAGCACCTTGTTCATTTGCGCGAACAGCTTGAGCTTGCGCGTGGTCTCGCGCAAGGTGTCGGCCATGCGCTTGGTGATGGCCAGCAGGAGACGGGACCCCACAACAGGGTCGTCTTGCAAGAGCTGCAAAAAATCGGCGCGCGACAACACGCCCACCAGCATGTCGGTGTTGGCGATGCAGCTGGCCGAGCGCGGTGCGCCGTCGAGCAGGCCCAACTCGCCGATCAGACTGCCCGGCCCCATGACGCGCACCACCAGGTGGTCGTCGTCGTCCTGCAGCGAGTTGTTCTGCACCGACAAATCGCCCTCCAGCACCAACAGCATGTGGTCGTTGTCCACCGCTTCGCCCTCGCGCACGAACTCGCAGCCGGCCTCGATCACGCGGGGCTGCATGTAGGCCACGATCTTGATCGCATCGTCCAGGCTCAACGTCTGCAGCGCCGACGGCGTGACCAGCAGACGCGCAGCCCGCTCGTCGGCGTTCATTTCGGGATTGAGGTCGTCGGTGGCCATGAAAAGCTCCTGCGCCATTTTCGCAGCCATCCGCGACGGCCGCGCAACAACCATCAAAATCCGCATGAAACCGCTATGTAACTCGACGCGCGGATAATGGAAACTTGATTACAACAACCCCTGACGGGACGGAGACACCACATGCCGCAGCGCGCCACGAAAATTGTTGCCACCCTGGGCCCGGCGTCCAGCGACCCGGCCTTGCTGGAACAGATGATCCGCCACGGCGTCAACGTCGTGCGGCTGAACTTCTCGCATGGCAAGGCGCAAGACCACATCGACCGCGCCAACCTGGTGCGCCAGGCCGCACAGCGCGCTGGCCGCGAGGTGGGCATCATGGCCGACCTGCAGGGCCCCAAGATCCGCGTCGGCAAATTTGCCGACGGCAAGGTGATGCTGGAAAACGGCGCACCCTTTGTGCTGGACGCCGAACGCACCGAACCCGGTGACATCAACGGCGTAGGCCTGGATTACAAGGAACTGCCGCGCGACGTGAAAGCGGGCGACCTGCTGCTGCTCAACGACGGCTTGATCGTGCTGACCGTGGAGCGGGTGGTGGGCCCAGCGGTGCACACCACGGTCAAGGTCGGCGGCGAGCTGTCCAACAACAAGGGCATCAACAAAATGGGCGGCGGCCTGACCGCGCCGGCCTTGACCGCCAAGGACATGGACGACATCCGCACCGCCATGTCCTTCAAGGCCGACTACGTGGCCGTGAGCTTCCCCAAAACCGCCACCGACATGGAGCTGGCCCGCCAGCTTTGCAACGTGGCCTGCAGCGATGGCCACCGCCCCGGGCTGATCGCCAAGATCGAACGCGCGGAGGCCATTCCGGAACTGGAAAACATCCTGCGCGTGTCCGACGGCATCATGGTCGCGCGCGGCGACCTGGCCGTTGAAGTGGGCAACGCGGCCGTGCCCGCATTGCAAAAACGCATGATCCGGCTGGCCCGCGAGATGGACAAGGTGGTCATCACCGCCACCCAGATGATGGAAAGCATGATCCTGGCGCCCGTGCCCACCCGCGCCGAGGTGAGCGACGTCGCCAACGCCGTGCTCGATGGCACCGACGCCGTGATGCTCAGTGCCGAAACCGCGGCCGGCAAATACCCGCTGGAAACGGTGATGGAAATGGCCAAGATCTGCGAGGCCGCCGAAAAAGCCCACCACCACGACATCGAGTCCGACTTCACCGGCAAGACCTTCGGCCGCATCGACCAGTCCATTGCCATGGGCGCGCTGTTCACCGCCCACCACCTGGGCGCCAAGGCCATCGTCGCGCTCACCGAGTCGGGCTCCACCGCGCTGTGGATGAGCCGCCACGACGTCAAGATGCCCATCTACGCCCTCACGCCCAAGCTCGCTACCCAGCGCAAGCTCACGCTCTACCGCAACGTGCGCCCGCTGCTCATGGACACCAGCGCCGACCGCGACACCGCGCTGGCCGACGCTGAGAAACACCTGAAAAAACGCGGCATCGTGCAGACAGGCGACGTGTACGCCATCACCTGCGGCGAACCCATGGGCTCGCCGGGGGGGACCAACATGCTCAAGATTTGCAAGGTGGGGTGAATCCGGTCCAAAGACGCACGCAGCGGTAAAATTGCGCCAGTTACCACGCGGTTACCGGCCCACCCGCGCCACGCGCCCGGACTCAGGCTGCCGCAGGCCCCTGTTCTTTGAACCACCCCTCCAGGAGATTTCCATGGCGCTCGTTTCCATGCGCGAACTGCTCGACCACGCGGCCGAGAACGGTTACG
>CAYUAH010000253.1:0-4946 GCA_964442375.1 uncultured Hydrogenophaga sp. | reverse complement strand
CCGCTGCGCGGGTCGCTGCCCCCCGAGGGGGTGCGGCCTTGCTTGGGGCGGCCCGGCGCTGCGGCCATGGTGACGTTCAGCGAAGCCCAGATCATGGCCTGGGTGTCGCCCATCTTCTGGCCGTTTCTGCGCGTGCTGGCGGTGTTCACCAGCGCGCCCATCTTTTCGTCACGCAGCGTGCCCACGCGCACCAAGGTCGGCCTGGCGCTGGTGATCGCCCTGTGCCTGCAACCCGGTCTGCCCACACAGTCGGTGATTTCACTCAATGGCCCGGAGGCCTTTGGTGCCGTGGTGCAGCAATTGGCCATCGGTATCGCCATCGGTTTGTCGGTGCGCATCGTGTTTGCAGCGGTGGAGATGGCGGGCGAGATCATTGGCCTGCAAATGGGCCTGAACTTCGCCGGCTTCTTCGACCCCACCACCAACTCGCAATCGAGTTCGGCCGGCCGTTTTTTCGGCAACCTGGCGATGATGCTGTTTGTGGTGCTGAATGGCCACCTCATGCTGATCCAGGCGGTCAACGCCAGCTTCACCACCTTTCCCATCGGCGGCGATCCGCTGGGCTCGCTGCGCACCCTGCGCCTGCACGAGCTGGGCGCCATCATCTTCACCTACGGCCTGTGGATCGCCCTGCCCATGATCGGCATGCTGCTGTTCATCAACGTGGTGCTGGGCATCATCTCGCGCATCGCGCCCCAGATGAACGTGTTCGCCATCGGCTTCCCGCTCACCCTCTCGGCCGGGTTGATCGGCATCGCGGTGACGGTGCCCATGCTCGAAGAGCCGGTGCTGCGGCTGATGCGGGTGGTGTCGGAAATCTTCATCTGAACGGCAGCGCGCCGTTCAGACAATGCCATTGCGAATGGCGTACACCGTCATCTCAGCGTTGTTGCCCAGGCCCAGTTTTTCCAGCACGCGGGCGCGGTACACGCTCACGGTCTTGGGACTGAGCATCAACTCCTCGGCAATCTGCGACAGCTTCTTGCCACTGGCAATTTTCTGCAGCGTCTGCAGCTCGCGCTCCGACAGGGTGGCATGCAGCTCCTCCGCGGCAGGCGCGGCCAGGTTGTTGGCCAGCAACTCGGCGATCTGCGGCGTGATGTACTTGCGCCCCAGGGCCACCGCGCGCACCGCCACCAGCAGTTCGGCCGGGTCGCCCGCCTTGTTGAGGTAGCCCACCGCGCCGGCCTTGAGGCAGCGGATGGCGTACTGGTCTTCTGGGTACATGGACACCATGAGCGATTTCACCGGCGGTCCCTGCTCGGCCAGCGAGGCCAGGATCTCCAGCCCGCTGCGCCCGGGCAGGTTCACATCCAGCAGCAGCACGTCGCAGGGCTGTTTGCGCAGCACCTCGCGCAGGGACGCGTAGCTGTCGGCCTCGCCCACCACCTGGATGTCGGTGGCCTCGCTCAAGGTGTCGCGCACACCGCGCCGCACCACCGCATGGTCATCGCACAACACCACCTTGATCATGCTTCTTCTCCCTTGGTGAGTTCTTCGTTCGAGGCCTGAGACAGCGGCACCGACAGGATGAGCGTCATGCCCTGGCCCGGCCCGGGGTTGACCACGTCCAGCCAGCCGCCCACCGTCTGCGCGCGTTCTCGCAGGCCCAGCAAGCCAAAGGCCTGCGCCTTGGCCAGCGCCTCGGCGCTGGCGCCCCGCCCGTTGTCCGACACCTCCAGCGTCAGAAAACCCTCCAGGTCGCTCAACTCCAGCCGCACCTCGGTGGCACCCGCGTGTTTGGCGATGTTGGTGAGCGCCTCCTGCGCGGTGCGGTAGGCCACCATTTCCACGTCACGCGGCAGCTGCGGCATGTCGCCCGCATGACGCAGGCTGGTGCGAATGCCGGTGCGGTCGCTGAAGCTGCGCACCAGCCACTCGATGGCTGCGATCAGTCCCTGATCGAGCACGGCCGGGCGCAGGTTGCGCATGATGCGCTGGCTCGCACCCAGTGCGTGTGCCACCATGGATTGAGCGGCTTGGACGTGGCCACGGGTTGCCTCGTCGGTCGCGCGCCGGCCCAGCCAGGCCAGGTCGAGCCGGATGGCGGCCAGCGAGCCGCCGATGTCGTCGTGGATTTCACGCGCGATGTCGGCGCGTTCGCGGTCGATGCTGCTTTGCAGGTGTTCGGTCAACTCGGCCAGGCGCTGTTTGGACGCGGCCAGCTCCAGCGCGGTCGATTCGCGCTCCCGCTTGATGCGGTGATGCTCCAGCGCGCGCTGCACCACCATGGGCAGGCGGTTCAGCCGGTTCTTGTCCACATAGTCGCTGACGCCGCGCACCATGGCATCGGCCACCACCGCCTCCCCAATGGCGCCCGACACCAGCACAAAAGGCAGGTCGATCTGCTCGGCGCGCATCCATTCCCAGGCGTCCAGCCCGGAAAAACCCGCCAGGTGGTAGTCGGCCAGCACCAGGTCGATGCCGCCCCCGCGAAGTGCCATTTCGAAGCTTTCCAGGGTGTCAACGTGAAAAAGCTTGAAATGCCACCCGCTGCGCCCCAGAATATGACCAACCAGCTCGTGGTCGGCGAGGCTGTCCTCAAGGTGGAGTATGCTAAAGAAATTCAAAATAACGACCGATACGCCATTGGGAGGTATTCATTATGAAGATTATTTTCAATTTGGCGCGACCGTTGATCCCCATCAACGGGCCCATTCGCTGACTGGTCGGCACGTCCTGGTGTCTGGTACAAACCATTCTTCACACTGAACGAGCCATGGAACCCACACCGCATCAGGACAGACGCCGCTGGGCCCGTGTCGATGACGTGCCGCAGTACGAGCCCATGCCGGACCGCGCCACGGAGCCCACGGTGGCCTTGACGTTGTCGGCCGTGGCCGACCTGCAGGATTCCCTGCTGGTGGCCATGAACGATCTCAAGCGGCTCGAAGGCCTGCTGGACCACGCCACCGGCAACCTGCTGGAGCGTTTCAACACCGCCATCAGCGCCTTGCAGGCCTTGCACGGCGACAGCGTCGAGACGCGCCAGATTGGCGAGGCCCTGCACCTGGCGGTGACGGAGTTGCAGTTTCACGACATGGCGTCGCAGTTGCTGGTGCACACCGGCAAGGTGCTCAAAGGTTGTGCGTACAAACTGGCCGAAGAGGCCATGGAACTGGAAGAGGACGAGCTGGGCGTGGTGGAGACCTGCCTGCCCGAGCGTCCCAACCCGGTCACGCAGAGCGAGATGGATGCGGGCTCGATCGAGCTGTTTTAATTTTCGAGAACGAGGTTCTTCATGCACTCTATATTGGCGGTCGACGATTCCGCATCGATGCGCAAGATGGTGTCCTTCACCCTGGTGGGTGCCGGCTTCAAGGTGGTGGAGGCCGTGGACGGCCAGGACGCCTACGAGAAAGCGCAAGGGCAGCACTTCGATCTGGTGCTGACCGACCAGAACATGCCCCGCATGGACGGCCTGGGCCTGACGCGCAAGCTGCGCGAACACCCCAAATTCAAGAACACGCCCATCCTGATCCTGACCACCGAGTCCAGCGACCAGATGAAGCAGGCCGGGCGTCAGGCCGGCGCCACCGGTTGGCTGGTCAAACCCTTCGATCCGCACCGCCTCATCGAGGTCATCAACAAAGTGATCCGCTGACCGGCACCCAGCCGCCCGCCCACAGCCCACGGTGCGAACGCCATGACAGACGACAGCAAAAAAGACGACAGCTTTGATCTGACGCAGTTCTATCAGATCTTCTTTGAAGAGGCTGGTGAGAACCTGGAGACGATGGAGCAGCAACTGCTCGAACTCGACGTCGAGAACCCCGACGACGAGGAACTCAACGCCATCTTCCGGTGCGCCCACTCGATCAAGGGAGGTGCAGCCACCTTCGGTTTCGAAGATGTGGCCGAGATGACCCACCAGATGGAGTCGCTGCTGGACAAGCTGCGCCGCCACGAGCTCACGCTGACCTCGCCCATGGTGGACGTGCTGCTGGAAGCCTCCGACGTGCTCAAGGGCCTGCTGGCCCGCCACCAGGGGCTGGACGCAGCCCCGGTGGAAACCGGCGACCTGGTCGCCCGCATCCGCGTGCTGGCTTCTGGCGGCGGCGTGGCACCCGCACCTGCACCCGCCAAAGCGCCACCGCCACCGCCCCCGCCACCACCGGCCGCAGCACCGGTGGCTGCCAACGGGGAGCGCCGCCTCAAAGCCAGCATCGGCCCGCTGGACAAGGCCGATGAAGCCGACCCGATCAAGGAACTGTTCCGCGACATCGCCGGCCTGGGCACGGTGACGGCCGAGTCCTTCGACAACCAGCACAAGGTGTTCGAAATCTCGACCAGCAGCAGCAACGACGACCTGCTGGACCTGTTCGCCTTCCATGTGGCCAAGGACAAAATCAAGCTCGAGCCGCTGGATGCCGCACCAGCACCTGAGCCCGCACCCGAGCCGGCCCCCTTTGTCAGCCAGAGCATGATCCCGGTGTCGTCTGATCGACCCGCCAGCGGCGACATCGAACAGGGCTACGGCCTGTACGCCGGTGCACCGGGCAGCCCGATCGCCAACCACAGCCGCTCCGACTCCGGCGAGGTCACCCGCAACGACGACCTGATCCAGGGCTACGGCCTGTTTGCCGGCGCGCCGGGCAACCCGCACACCCACGAAAGCCACACCGCCGCACACGAGGCCGCCATCCAGGCCGCCACCGCGCCCGCCGGCGGTGCCAAAGCCGGGGCCAAACCCGCTGCCGCTGCCACGCTGGAAACCACCACCCTGCGGGTGTCGGTGAGCAAGATCGACCAGCTCATCAACCAGGTGGGCGAGCTGGTGATCACCCAGGCCATGCTGGCGCAGAACAGCCGCATCCTGGACCCCTCGCTCAACCAGCAGCTGCTGGCCGGCCTGGCTGATCTGGAGCGCAACACGCGCGACCTGCAGGAATCGGTGATGTCCATCCGCATGATTCCCATGTCGGTGGTGTTCAGCCGCTTCCCGC
>CAYUAH010000252.1:1876-4948 GCA_964442375.1 uncultured Hydrogenophaga sp. | reverse complement strand
TGATTCCCATGGCCAGCGCGCGCATCACGCGCCAGTTTGCGGCGATGGGCGGCACCGCCACCCTGCGCCTGAAAGACGGTGTGCCGCTGGTGACCGACAACGGCCAGCACATCCTGGACGTGCGCGGCCTGCGCATCACCGACCCGCTGGCTTTCGAGAGCGAGGTCAACCAGTGGCCGGGCGTGGTGACGGTGGGCGTGTTTGCCCACCAGAAGGCCCAGGTCTGTCTGCTCGGGACCGAGCAGGGCGTGGTGACCCTGAGCTACTGAATCAGAACCGGATGCCCGCCGGATTGGACGGCGGTGCGGCCACGGGCGCTGCAGGGGCGGTCGGTGCCGCCGGGGCCGGGGCGCTGGGCGGTGTGAGGGCCGGTGCGGCCGCAGGCGCCAGGGCCTGCGGTGGTGGGTTGCGGTGGGTGCGTGGCAACTGCGACGCGGCGGGGTAGCCTGCCGCATCGAGATACTGGTTCAGCTCGGCGGCCCGAAAGCCGCTGATGCGCTGCGGCCCCAGGGTGGTCAGCGGCAGGACGTTGTCCACCCCCAGCTTGGCAAAGGCTTGCGCGTCTTCAGGGGTGGTGACGGTTTTTTCGGTGAAGGGCACGCCGCGTTTTTGCAGCAGCTCGCGCGCGCTGTTGCAGGGGTTGCACTTGTCGCCTGTGTAGAGCGTGACTGGGTAGCGCTGGACCGGCTGGCGCAAGGCGTAGGGCAGGGCGCCGGTGTCGCTGGCGGGGGCTGGACTGGCCGGCGTGCTGGCCGACGCCGGCGCGGCGCGGTCGGTGTAGGTGACCTTGCCATCGGGCCCCACGATGCGCTGCACGCCCTGTGCCTGCGCGCCCAGGGCGCCGCACAGCAGCAGTGCGCTGGTGGTCAGGGCGTGAACGGATTTCATGTGATCTCCCGAAACAGGACTCAGGCCGCCATGCCCTGGTGGCGCAGCAACGCGTCGATCTGGGGTTCGCGGCCCCGGAAGGCCTTGAACGACTCCATGGCCGGGCGGCTGCCGCCGGCTTCCAGAATGGCCTCGCGGTAGCGTCTGCCCATGGCCGGGTCCAGCGGGTTGCCGGCTTCCTCGAAGGCGGCGTAGGCGTCGGCGCTCAGCACCTCGGCCCACTTGTAGCTGTAGTAGCCGGCCGCGTAGCCGCCGGCAAAGATGTGGCTGAAGGTGTGGGCCATGCGGTTGTAGGCCGGCGGTTGCAGCACCGACACCTCGTCGCGCACCTGGCGCAGCAGGGCCATCACGTCGTTGCCCGGCGCCTGGCCCTGGTGCAGCAGCATGTCGAACAACGAGAACTCGATCTGGCGCAGGGTTTGCAGGCCGCTCTGGAAGTTCTTGGCCGCCAGCATCTTCTCAAACAGCGCGCGGGGCAGGGCCTCACCGGTGTCCACGTGGGCGGTCATGTGCTTGAGCACCTCCCATTCCCAGCAGAAGTTCTCCATGAACTGGCTGGGCAGTTCCACCGCGTCCCACTCCACGCCGCTGATGCCCGAGACATCGCGCTCGTTCACCTGGGTCAGCAGGTGGTGCAGGCCGTGGCCACATTCGTGGAACAGGGTGATGACGTCGTCGTGCGTGAGCAGCGGGGGCTGGCCGTTCACGCCCTCGGCGAAGTTGCACACCAGGTGGGCCACGGGCGTCTGCAGCGTGCCGGTGTCGGGGCGCAGCCAGCGGGCGCGCACGTCGTCCATCCAGGCGCCGCCGCGTTTGCCGGCACGCGCTCCAGGGTCCAGGTAGAACTGGCCGATCAACTGGCCAGCCCGCTCGATGCGGAAGCACTCGACCTTGGGGTGCCAGACCGGCGCGCGGTCGGCACGGATGGCCACGTCGAACAGGGTTTCGACGATCTTGAACAGGCCGGCCAGCACCTTGGGCGCGGTGAAGTAGGGCTTGACCTCCTGCTCGCTGAAGGCGTAGCGGGCCTCCTTGAGTTTTTCGCCGATGTAGGGCCAGTCCCAGGCCTGCGGGTCGGTCAGGCCCAACTCGCTGGCGGCGAAGGCCCGCATGTCGGCCAGGTCTTGTTCGGCAAAGGGGCGGGCCTGGCGGGCCAGGTCGCGCAGAAAGGCGATGACCTGTGCCGGCGAGTCGGCCATCTTGGGCACCAGCGACAGGGTAGCGAAGTCGGGTTTGTCCAGCAGCCGGGCTTCTTCCTGGCGCAGGGCCAGCAGCTCCTGCATCAGCGGTGTGTTGTCGAACTTCACCGCGTCGCCTTCGGCCTGGTCGCTGGCGCGGGTGACGTAGGCGCGGTAGAGGCGCTCGCGCAGCGCGCTGCTGCGGGCGAATTGCATCACCGGCAGGTAGCAGGGCAGCTTGAGGGTGAGTTTGTGGCCGGCTTTGCCTTCTGCCTCGGCTGCCGCACGGGTGGCGGCGATCACGTCTTCGGGCACGCCGTCCAGTTCGTCGGCCTGCGCGTAATACGCAAAGGCGTCGGTGGCGTCGAGCGCGTTTTCGCTGAATTTCTGGCCCAGCTCGGCCTGGCGCTCCTGAATCGCCGCGAAGCGGGCCTTGGCCTCGCCCAACAATTCGGCACCGCCCAGCACAAAACCGCGCATGGCATTTTTGTGGGCCTGGCCTTGCTCGGGTGTGAGCTGGGCCGGGTCCATCTGCTTGTATTTGGCGTACAGGCGCTCGTCGGCACCCAGGCGGGTCCAGAACTCGGTGACGGCGGGCAGGGCGGCGTTGTAGGCCGCGCGCAGTTCGGGTGTGTCGGCCACGCTGTTGAGGTGGCTGACGGCGCCCCAGGCCCGGCCCAGGCGCTCGGTGGCCACGTCCAGCACCCCGGCGATGGCCGACCACTGCGCCGGAAAATCGGCTGCGGTCACGGTTTCCAGTGCCTGGTTGGCCTCGGCCAGCAGCGATTCGATGGCGGGCGCCACCTGTTCAGGCCGGATGGCGTCGAACAGCGGCAGGTCGGAAAAATCGAGCAGGGGGTTGGCGGACGTGGTCATGCGCAAAGCGTGTAGGGCAAAAGGCAAAAATTCAAGCCCGGCTCAGCCGGGCCAGGCATCAAGGCTGTGACTTCTTCAGGCTCTTCTGCTTGGGCTGGATGCGCTTGATGTTGCCGCCTGCGGTCAGGCG
>CAYUAH010000252.1:0-1776 GCA_964442375.1 uncultured Hydrogenophaga sp. | reverse complement strand
TCAGGCTCTTCTGCTTGGGCTGGATGCGCTTGATGTTGCCGCCTGCGGTCAGGCGCTCGTTACCCAGCACGCGCACGGTTTTCACCTCGGGGCGCTGTCCGCCTTTTTTGCTGTATTTCAGCACCTTCACGTCGCGCGGCGCCGGCATGCGGGTGTCGTCAAAGACCTTTTCCTTCTCGGGCAGGGGGCGCCACAGCACCAGCAATTTGCCGATGTGCTGGATGGGGGCGGCATCCAGGGCGTCGGCCAGGGTTTGCAGCATCTGTTCGCGGGCGGCGCGGTCGTCGCTGAACACGCGGACCTTGATGAGGCCGTGCGCCTTGAGCGCGCCGTCCACTTCCTTCTGGACGGCGGCGGTGAGGCCATCGCCACCGATCATGACCACGGGGTCGAGGTGGTGGGCTTCGGCCCGGTGCACTTTGCGCTGGGCGGGGGTGAGTTGTATCTGAGGCATGGGACAATTATCCCCGTGAAAGTCAAAACGAACAGCAAGAAGGTCAACAAGGCCTGGCTCAACGACCACGTCAACGATCCTTACGTCAAACAGGCGCAGAAGGACGGCTACCGGGCGCGGGCGGCATACAAGCTCAAGGAAATCGATGAAACCCTGCACCTGATCCGTCCCGGCGACACCGTGGTGGACCTGGGCTCGGCGCCGGGTGCCTGGAGCCAGTACCTGCGACGGCGCCTGTCGCCCCAAGGTGCGGCGGTGGGGGCACTCAATGGCCGCATCATCGCGCTGGACTTGCTGCCCATGGAAGCCATCGAGGGCGTTCACTTCATTCAGGGCGATTTCCGTGAGGACGGGCCGCTGGCGCAGCTGACCGAATTGCTGGGCGACAAACCGGTGGATCTGGTGGTGTCGGACATGGCGCCCAACCTCTCCGGCATTGCCCAGACGGACGGCGCGCGCATCACCCACCTGATCGAACTGGCGGTGGAGTTTGCCAAGGCCCACCTCAAGCGCGACGGTGCCCTGGTGGTCAAGCTGTTCCATGGCCCGGGCTACGAAGAGCTGGTCAAGCTGTTCAAGGACAGCTTCCGTGTTGTCAAACCGGTCAAACCCAAGGCCAGCCGCGACAAGTCGTCGGAAACCTTTCTGGTGGGCATGGGTCTGAAATGAAGGCTATGGCCGCGATAGCCCGCGCGCAGTCGGGTATTTCGCCGGGCTTCCCCTTGAAAAGCCTAAAATCGGCCCATCTGTCAAGTGTCTTGGCACGTTTTCGCCTCAGGAGCCTTTCTTGAACAACCCCTGGTTCTCCAAAATCGCCGTGTGGATGGTCATCGCCATGGTGCTCTTCACGGTCTTCAAGCAGTTCGACGGCCGGGCCACGGCCGGTGCGGGCTACATGGGGTATTCCGAGTTTCTCGACGAAGTGAAGGCCCAGCGCATCAAAAGCGCCACCATCCAGGAAGGCCAGGGCGGCACCGAGATCGTGGCCGTCACCGTGGACGATCGCCGCGTGCGCACCACCGCCACCTACCTTGACCGTGGCCTGGTGGGCGACCTGATCGCCAACGACGTCAAGTTCGACGTGCGTCCGCGTGAAGAGGGCTCCCTGCTCATGACCCTGCTGGTCAGCTGGGGCCCCATGCTGCTGCTGATCGGCGTCTGGGTGTATTTCATGCGCCAGATGCAGGGCGGTGGCAAGGGCGGTGCCTTCAGCTTCGGCAAGAGCAAGGCGCGCATGCTTGACGAAAACAACAACACCGTCACCTTCGCCGACGTGGCCGGTTGCGACGAGGCCAAGGAAGAGGTCAAGGAAGTCGTGGATT
>CAYUAH010000251.1:0-4997 GCA_964442375.1 uncultured Hydrogenophaga sp. | reverse complement strand
ACCAGGGACCTACGGATTAACAGTCCGGCGCTCTACCGACTGAGCTATCGGGGAAGAAGCCTTGAAGTATAGCGATATTTTTTAAGTTTTTGCAAGGGACCCAAACTTTTTCAGAAATTTGTCTGCAGTGCCAGGCGCACCGTCCGAGGCGCTGCCGGGAACAGGTAGATGTGGCTGTACTGGTACGGCGACTCTTTGAAGAAGCGGCGGTTGGCGAGGTTCTCCACAGCGAGGGTCCAGGTGGCTTTGTGGCCGCCCAGTTGGGTGTCGTAGCGCAGGGCGGCGTCCACCTGCGTCCATGACGGCAAACGCACCGACGCGTCGGGCAGCACGTTGCGGCGGCCTTCGTGCGACAGGCTGGCCACGGCGCTCAGGCCGGGCACGGCGGCGAAGCGGTAGCCCAGGCTGGCGCGCAGCACCCACTCGGGCACGTTGGTGGGAGCCTGGCCGTTGAGGTCGGGCGCGATGACGCCGCCGCGCCGGCGTGCGTGGATGAAGCTGGCGCTGCCTTGCAGGCTCCATGCGCCCAGGCGGGTGCCTGCGCCCAGCTCCACACCCCGGTGGCGGGCGTCGCCGTCGATCAGGCGGGTGCAGGTGCCGGCAGCGTCGCAACTGCCGAGGTCGCCCGACAGCGGGCGCGTGATGTTGAACAGGGTGGCGTTCCAGCGCACGCGACCGTCGTCGTGCTTGAGGCCCATTTCCCACTGGCGGCTCTCCAGCGTGGGCAGGGGTTGGCCGGCGTTGGTGTAGCGGCTGCGGCCGGGGGCCACTTCGGACTCAACCCCCTTGCCCCAGCTGGCGTAGAGCATGTGGGCGGGCGTGAGTTGCCAACTGCCGGCCAGCCACGGGGTGGTGAAGCTGCGTTGGTAGTCGGTCTCGCGCGAACCGTCGGTGCGCACGCTGTGGCGGTTGAGGCGCGTGTGGCGCAGGCCCAGCCAAGTGCTCAGGCCGGGCGCCCATTCGATGGCGTCGTAGGCAAAGAACTCGGTGCTGCGCTCGCGCAGGTTGGTGTAGGGGTCGGCGTAGGTGGGGTCGGCTGGCAGCGCGGGCTGGGTGTAGATGTTGCCGGTGCCCACGGCGGCGTTGTTGTCGGCCTGGGGCTGGCCCAGGTCGGTGTGGCGGTTGGCCTGCACGCCCAAGCGCAGTTGGTGCGTGATGGCGCCGGTCTTGAGTTCGCCCTTCACGGCCAGTTGCAGCGCCTGGGTGGTGCGGCGTTCGTTGTCGCTGCGGAAGTCGTAGAGGTCGTAATCGCCGTTGGGGCAGTAGCGGTCGGCGTAGTAGGTGTCGCTGCCCGCGTCGTAACAGCCGTAGGGATAGGCCAGGCGGTCGTCGGCCTGCAGGCGCTGCGAGGCCAGTTGGGCGGTCCAGCTCCAGCCGGTGGTCAGGGCCTGCTCAAAGCGCACGCTGCCGCTGAAGTTGCGCATGACGCCGGGCTGGCTCCAGGGCTGGCTGTTGATGTTGACAAAGGGGTTGGCGGCGGGCAGTTGGTTGCCCAGCAGGCTCAGGCCGGGCACGCCGGGCTGGCTGCGGCGGCTGTGCTCGAATTCCACCTCCAGCAGGCTGTCGCGGCTGATGCGCCAGTCCATGGCCAGGGCCAGCAGGTGGCGGCGGCCATCGGCGCCGTCCACGTGGCTGCCCATGCGTTCGCCGGCCAGGTTGAAGCGGTAGCCGAACTCGCGCTCCTGGCCAAACCGTCCGCCCAGGTCCACGTGGGCCAGCACGCCGCCCTCGCTGGTGATTTCGGTGCGCAGGCTGCGCAGGTCTTTTTCGGTGGGGCGCTTGACCACGTAGTTGATGAGCCCGCCCGGTGCGCTGGTGCCGGCCTGGATGCCGCTGGTGCCCTTGAGCACTTCCACGCGCTCCTTGTTTTCCAGCCCGATCACGGTTTCGGCGCTGATGGGCAGGCCTTCACGGCGGAAGTTGTATTTGGGGTCCAGCACGTAGCCGCGCACGGTGGCGTAGTCCCAGTAGCCCACGGCGTTGTAGGAGTCGGACACCGAGGCATCGAACTTGTAGAGGTCGCGCACGCTGCGCGCGCCGCTGGCCTCGATCTGCTCGGCGCTGATGACGGTGGCGCTGATGGGCGTGCGGGCCAGGGGCGCGTCGCCAAAGCCGCCCACGTCCACGCTGGGCGCGGCGGTGCCGTCGCTGACCGTGACGGGGGCCAGGGTTTGGGTTTGGGCAAATGCGGCCGAGCTGAGCAGGGCGGCCGCCACCGGCGTCAGCACGAACAGGCGACGCGGTGTGGAGAAGAACGGAGAGCGGATGTGTGCCATGGCGTGGTGGTCGCGAAATGGCAGGTCGGCTGGGCATGACACCGAACGGAAACCCGCGCGTGGCAGGAGGCCGGTGTCTGCGTTTGCTTCCCTGCGCGAGGATTACCTCAATCAGGTTCAAAGGGACTTTCTCAGTCGCCCGCCGTGTGGCGGGCAACACCCCTAGCGAAAGCACGTTGCAGCAACGTGCGGCGCGAATTGTAGTTCAGGCCACCGCTGTCGGCGCGCGCATGGCCTGGGCGGCAATGTCCAGCGAACGCAGGCGCAGCGCGGGGTCGAAGACGTCGCTGACGATCATGAACTCGTCGGCTTTGGTCACGCGGGCCAGCTCTTCAAAATGGGCCGCCACGGTGGCGGGCCCGCCGATGGCGGCCACGGCCAGAAAATCGTCCACCGCCGCGCGCGCCTGGGCATGCAGGCCGGCACGGAAATGTGGCACGGGCGGCTGCAGCCGCTTGCGGTCGCCGGTGAGGATGCCCAGCACCCGCTGGTAAGTGCTGCTCGCCAGGAACTCGGCCTCGTCGTCGGTGGGCGCCGCGATCACGGGCACGCCCACCACCGCGTAAGGATGCTGGAGCGTGGCCGAGGGCTGGAAGTGGCTGCGGTACACCTCCAGGGCCTGCAGCAGCAAGCGCGGGGCGAAGTGCGAGGCGAACGCGTAGGGCAAGCCACGCTCGGCCGCCAGGCGGGCCGAGAACAGGCTGGAGCCCAGCAACCAGATGGGCACGTTGGTGCCAGCACCCGGCATGGCCACCAGGCGCTGGCCGGGTTGGGCGGGGGCCAGCAGGCGCTGCAGCTCGGCCACGTCGCGCGGGAAGTCGTCTTCGGTTTCCACGCGGTCGCGGCGCAGGGCGCGCATGGTGGGGCCGTCGGTGCCGGGCGCGCGGCCCAGGCCCAGGTCGATGCGGCCGGGGTAGAGCTCGGCCAGGGTGCCAAAGGCCTCGGCCACCACCAGGGGCGCGTGGTTGGGCAGCATCACACCGCCCGAGCCCACGCGCATGTGCGAGGTGGCGGCCGCGATGTGCCCCACCAGCACGGCCGTGGCCGAGCTGGCAATGCCCACCATGTTGTGGTGTTCGGCCAGCCAGTAGCGTGTGAAACCCAGGCGTTCGGCGTGCTGGGCGGTGCGCACGGCGATGTCGAGCGCGTCGCGCACGGTGCCGCCTTCGCGCACGGCCACCAGGTCGAGCATGGACAGGGCGATGTCGGATAAAGCTTTCATGCCCCGGATTGTCCCGTTTCGGCCATGGGCTTGCACGGCGCGTGTTTATCATGCGCCCCATGAAGCCCGCCGCCATCGAGACCTTTTTCGCCACCCTCAAGGCCGCCAACCCCATGCCGGTGACGGAGCTGGAATACACCAGCGTGTTCGAGCTGCTGGCCGCCGTGCTGCTTTCGGCCCAGGCCACCGACGTCGGGGTGAACAAGGCCACGCGGCGCCTGTTCCCGGTGGCCAACACGCCCCAAAAAATCCTGGCGCTGGGGCTGGAGGGGCTGGAGTCGCACATCAAGACGATTGGCCTGTTCCGCAGCAAGGCCAAACACCTGATGGAAACCTGTCGCATTCTGGTGGAGCAGCATGGAGGCAAAGTGCCGCGCACCCGCGACGCGCTGGAGGCCCTGCCCGGCGTGGGCCGCAAGACGGCCAACGTGGTGCTCAACGTGGCTTTTGGCGAACCCACCATGGCGGTGGACACGCACATCTTCCGCGTGGGCAACCGCACCGGCCTGGCGCCGGGCAAAACACCGCTGGCCGTGGAGCAGCAGCTGCTCAAACGCATTCCGCCGGCCTACCTGGTGGACGCCCACCACTGGCTCATCCTGCACGGCCGCTACGTGTGCCAGGCGCGCAAGCCGCTGTGCCACCAGTGTGCGGTGGCGCACACCTGCGACTTTCAGCCCAAAACACGCGCATGACACGGCGCCCGCCCGCCCTGCCTTGGCTGGAGCCAGGCCAAGCCTTTCCGCCCCTGAGCAGCGCCTGGGGCGCACACGATCCGGCCCCCGGCCTGCTGGCCGCCGGTGGCGCGCTGGACGTGCCCACCCTGCTGGCGGCCTATTCGCAAGGCATTTTTCCCTGGTACAGCGAGGGCCAGCCCATTCTGTGGTGGAGCCCCGACCCACGCATGGTGCTGCAGGTGGCCAATCTCCGTTTCCACGACTCGCTGCGCAAACCCCTGTTCAGCGGGTTGCGCCAGCAGCGCATCGAGATCCGTTTCGACCACGATTTTTCGACGGTGATCCGGTACTGCGCGGCCACGCCCAGGCAAGGCCAGCACGGCACCTGGATACTGCCGGAGATGGTGGCCGCCTACGAGGCCTTGCACCGCGCCGGCCACGCGCACAGCGTGGAGACCTGGTGGGACGGCGAATTGGCCGGCGGCCTGTACTGCGTCAACCTGGGTGGCATGGTGTTCGGCGAGTCGATGTTCAGCCACCGCAGCAACGCATCCAAGATGGCGCTCGCCGGGCTGGTGGCGTTCTGCCGCGCGCACGGCATCGGTGCCATTGACTGCCAGCAGAACACGGCCCACCTCGCCTCACTGGGCGCACGTGAGGTGACCCGCGACGATTTTGTCCGGCACCTGCACGGGGCCGCAGCGCTGCCCGCGCCAGCGTGGCGTTTTTCGTCCGTATACTGGAAACATCTCTTGCCCGCACACGAGCCCACGTGACGCATCCCAAAGAGCTTCCCCTTCAGGCGCTGCAGTTCTACGCCAC
>CAYUAH010000250.1:0-4998 GCA_964442375.1 uncultured Hydrogenophaga sp. | reverse complement strand
AGCAGGTGGTGATCAACCTGCTGATCAACGCCATCCAGGCCATGCCCGAGGGTGGCGAACTGCGGCTGGAAACGCGCGACTGGCTGGACGACGGGGGCCAGCCCCAAGGGGCCGTGATCTCGGTGCTGGACCAGGGCCCCGGCCTGAGCGAGGCCGTGCGCGAGCGCCTGTTCAGCCCCTTCTTCACCACCAAAAACGACGGCAACGGTCTGGGCCTGTGGATCAGCCTGGGGCTGGTGGAACGCTACGGCGGCAAGCTCGAAGCCGAGAACCGCAGCGACGGCCCTGGCGCGGCGTTCCGCATCCGCCTGCTGACCGAGCCGATGGCCCCGGCCGAGGCACAAGCGCGCACCGGCGACGGCCGGCCCGGCACCTGGTGAAACGCCTGGTGATCAGCCGCGCAGCGCGGCGTTGAGCTGGTCCACCACCTCGGCCCAGTCGGCGTCGCAAAGGATTTGTTCGCGCAGCAGGTTGGCCTGGGCCGGTGTCCAGAACGCGGCCTCGGCCAACAGCACCCCAGCGGGCAACGGCGAGTGGCGCTGGATGAAGGCTGCGATGCCCGCCGGATCAGCGGGCAGCCCGAGCTGAGCGAACAGCTCGCTGAAGCGGTGGTGAAACCTTTCCATCGTGACCTCCAATCGGTTCAGGCCAACATGTCGAAGCCCTGTGCTTCGACACTGAAAAATGCCCGCGTGAAGCCGGCCAAGGCGCCGTAGAAGCGCGCCTTGGGGTGGGCCTCGAGCGCGTCACACAGCGCCATCACCCACGGTTGCAGGTGGGTGGCAAAAAAGTCGCGCTGGCGGGTGAGATTGGACACCGCCACGTCGTCGCCGGCAATCAGGTAGCGCATGACCTCGCACAGGTAGGCGATATGGTCCTCGGTCTCGGGCATGGACTCGTCGCGCGTGAGGCCCAGCGCAGCCAGGTCACCGCGCAGCTGGGCCAGCGGTTTTTCGTTCAGAAAACCGCTCAGGTGGTGCGAACCAAAGAGGTAGACCTCGGGCTTGCCCAGGCCGCCGAACAAGGCCTCGTACTCCTCGGCCACGGCGGCGTCGTCCAGCTCGCGGGCACGGCCGACGAACTGGCGCCAGCTTTCTTCCAGGAAGGCGCCGCTGGCCGGCGCCTCGGTGACGGCAACGCGCAACTGCGCCAGCAGCTCGGCCGAGGGCGGTGCGTAGTACAGGGCGGCCAGCAGGCCATAGACCTCGGCGCGGGCGGTTTCTTCGTCCAGCGCGCTGCTGGTGGGCGGGGGCATGGTCATAAGTCGGTGATGCGGGATTCGTTGGTGGCCGTATGCAGGTCGATCACACGGCAGTCGCCGCACATTTTGAGGCGCTCCAGCGCCGCGCCCTGGAACATGCTGTGCCCGGCCAGGCGGCCCAGCATGGCCTCCACGCCCTTGAGCGTGCCAAAGGGCTTGCCGCAGCGGATGCAGCCGTAGGGTTGGGCTTCGTTGAGCACGCGCGGCTGTTTGCGCGCCTCCGTGGGCAGCAAGCGGGCCTGGAGCTGCAAGGCGTCCTCGGGGCAGGTCTTCACACACAGCCCACATTGCACGCAGTTCTTCTCGGTGAAGCGCAGTTGCGGACGGTCGGGGTTGTCGAGCAGGGCATTGGCCGGGCAGGCGCTCACGCAGCTCAGGCACAGGGTGCACTTGTTCGCGTCCACCAGCACCTGGCCCAGCGGCGAGCCGGCAGCGGGCAGCGCAATCGGCGCCTCGTTGCGTTGGGGCGCGTGGGCCATGAGGTGGTCCAGCGCCAGCTCCAGCGTGGCGCGTTTTTCGGCCTGCACCGCAAAGGCGGCGGGCGCGGCCACGGTGGCGGCAGGCGCGGCACGCAGGTCGGCATCGAGCGCGGCCAGATCGCGCGCATCGCGGGCGTGCAGCAGGCGGAAATGTTCGCCGCCGTAGCCCAGGCCCTGCAGCAGCGCATTGCCCACGGCCATCTGCTCGCCGAGCGCGCGCAGGTAGTCGGGGGCCTCTTCGCCGGTGGCCAGCACCCACACCTGGCTGGCGCCCCAGGCCTTGGCCGCCAGCCACACCTCCAGGCCCAGGCTGGCGGTGTGCCAGGCGGCCACGGGCAGCACGCGGGCGGGCACGCCATGTGTGGTTTTGTCGAGCATGGCGGCACGGCCCAGGTCCTCCACCAAGGCGGCGCCAGCCTGCTGGCTGTGGATCAACACGGCGGCGTTGGTGCCACCGGCTTGGGCGTAGGTGTTCACCAGGGTGCGCACGCGCCGGCCCTGGTCGGGCGCACTGGGATAGTGGTAGCTCAGCGCACCGGTGGGGCAGACGGTGGTGCAGGCGCCGCAGCCCACGCACAGGTAGGGGTTGACCTCGATCTGATTGCGCTTGGTGTCGCTGTCCAGCCGCGACTGGATGGCCGAGGCCGAGCAGATGTCCACACAGGCGTTGCAGCCGAGTTGTTCGTTGCGGCCGTGGGCGCAAAGCTTGGCCTTGTACTGGAAGAACCTGGGCTTCTCGAACTCGCCCACCAGTTCGCGCAGCTTGAGCAGGGCACTCAGTTGTGCGCTGGCATCGGCATGGGCCGGCAGGTGAAAGTAGCCTTGGGGCAAGGCGTGCTGGGTGAAGGCGGGGGCATCGCGCAGGTCGAGCACAAGGTCGAAACGCTCGCTGTGCTCGGTGGCGTCACGGCCGAACTGGATGGCACCGGGCGCATCGCACACCTTCACGCAGTCGCGGTGAGACGTGCAGGCGTTGAGGTCGATCTGGTAATCGAGCCCGATGGCGCCCTCGGGGCAAGCGGCGACGCAGGCGTTGCAGCGGGTACACAGGTCAAGGGCTATGGGGTTGTCGGTGGACCAGCCCACGTCGAAGGCGCCCAGCCAGCCGCTCACGCGGGTGAGGCGGCCAGCCATGACCGGGTAGCGGCGCGCCTGCATGCCGGCGCCGCCGGTCGCGAACAGGCTGACCTGCAGCGTGTCGGCCACCTGGGCGGCCAGGGCCTCGGCACGCTCCAGCGGTCCGATCACCAGCAAGCGGCCCGCGCTGCGGTAGGTGGCGGTGGGCACCGGCTCGGGTTCGGGCAGCCGGGCGGCGGCCAGCAGTGCGGCCATCTTGGGCGTGGCTTGTTTCGCCTCGCGGCCCCAGCCGCCGGTCTCGCGGATGTTGACGAAGTGGATGGGCCGCACGTCCAGCCCAGGTGCACCCTCGGTCTGCTCGGCCAGCTCCAGGAACAGGCGGCTTTCCTGGGTGCAGGCCACCACCAGGTCGTCGCCGCTGCGGGCGGCCTGCTGGAAGGCGGGCGCTTCGCGCCGGCACAGCGTGGTGTGTTCGGTCAGCGTTTCGCCCAGGGCACGGCCCAGGGCGGGCGCGTCCAGCGGCATGGTGCGGTTGCAGTTGCAGATCAGCGTGGTCATGCGGTGGGCTCGGTGGGTGGGTCGGCAGGGGGTGGGGCCGGCCCGGTGGAGGGTTCGTCTGGCGGCACGCTGGCCTGGGGCGCTGTCTGCGGCGCTTCTTCGGGTGCGTCAAACACCTTCATGAACTGTGCGCTGGTGAGTTTGCGCGCGAGTTCCAGCGGCAGCGGGTCGGGCTTGCTGTAGTCGTCGATGTAGATGTCCAGCCCGTCCATCACATTGAAGTGGGGGTCGCTGAACAGTGTCTTCATGGCGGCGTTGCGCACCTGAGGATCAACCGCACGGGCCACGAAGGGCTTGAAATCCGATTCGGGCGTGAGCTGCGCCACATCGTCGAGCGTGGGCAGGGGCGGTTGTTGTGGCTCGGCGGCCGTCGCGGGGGGCGCGTCAGGGGCCACCGTCGGCACAGGGACCGCCGCCACCGCCATGGGTGCCACGGGCGCGGGTTCTGGCAGGGGCTCACCCGATTTGGCCAACACCTTGCGGCGCGACCAGCGGCTGAAAAATCCGTCGTCTTCAGCCATGGCCACCTCCACCGCCACCACGCCGCTTGTCGGTGCTGATGCTGGCGGGGTTGCCGAAGCGATCGGTCAGCGACTGGAAACTCTGTGGGCGCTGGCGGCGCTTGGCTTCGGGCTGGTAGTGCTCGGCCACAAACGCGCGCAGCCATTCGACCATGGCGGCGGTCGCGGGCACCTGATCGACCCGCTCCTGCGCGTCCAGCCAGCGCCCGGCGTCGGTGTAGCTCAGGGTGACGATCTGCGGCGCCGGCAGGGCCTCGGGCGCCCCACTTTCATCGGGGCGCCACATCACCCAGACCGCTGGGCGCTCGGTGGAGAGGTTGAGGAACAGGCCTTCGGCATCGTCGCGGAACAGCTCCAGGGGCATCCCGGGAAACACCCAGTGCTGAACGCCCTCGGCGGCCTGCGCCTGGATGTCCTCGATGCGCTGAGGCTCGGTGACATGGTCGGGCAGGCCCAACTCGGCCTGAGGCAGCACGTCGGCCAGCACCCAGCGCCAGGGCATCCAGCGGGCCTGGGGGCCGGCCACCGGCTCGCGCCGCATGACCACGGCCACGGTGAGGCGCGGTCTGTCCGTCATCCCGATCAGGTGTCTTTCGACACCTTGATGGTGGGAAACTTGCTGGAGAAGTCTTTGGCCTTGGCCGCGATCTTGATGGCCACCTGGCGCGCCACGGCCTTGTAGAGGCCGGCCACCTCGCCGTCGGGGTCGGCGATCACGGTGGGACGGCCGCTGTCGGCCTGCTCGCGGATCTGCATCTTCAGTGGCAGCGCACCGAGGTAGTCCATGCCGTACTCGGCCGCCATCTTCTTGCCGCCATCGGCACCGAAGATGTGTTCCACGTGGCCGCAGTTGCTGCAGACGTGGACCGCCATGTTCTCGACGATGCCCAGGATGGGCACGCCCACCTTCTCGAACATCTTGATGCCCTTGCGCGCGTCCAGCAGGGCAATGTCCTGCGGCGTGGTCACGATCACCGCGCCCGTCATGGGCACGCGCTGGCTCAGCGTCAGCTGGATGTCGCCGGTACCAGGCGGCATGTCCACGATCAGGTAGTCCAGGTCTTTCCAGTTGGTCTGGCGCAGCAGTTGCTCCAGCGCCTGG
>CAYUAH010000249.1:0-5003 GCA_964442375.1 uncultured Hydrogenophaga sp. | reverse complement strand
CGCCGGCCGAGGCCGGCATCTCGGTGGCGGCCATCCGGCACTTCGCCGGCAAGCTGCCCATACTGGGCGTGTGCCTGGGCCACCAGAGCATTGGTGCAGCCTTCGGCGGCGAGATCGTGCGCGCGCAGCAGCTCATGCACGGTAAAACCAGCGTCATCACCACCACACAAGAAGGCGTGTTCGCCGGCCTGCCCGCGCAGTTCACCGTCAACCGCTACCACTCGCTGGCCATCCGGCGCGACAACTGCCCAGAGGTGCTCAAGGTCACTGCCTGGACCGACGATGGCGAGATCATGGGCGTGCGCCACACCGAACTCGACATCGAGGGCGTGCAGTTCCACCCCGAATCCATACTCACCGAGCACGGCCACGCCATGCTCAAAAACTTTCTGGAGCGTGCATGAAAACAGTCGATCTCAGGAGCGACACCGTCACCCAGCCGACCGCCGCCATGCGTGAGGCCATGATGGCCGCGCCCCTGGGCGACGACGTGTTTGGTGACGACCCCAGCGTCAACGCGCTGCAGGAGCACATCGCGGCCATCACCGGCAAGCAGGCCGCGCTGTTCATGCCTTCGGGCACGCAGAGCAACCTCTGTGGCATCCTGGCCCACTGTGGCCGGGGCGACGAGTACATCGTCGGCCAGCTTGCGCACACCTACCGTTACGAAGGCGGTGGTGCGGCGGTGTTCGGCAGCGTGCAGCCGCAGCCGCTGGCGCAGGACGCCGGTGGCCAGATGGCGCTGGCCGACATCGCCGCCGCCATCAAGCCGGACGACCCCCACTTTGCCCAGACCCGGCTGCTGTGCCTGGAAAACACCTGGAACGGCAACCCCATGCCCGACGCCTACCTGGCCGATGCCACCGGGCTTGCCCGTGCGCAGGGCTTGGCGACCCACCTGGACGGCGCGCGCGTGTTCAATGCGGCGGTGGCGACCGCTGCGCCAGGGCAGTCGGCACGCGCCCGCGTGCGTCAGATCGCCGACCACTTTGACAGCCTGTCGGTCTGTTTCAGCAAGGGCCTGGGTGCGCCCGTGGGCTCGGCCCTGTGTGGTTCGCGCGAGCTGATCGCGCGTGCCCTGCGTGTGCGCAAGATGGCCGGTGGCGGTCTGCGCCAGGCCGGCCTGTTGGCTGCGGCGGCCCACCACGCGCTGGACCACCACGTGGACCGATTGGCCGACGACCATGCGTTGGCCAAGCGGTTGGCGGCAGGCCTGTCGGGCATCGCCGGCCTGAGCGTGCGCTCTGCCCAGACCAACATTGTGTTTGTGGACGTGGCCAACGGACGTGGCCCGGCCTTGCTGGACCACCTCAAGGCCCACGGCGTGCTGGCCACCGGCCTGATCGGCCTGCGTTTTGTCACCCACCTGGATGTGGATGCCGCTGGTATCGATCACGCCATCAACGCGGTGCGCGGTTTTTTTGCAGGCGCGCCAGAGGGTGCGAACGCCCCTCGCGCCGCGGGCGGCGTTTACTGACCACAGAACAGCGCCGAGACCCCCATGCCAGACACCCCTCAATTGCTGATGTTCATCCTGGCGGGCTGGTTGCTCAACCTCACACCCGGGCCAGACGTGTTGTGCATCGTCAGCCATTCGCTGCGCAGCGGCGCGCGGGCCGGCATCGCGGCGGGGCTGGGTGTCACGGCCGGCTGCTTCATCCACATCTTTGCGGCCGCCTTGGGGGTGGGTGCGCTGATCGCCGCATCGGCCACCGCTTTCACGGTGCTCAAATGGGTGGGCGCGGCCTACCTGTTCCACGTGGGCATCAAGCTCTTGCTCTCGCGTGCCGGCGGCAGCCCGCTGGGCGACGCCGTGGCCAGCGAGGCGTCCGCCCACGCGCCGGCCGACCTGTGGCGGGTGTTCCGCGACGGTTTTTTTACTAACGCGCTCAACCCCAAGGTGGCGGTGTTCTTTCTGGCCTTCGTGCCCCAGTTCATCGCGCCCGGCACCGCCAACACCACCTGGGTGTTCCTGGTGCTGGGCGTGTTGTTCAACCTCGATGCCATCCCTGTCAACGTCGGCTGGGCCTTGGTGGCTGCGTGGGCCGCCCGCCGTGCTGCCGTGGTGCAGCGCAGCCTGCTGTGGCTGGACCGCGTGGCTGGCGCCCTGTTCATTGCCTTTGGCCTCAAGCTGGCGCTGTCCAGCCGGCCCTGATTTCTTTCCCCATTCGCACCCCGGAGAACGCCATGCCCATTACCCCCCAGGAAGCGCTTCAGCGCACCATCGAACACCGCGAAATTTTCCACGACGAGATGTTGCACATCGTGCGGCTGATCATGAGCGGCGAGTGTTCGCCCGTCATGATGGCCGCACTCATCACCGGCTTGCGCGTGAAGAAGGAAACCATAGGCGAAATCACCGCCGCGGCACAGGTGATGCGCGAGTTCGCCACCCAGGTGCACGTGGCCGACAAGCGCCACTTGGTGGACATCGTGGGCACCGGTGGCGATGGCTCGCACACCTTCAACATCTCGACCTGCTCCATGTTTGTGGCGGCGGCGGCGGGGGCCAAGGTCAGCAAACATGGCAACCGCGGCGTGTCCAGCAAATCGGGCAGCGCCGACGTGCTGGAGAGCCTGGGCGTTCACATCAACCTCTCGCCCGAGGCCATCGCCCAGTGCATTGCCGACGTCGGCATCGGCTTCATGTTCGCGCCCAACCACCACCCGGCCATGAAAAACGTGGCGCCAGTGCGCCGCGAGCTGGGCATCAAGACCATCTTCAACATCCTGGGCCCGCTCACCAACCCGGCCAGCGCGCCCAACATCCTCATGGGCGTGTTCCACCCCGACCTGGTGGGCATACAGGTGCGCGCCATGCAGCGCCTGGGCGCCGAACACGCGGTGGTGGTCTATGGCCGCGACGGTATGGACGAGGTCTCGTTGGGCGCGGCCACCCTGGTGGGTGAGCTCAAGAACGGCGAGATCCGCGAGTACGAAATCCACCCCGAGGACTTCGGCATGACCATGGCCAGCAACCGTGCCATCAAGGTCGAATCGCCCGAGCAGTCGCGCGACATGCTGCTCGGTGTGCTGGGCGGCGAGCCCGGCCCGGCGCGCGACATCGTGCTGCTCAACGCCGGCGTGGCGCTGTATGCGGCCAACGTGGCGGCCGACATCCAGGCCGGCATCGCGCTGGCGCGCACCGCCATCGACAGCGGCGCCGCCAAACAGCGGCTGGAACAACTGGTCGTCAAGACCCACGCATTGAAAGCCTGAGCACCATGTCCGACATCCTTGAAAAAATCGTCGCCGTCAAGCGCGAGGAAATCGCCGCCGCCCAGCGAAAAAAGCCGCTGGACATGGTGCGCGCCGACGCCGAAAGCCGCCTGCTCACGCGCGACTTCGAAGGCGCCCTGCGCGCCAAGATCGCCAAGGGCTTGCCGGCGGTGATTGCCGAGATCAAGAAGGCCAGCCCCAGCAAGGGTGTCATACGTGAGGACTTTGTGCCGGCCGACATCGCACAAAGCTACGCCGAACACGGTGCCGCGTGCCTGTCGGTGCTGACCGACCGCGATTTCTTCCAGGGCAGTGCCGACTACCTCAAGCAGGCCCGCGCCAGCTGCGACCTGCCGGTGCTGCGCAAGGACTTCATCGTCGATGCCTACCAGGTCTACGAGGCCCGCGTCATGGGTGCCGACTGCATCCTGCTCATCGCTGCCTGCCTGGACGACGCGCAGATGGCCGAGCTGGAGGTTCTGGCGCACTCGCTGGGCATGGCGGTGCTGGTGGAGGTGCACGACGCCGAAGAGCTGGACCGCGCGCTCAAGCTCAAGACCCGGCTGCTGGGCATCAACAACCGCAACCTGCGCACCTTCGAGGTGTCTTTGAACAACACGCTCGACCTGCTGCCGCGTGTGCCCGCCGACCGCCTGCTGGTCACCGAATCGGGCATCCTGAGCGGCGCCGATGTGACCACCATGCGCGATGCCGGCGTGCACGCCTTTCTGGTGGGTGAGGCCTTCATGCGCGCACCCGATCCGGGGGCGGCGCTGGCCAAGGTGTTTGGCATACCGGTCTGAGCGTGGCGCAGACCGAACTGTTTGTGGCCCCGGCGCCGGCCCTGATGGCCTGGGCTCCCGACGCGTGGTCGGTGGCGCCCGACTGGGCTCCCACGACCGAGGCTTTTTTTGGCAGTGACACGGGCCGAGCGCTGGGGCAGGCGGTGGCCGCTCGGCTGGCTGCTGGCGCCACCGTGTATCCCCCGCAGCCGCTGCGTGCATTGGCGTTGACGCCGTTGGATCAGGTGCGTGTGGTCGTGCTGGGTCAGGACCCGTACCATGGGCCGGGGCAGGCTGAAGGTTTGGCGTTTTCGGTGGCGCCCGGCGTGCCGTTGCCGCCGTCGCTGCGCAACATCTACAAGGAGATCGCGCGAGAAACGGGTCAGCCCCTGCCGCGTCAGGGCTCGCTGGTGGCCTGGGCAGAGCAGGGTGTGTTGCTGCTCAACACCTGCCTCACGGTGGAGCAGGGCGCCGCCGCCAGCCATGCGGGGCTGGGTTGGGAAGTCTTGACCGACGCCATCATCGACCGCCTCAATGCCCACGCGCGCCCCAAGGTGTTTCTGCTGTGGGGTGCACACGCGCAGGCCAAGGCCGTGCGCATCGACACCACGCGCCACAAGGTGCTGCGTGCCAACCACCCGTCGCCGCTGTCGGCGCTGCGCCCGCCCATGCCCTTCATCGGCTGCGGACATTTCAGCGAGACCAACCACTTTCTGCAGGCGGGTGGTGAGCAAGCTGTCAGGTGGTTACCCGAAAGCCAGAAAATCGTGGCATAATCTATGGCTTGCCGTGGAGGGGTGGCCGAGTGGTTAAAGGCAGCAGACTGTAAATCTGCCCGCTTATGCGTACGCTGGTTCGAATCCAGCCTCCTCCACCACCGGTATTTCAGTGCGCGACGGCGCTAGAGCGATTTTGGGAAGTGGTGCTGGCGCCTTGTGTGCTGGCTCGGCGGGAGTAGTTCAATGGTAGAACCCCAGCCTTCCAAGCTGATGACGCGGGTTC
>CAYUAH010000248.1:0-5007 GCA_964442375.1 uncultured Hydrogenophaga sp. | reverse complement strand
GTGCTTGAGGATGGAGTGCAGCGTGGTGGTCTTGCCCGAGCCGGTGGGGCCACACACGTAGAACAGGCCATAGGGCTTTTCGATGGTGGGGACCAGGCGCTCGCGGTTGTGGCGCGTGAGGCCCAGCTGGTCCAGCGGGATGGGCTCGCCGGCGCTGAGGATGCGCATGACCACGTCTTCCACGCCGCCGGCCGAGGGCAGGGTGGCCACACGCAGTTCGATGTCCAGGGGCCCGAAGCGCTTGAACTTGATCTTGCCGTCCTGCGGCTTGCGGCGCTCGGAGATGTCGAGGTCGCACATGATCTTCAGGCGCGTGACCATGGCCGCACGGTATTGCGCTGGCACCTCGGTGTAGGGCTGGAGTGTGCCGTCGATGCGGAAACGGATGCCGGTTTTGGCCTTCCCAGGCAGGGGCTCGATGTGGATGTCGGACGCGCCCTGGCGGTAGGCATCGACGATGACCTTGTTGACGAACTTGACCAGCTCGTTGTCGGCGGCCACCGACACCGCGCTGTCGTCTTCCTCCGAATCGCCTTCGCCCACCGGCAGCATTTCAGCCAGCAGGTCATCGATGGAGCCGCTGCTGTCGGCGCCGTAGATCTGGTCCAGCGTCAGCAGGAATTCGGCCTGGGTGGTGACCAGGTACTGGACGCGGCTGGCCTTGGGAAAAATCTGCGGCACCATGCGCGCGCTGCGTGTGGCCTCCGGGTCCAGGCACATCACGGCCAGGCCGTCGGGGCCGTCTTCCAGCGGCAGCCAGCGCTGGCCGATGACGAACTCGCGCTTGAGCGGCCCGTGCAAGGCCTCCACGCGCATCCGGTTGGCCACGAAGCCCACGTAGGGCACGCCAAAAAACCGCGACAAGGCCTGACCGATGTCGGCCAGGGGGATGCCGTGGGCTTGCTGCAGCACCTGCTCCACGCTCAGGCCCTGCTCGCGCGCGCCGCGCACCACCTCGCCCAGCTGGTCCTGGGTCAGGCGCTCCATTTGCACCAGGTGGTCGTAGCGGGTGGCCACATGGTGGGCTGCGGGTGGGGCCGCTGCGGTCGGCGCTGACGCTGGGGCGGGCGCCGCCATGGCTGCGGGCGCCTCGTCGGTCATGGGCCGCTCACGGCGTTTGCGAAACGCGATGGCCAGGGTTTCGCAGAGCTGGTGGGCGCCCTCGACCTCCATGGCGCCAAACGGCCGGTCATCGCGGTTGTTGATGAGCTGCAGCACGCCGTGCAGTTCGCCTTCGTCCTCGATGGGCACCACCAGCATCTGTTTGCTGCGGTAGCCGGTGCGTTTGTCCACCGCGTGCAGGAAGTTCAGCTCGGGCGAAATCGCCTTGAGTTCGGCCGCGTCGTTGACGTCGGCGATGTTGAGCGGTTGGCGGTAATGGGCGACAAAGCCGGCGATGCTGCGGGTGTTGATCGGCAGCTTGAGGTCGCTGCTGGCGTTGAGCCCGGTTTTCACCCGCGAGACGATGGATTGGCCGTCGGGGCTGACCGCGTACAACGTGAGGCGGTCGGCGTTGAACAGCCGGCAGATGTCCACGCTGGCGTCGAGCATGATCTGCTCGATGCGGTCGGTGTTGTGGATGCGGTTGCTGACCTGCTGCAGGTGGCGCAGGAACAGCGCTTCCAGCGTGTGGGGCCGGCCGTTGCGCGCCATGGTGGCTTACAGCTCGAACGTCTGGCCCGCAGCCAGCCAGTGCAGCTCGTGGCGGTGGGCGAGGTCCAGCGCTTCGACCTCGGCAAAAATGGCCTCGGTCTCGGCGGGTTTGGTGTGGGTGATGTAGACCGGGTAGCGCCCGCTGGGCGGGTAGACGATCTGCGCGAGCTCCTGCGCCAGCGTCTGCGGCGCCAGGTGCAGGGCGCGTTTGGCGAGCACGGCTTCACGCTGGCTGAACGCGGTCTCGATCACCAGCATCGCCACCTCCAGCTGGTTCACGCGCTGCCAGAAGGCCGGGTTGCGCTCGGTGTCGCCGCTGAACACCCAGTGCCCGCGCGCGCCTGCCACCGCGTAGCCCACGGCCGGCACGGTGTGCACGGCGGGCAGCACTTCCACCGCCTTGCCGCCCACGTTCAGCTGCTGGCCGACTTCCAGTGCCTGAAAGCGCACGAAGGGCGCCTCGGGGCTGGGAATGACGCTGAAGTCGGGCCAGATGGTGTGGTTGAACACATGGGTCTTCAAGGCCTGCAGCGTGGGCGCCAGCGCGTGCACCGTGAGGGCCTGCGAGCGCACGCCGGCCACCGAGTCCAGCATCAGCGGCAGGGCCGCGATGTGGTCCAGGTGCGAGTGCGTGAGCAGCACGTGGTCTATGCGTTGCAGCTCGTCCAGCGTCAGGTCGCCCACGCCGGTGCCGGCGTCCACCAGCACGTTGTCGTCGAGCAGGAAGGACGTGGTGCGGCAGTCTTTGCCGATGGCGCCGGAGCAGCCCAGTACGCGTATGTGCATCAGGGGCGAAGTGTGAGGGGTGGATCGGCAGCGGGGCAATCAGGGTTGGCGAAAACGCATGCGCGTGCCCGCCAGTTCGATCACGTCGCCGTCTTTGAGCAACACCGGCTCGTCGCCCACAGGCTGGCCGTTGAGGGTGGGTGCGACCTGGCCTTCGACCAGGGCGAGTGCGTGTCCGTGGTTGCGCCGGGTGATGGACGCCACGGCCACGCCGGGTTTGCCCAAGGTGGTGACGACCTTGACCACCGGCACAGTGCGCCCGGCGGCCGGGCCGCTGAGCACTTCGATGGAGGCGCTGGGGGCATCGCCCGCCGGCGCTGCGGTGGCGGGCGCAGGCGCCGGTGCGGCCACCGGCGCGGCCGACGACAGCTCCTGCCCTTCGCCCACGAAGCGGATCTTGTACTTGCCGATTTCCACCAGGTCGCCATGGACCAGCGCCTGGCGGCGAATGGCCTTGCCGTTGACGTAGGTGCCGTTGGTGCTGTTGAGGTCTTCGACCAGCGCGGTCTCGCCTTCGAGCAAGAAGGCGGCGTGTTCACCGCTCACGGCCAGGTTGTCGATCACCAGGTCGTTGTAGGGCCGGCGACCCAGGGACGTGCGCTCCTTGGTGAGCTGGACCTCCTTGATCACGACACCGTCAATCGAGACGATCATTTTGGGCATAAAGGCTCCAAGGGGTTCGGCGGGGCGGCGGCTGTGCCTTCAGCGCGCCCACCAGCGGGGCAGCAGGCTCCTTTTGGGACGTCCGCCGGTCGCGCGCACCAGAATGACCGAGATATTATCCTTGCCGCCCGCCGCGTTGGCGGCATCCACCAGCGACTGGGCCCGGATGTCATCGGGGCTGGTGTTTTTCAACAACTGCGCGATGGCCTCATCCGGCAGCATGTCGCTCAGTCCGTCCGAACACAGCAGGAACAGATCGCCCGGCGACACCACGTGTTCACCCACGTCCAGCGCCACCGTGTCCTCCACACCGAGCGCGCGTGTGACCAGGTTGCGGTAAGGCACGTGCTGCGCTGCCTCGGGGCTCAGCAGCCCGGCGTCCAGCTGTTCCTGAAGCAGGGAGTGGTCACGGGTGAGCTGGCTGAGCAGGCCATTGCGCCAGCGGTAGCAGCGCGAATCGCCCACATGGCCGACCAGTGCGCGCGCGCCTGAAAACACGGCCACCACCAGGGTGGTGCCCATGCCGGCAAATTCGCTGTTGTTCAGCGAGGCCTGGTAGATGACCTGGTTGGCCCGCTCCACGCTCAGGCGCATGGCGAGGCTGGTTTCGCGCGCTGTGGTCTTGTGCTGGTGGGCCAGCAGCCAGGTGCCAAGGGCGGTGGACACGGTGCCGGTGGCCATGGCGCTGGCGACCTCGCCGGCGTTGTAGCCGCCCATGCCGTCGGCCAGCACCGCCAGGCCCAATGAGGCCTCACTGGCAACGGCGTCTTCGTTGTTGTTGCGCAGCCGACCGGTGTCTGTGACGCTGAAGAATTCGTACAGCATGCCGGTGGGCGCGTGTGGGGCGGGCGGCGCGTGGGTAGGCAACAGGCCCGGCGCCGCTCGCTCAGTGACCGCCGCTTTCGGCCGGCTTCTTCTTGCGCATGATCAGGCCGGCGGCCAGCACCAGCAGTGCGCCGACGACACCCGCGCCGTAGTTCAGGCTGGACACCACGGTGGGCAGCGCGCCTTCGCGGACGGCCGCCACGGTCAGGCCCATGTTGGTCAGGGACGGCAGCACGGCCGGGTCGGTCACGGCCATGGTGCCGGCAATCCAGCCCAGCAGCATGCCGCCGGCCACGATGATGGAGGGGAACCGTTCCATCAGCTTGATCACCATCTGGCTGCCCCAGACGATGATGGGGATGGACACGAGCAGGCCGAAGATCACCAGCGGGATCTTGTGGTCGCCGCCAGCACTTTCGGCGGCACCCGCGATCGCGATCACGTTGTCCACACTCATCACCAAGTCGGCGACGATCACGGTCTTGACGGCGGACCACAGCTTGTCGCTGGACTCGATGTTGCCGTGTTCGTCCTCGTCGTCCGGAACCAGCAGCTTGACACCAATCCACAGCAGCAGCGCCGCGCCCACCAGTTTGAGGTAGGGCACGGTCAGCAGCGCCAGCGCGAACACGATGAGGATCACGCGCAGGCCGATGGCGCCGGCCGTGCCCCACAGGATGCCCAGTTTGCGCTGGGCCGGTGGCAGCTTGCGGCAGGCCAGCGCGATCACCACCGCGTTGTCCCCACCCAGCAGGATGTCGATCATGATGATCTGGCCCACGGCGAGCCAGAACGTTGCTGTCATAAATTCTTCCACGGTCAGTCCTGCGTGTGTGGGCCACCGAGGGTGGCGAAAAAGTCAAAAGCCGGATTGTCGCTCAGACAACCCGGCTTGGTCATTGTGGTTTCCCGCAGGGCCCGTCGGCACCCGCGACGCCCCAGCGGTTTACAGCTGCGCTTTGAGCAGTTTGCCCAGTTCGGAGGGGTTGCGCGTGATGATGAAGCCCGACTCTTCCATGATGGCGAGCTTGGCGTCGGCCGTGTCGGCGCCGCCCGAGATCAGCGCGCCGGCGTGGCCCA
>CAYUAH010000247.1:0-5038 GCA_964442375.1 uncultured Hydrogenophaga sp. | reverse complement strand
ACCCACATGGCGGCCGACATCGAACAGGTCAACGCCATCATCGACAAATTCCTCGACTACGCCCGTGCCGACCACCTGAGCACCACCCGCATCAGCCTGAACGCGGCGGTGGACGCGGCGGTGTTCTCGCTGGAACACAACGAGCACCTGAGCGTCAAGCTCGACCTGCCGGATGAGCTGATGGTGATTGGCGATGCGGTGGAGTTGCAGCGCGTGTTCGCCAACCTGCTGGAAAACGCCATCCGCTACGGCCGCACACCGGGCACAGACAAAGCCGACGTGGAAATCGGCGCGCGCATCAAGGACAAGACGGTGTTGGTCAAATTCCGCGACCGGGGCCCCGGCGTGGACGCCGAGCAACTCACCCGCCTGACCCAGCCCTTCTTCCGTGGCGACACGGCGCGCACCTCGGCCTCGGGCGCCGGCCTGGGCTTGGCCATCGTGGAGAAAACCATCGCCCGCATGGGCGGCGAGTTCGCGCTGGCCAACACCGGCACCGGCGGGCTGGCGGCGCACATCAAGCTGCAGCGCGCCTGAATCGAGGCCCCCACGCTCCGCCGCTGCGCGGGTCGCTGCCCCCCGAAGGGGCTGGGCCGCCTTGGGAGCGGCCCGGCGGCGGCCCTATGCCTGCTGCAACAGCACCACCGCCCGCGCCTCGATCGCCAGGCCCTGGCCCACGGGGCCCAGCTTCTCGGCGGTCTTGGCCTTGATGTTGACGCAGTCGGGCGCCAGCCCCAGCACCTGGGCCACGCGCTGGCGCATGGCCTCGCGGTGGGGCGCCAGGCGCGGGGCCTGGGCGATCACCGTGCTGTCCACGTTGACCAGTTGCCAGCCTGCGGCCTGCACGGCACGCAGGGCCTCGGCCAACAAAACAGCCGAGTCTGCGCCTTTGAATTTGGGGTCGGTGTCGGGGAAATGGCTGCCGATGTCGCCCAGGCCGGCCGCGCCCAAGAGTGCGTCAGTGATGGCGTGCAACAAGGCATCGGCATCGGAATGGCCCAGCAGACCGGCGCTGTGTGGAATGGTCACACCACCCAGCACCAGCCGGCGGCCCGGCACCAGGGCATGCACATCCCAGCCTTCACCCACACGCAGCTTCATGACAATGTCTTTCGGTGTTGCAGCACCACCTCGGCCAGCGCGAAGTCGGCCGGAAAGGTGAGCTTGAAATTCATGGGGTTGCCCTGCACCAGGCGGGGCAACAGGCCCAAGGCCTCGACGGCGCTGGCCTCGTCGGTGATGTGCTCAAAACCCTTGTCGCGCGCGGTGTGCAATGCGTCCGACAGCAGCCCGAGGCGGAACATCTGGGGCGTCTGCGCCAGCCATTTGCCGCCGCGCGCCAGGGTGGCGCTGCTGCGCGCGGCACCCGTGCCATCGGTCTCGGCGGCCTTGAGGGTGTCGGCCAATGGCAGGGCCAGCAGGCCGCCCACGGCGTCGTGTTCGCAGGTGCGGATCAGGCGCTTCACATCCTCGGCGTCAACGAGGCAGCGGGCCGCGTCGTGCACCAGCACCCAGTCGTTGGCAGCGGCACCGGCCAGGGCCAGGGCTTCCAGGCCATTGAGCACGCTGTCGGCGCGGGTGGCGCCACCGCAGTCCTGTTGAAAAAAGCCCGGCGGCAAGGCCACGCCCACCCCCGTGTCGCCTGGCGCCAGCACCACCAGGGCCGCATCGAAACCCACCTGCGAAAGCGAGGACAGCGTGTGCGCCACCATGGGCTGGCCGGCCAGCGGGTGGTACTGCTTGGGGCCGGTGGTGCCGGCGCGGCTGCCCAGTCCCGCACAGGGCAACAGCGCCAGCAGGCGGGCACGCCCAGCGCGGGCGGGGGGCAATTCGGGCAAGGGCAGGTTCATAGGGGTGCGCCATTCTAAAATCGCGCCAGCACACCCCACTCCCGCCGGTTTGGGGTGTTTTGTATTGGTGTTGTCGAGCCACGCCCCATGGACCTGCCCAAACTCAGCCCTGGCAAACGTTTTGCCCTGCCCCGCCCTGTTGGCTCTGCCGACGCCTTGCTGCTGGCGCAGCTGGGCCAGCGCGAAAAGGCGGCGGGCCGGCCCACGGCCATCGTCACCGCCGACGCCACCGACGCCCAGCGCCTGCTGGACGAAATCGCCTTCTTCGCGCCCGAGCTGCGCTGCGCCCTGTTTCCCGACTGGGAAACCCTGCCCTACGACAGCTTCTCGCCGCACCAGGACCTGATCAGCGAGCGCCTGGCCACGCTGTGGCGCATCCAGCAGCGCAACAAGGAGAATGGCGCCGATGTGGTGCTGGTGCCGGCCACCACCGCGCTGTACCGGCTGGCGCCGCCGTCGTTTCTGGCCGGCTACACCTTCGAGTTCAAGGTCAAGCAAAAGCTGGACGAAGCCAAGCTCAAAGGCCAGCTCACCCTGGCCGGTTACAGCCACGTCACCCAGGTGGTCAGCCCCGGCGAATACGCGGTGCGCGGCGGCCTGATCGACCTCTTCCCCATGGGCTCGCCCGTGCCCTACCGCGTGGACCTGTTCGACGACGAGATCGACAGCATCCGCACCTTCGACCCCGACAGCCAACGCAGCCTCTACCCCGTGCCCGAGGTGCGCCTGCTGCCCGGACGCGAGTTCCCCATGGACGAAGCGGCGCGCGCGCGTTTTCGCAGCCGCTGGCGCGAACTGCTCGAAGGCGACCCGACCAAAAGCCGCATCTACAAGGACATGGGCAACGGCGTGGCCACCGCCGGCATCGAGTACTACCTGCCGCTGTTCTTCGAGGAAACGGCCACGGTCTTCGACTACCTGGGCGAACAGGCCACGGTGGTGCTGCACGGCGACCTGGAGCCCGCCTTCCAGCACTTCTGGCAGGACACCAAGGAGCGCTTCCGCCTGGTGCAAGGCGACCCCGAGCGCCCAGCCCTGCCGCCCGAGGCCTTGTTCCTGAGCACCGAGCAGTTCTACGCCGGGGCCAATGCCCATGCCCAACTCTCGCTGCGCCCCGGTGTGGCCGACATCGACGACTCCGCCCACTTCCAGAAGCTGGGCGAGCTGGCCGTGGTGCGCGGCGCCGAAGATCCGTTGGCGCGGCTGCAAGCCCACATCCGCAACACCCAGCAACGTGTGCTCATCCTGGCCGAAAGCGACGGCCGCCGCGAAAGCCTGCTGGACTTCCTGCGCGCATCGCAACTGAGCCCACCGGCCTTCGACAGCCTGGCCGAGTTCGAACAGTCGGACGAGAAAGTGGGCATCGCCACCTCGGCGTTGGCCGTGGGTTTCTGCTGGCTTGAGGGCGGGCTGGACTTCGTCACCGAAACCGAGCTGTTCGCCGCTGGCCCCACCACGCGCCGGCGCAAGAAGCAGGAGCAGGTCAGCGATGTGGACGCGCTGATCAAGGACCTGAGCGAACTCAATGTGGGCGACCCGGTGGTGCACGCGCAGCACGGCATCGGCCGCTACCACGGGCTCATCAACATGGACCTTGGGGCCGGCAACACCGAGTTCCTGCACCTGGAGTACGCCGACAAGGCCACGCTCTACGTGCCGGTGAGCCAGCTGCACCAGATCAGCCGCTACACCGGCGTGAGCGCAGACGAGGCGCCACTGCACAAACTGGGCAGCGGCCAATGGGAAAAGGCCAAGCGCCGCGCCGCCGAGCAGGTGCGCGACGCCGCCGCCGAGCTGCTCAACATCTACGCGCGGCGCGCCGCACGCGAGGGCCACGCCTTCCGCTACAGCCCGCAGGACTACGAACAGTTCGCCACCGACTTCGGCTTCGAGGAAACCGCCGACCAACGCGCGGCCATCCATGCCGTCATCCAGGACATGATCAGCCCGCGCCCCATGGACCGGCTGGTGTGTGGCGACGTCGGCTTTGGCAAGACCGAGGTGGCCCTGCGCGCGGCCTTCGTGGCCGTGACCGGAGGCAAGCAGGTGGCGTTTCTGGCGCCCACCACCTTGCTGGCCGAGCAGCATTACCAGACGCTGGTGGACCGCTTCAGCAAATGGCCCGTGAAGGTGGCAGAGATGAGCCGCTTCCGCTCGGCCAAGGAAATCACCGCAGCCATGAAAGGCATTGCCGACGGTTCGGTGGACATCGTGGTCGGCACCCACAAGCTGCTGAGCGAAAAAACGCAGTTCAAGAACCTGGGCCTGCTCATCATCGACGAGGAACACCGCTTTGGCGTGCGCCACAAGGAGCAGATGAAGCAGCTGCGCGCCGAGGTGGACGTGCTCACCCTCACCGCCACGCCCATCCCGCGCACCCTGGGCATGGCGCTGGAAGGCCTGCGAGACCTCAGTGTGATTGCCACCGCGCCACAACGCCGCCTGGCCATCAAGACCTTTGTGCGCAACGAAGGCACGGGTGTGATCCGCGAGGCCGTGCTGCGCGAGTTGAAGCGCGGCGGGCAGGTTTACTTCCTGCACAACGAGGTCGAAACCATAGAGAACCGGCGCCAGAAGCTGGAGGAAATATTGCCCGAGGCACGCATCGCCGTGGCCCACGGCCAGATGCCGGAGCGCGAGCTGGAGCGCGTGATGCGCGACTTCGTGGCGCAGCGCTTCAACCTGCTGCTGTGCTCCACCATCATCGAAACCGGCATCGACGTGCCCACGGCCAACACCATCGTCATGAGCCGCGCCGACAAGTTCGGCCTGGCGCAATTGCACCAGCTGCGCGGGCGCGTGGGCCGCAGCCACCACCAAGCCTATGCCTACCTGATGGTGCCCGACATCGAAGGCCTGACCAAACAGGCCGCGCAGCGGCTGGACGCCATCCAGCAGATGGAGGAACTGGGCAGCGGCTTCTACCTGGCCATGCACGACCTGGAGATTCGCGGCGCCGGCGAGGTGCTGGGCGAAAACCAGAGCGGCAACATGCTGGAGGTGGGCTTCCAGCTCTACAACGAAATGCTCAGCGAGGCCGTGGCCTCTCTCAAGGCCGGGCGCGAGCCCGATCTGCTGAGCCCGCTGAGCGTGACCACCGACATCAACCTGCACGCCCCTGCCCTGCTGCCCGACGACTACTGCGGCGACGTGCACCTGCGCCTGAGCTTCTACAAAAAGCTGGCCAC
>CAYUAH010000246.1:0-5053 GCA_964442375.1 uncultured Hydrogenophaga sp. | reverse complement strand
CGTGGCCAATGTGGAGCGCGCCCAGATGCTGCTCGAAAGCCCCACCCGCGTGGCCTTGCAGCGTTTTCTGGCGGCCTGGCAGCCGGTGCTGTTGGACGTGCGCCAGGGGCCGACCGGCAAGGGGCTGATCCGCTGGGCGATTGACGTGGACCCGCTCAACCTGTGAGTGGCCTCACAGCGGGAGCCGTGCCCAGCGGGGCAGTTGAAACCGCGCGAAATCGGCGTCGAAGCTGACCAGCCGCAGCCCCGCCGCGTGCGCGGTGGCGGCCAGCCAGGCGTCGGTCCACAGGCGGGGCGCCAGTGTGGGGGCCAGCATTTCGGGCAGCACGGCGTCGGCGCCTTCGTGATCGGGCACAAAGGCCACGCCCGGCTGGGCGCGCAGCTCGCGGTACACCTGATGGGCCTGCACCAGGCCCAGCGCGGCATCGCCCATCAGCTTGGGCTGGCTCAGCAGCCGCACCAAGCCCAACATGGTGGTGCGGCAAAAACACAGGCGCTGGCCTTGGTTCATGGCGTCGGCCATGCCGTCCCAATACCGGAGGGCGGCCGCGTGGTGCGGGTGTTCGGGGATGACCAGGGCCAGCCAGACGTTGAGGTCGGGCAGGTCGCCTTGCAGGGGCGGGGTGGTGTCGGTCAGCCAGGTGGCGGGCGGCTCAGCGACACGGTGGCGTGCTGGCGCGGGCTTACTCATCGGCCAAGGCGCTGAGGTCGGCGTGGTTGAGTTGGGCAGGCGCCAGCGAGACGGGGCGGCCCAGCCGCACCAATGGCAGGGGCGCAGGCGCTGGCATCGCGGCCGGTGCCTGCAAGCCCCGGGTGACCAGTTCCAACACCAGGTCGCGCAGGCTGCGCCCCTCCAGCGCCGCGCGGGCCTTGAGGTGGCGCATCAGCTCGTCGGGCAGTTCCAGGGTGGTTCGCATCAACGCATATTTGTGCAAAAGTGCCCATCAGTCAATGTGAGGCAAAAAAAAACCGCCCAGCGGTATGTGCCGGTGGGCGGTTGTGGGGCTGGTGCGGTGCGCAATCAACCGCGACCGAAGCGGTCCAGGTTCATCACCTTGGTCCAGGCGCGCGCGAAGTCCTTGACGAATTTCTGGCCGTTGTCGTTCTGCGCGTACACCTCGGCGATGGCGCGCAGTTGCGAGTTGGAGCCAAAGGCCAGGTCCACGCGGGTGGCGGTCCAGCGCACGGCGCCGGTCTGGCGGTCGCGGCCTTCGTAGGCGTTGTCGCCGGTCGGCTTCCACGCGGTGGACATGTCCACCAGGTTGACGAAGAAGTCGTTACTCAGCTGGCCCACCCGCTGGGTGAACACGCCGTGCGCCGAGCCGCCGTGGTTGGCGCCGAGCACCCGCAGGCCACCCACCAGCACGGCCATCTCGGGGGCGCTCAAGGTCAGCAGTTGCGCCTTGTCCAGCAGCATTTCCTCGGGTGAGATCTTGTAGGCCTGCTTGCGGTAGTTGCGGAAGCCGTCGGCCACGGGCTCGAGCACGGCAAACGATTCGGCGTCGGTCTGCTCAGGCGTGGCATCGGTGCGGCCCGGTGTGAAGGGCAGGTCGACGGGGTGGCCGGCGGCCTGGGCGGCTTGTTCCACCCCCACGTTGCCGGCCAGCACGATCAGATCGGCCAGCGAAATCTTCTTGCCGCCGGCGGCGCTGGCGTTGAAGCCGCGCTGCACCTCTTCGAGCACCGCCAGCACCTTGGCCAGTTGGGCGGGCTGGTTGGCTTCCCAGTCCTTCTGGGGTGCCAGGCGGATGCGGGCCCCGTTGGCGCCACCGCGCCTGTCGCTGCCACGGAAGGTGGAGGCCGAGGCCCAGGCGGTGGACACCAGTTCGCTCACGCTCAAGCGCGAGGCGATGATGCGTGCTTTCAGCTCTGCCACGTCGGCGGCGTCCACCAGCGGGTGGTTCACCGGCGGCACCGGGTCTTGCCAGATCAGGTCTTCGGCCGGCACCTCGGGGCCCAGGTACAGGGCCTTGGGGCCCATGTCGCGGTGGGTGAGTTTGAACCAGGCGCGGGCGTAGGCGTCGGCAAACGCGTCGGGGTGGACCAGGAAGTGGCGGGCGATCTTTTCGTAGGCGGGGTCGAAGCGCAGCGAGAGGTCGGCCGTGGTCATCACGGGCGGGTGCTTTTTGCTCGGGTCGTGGGCGTCCACCACCATGTCTTCGGGCGCCACGTTTTTGGCCCGCCACTGGATGGCGCCGGCGGCGGTGGTCATCTGCTCCCACTCGTACTTGAACAGCACGGTCAGGTAACCCATGTCCCAGCGGGTGGGGTTGGGTTTCCAGGCGCCTTCAAAGCCGCTGGTGGTGGTGTCGCCGCCTTTGCCCGTGCCGTGTTTGTTGATCCAGCCAAAGCCCATGTCTTCCAGGGCGCCGGCCTCGGGTTCGGGGCCCACCAGAGCCGCGTCGCCGGCGCCGTGCATCTTGCCGAAGGTGTGGCCGCCGGCCACCAGGGCCACGGTCTCGTAGTCGTTCATGGCCATGCGGGCGAAGGTCTCGCGCACGTCCCGGCCCGAAGCCACCGGGTCGGGCTTGCCGTCGGGGCCTTGCGGGTTCACGTAGATCAGGCCCATCTGCACGGCGGCCAGCGGGTTCTCCAGTTCGCGCTCACCGCTGTAGCGGCTGTTGGGTTTGTCGCTGGTGGCCAGCCACTCTTTTTCAGCGCCCCAGTAGATGTCTTCTTCCGGCGCCCAGATGTCGGCGCGGCCGCCGCCGAAACCGAAGGTCTTGAAGCCCATGGTTTCCATGGCCACGTTGCCGGCGAGGATGAAGAGGTCGGCCCAGGAAATGGCGTTGCCGTATTTCTGCTTGATGGGCCACAGCAGGCGGCGGGCCTTGTCGAGGTTGCCGTTGTCAGGCCAGCTGTTGAGGGGGGCGAAGCGCTGGTTGCCGGTGTTGGCGCCGCCCCGGCCGTCGGCCGTGCGGTAGGTGCCGGCCGCGTGCCAGGCCATGCGGATGAACAGGCCGCCGTAGTGGCCGTAGTCGGCTGGCCACCAGTCTTGCGAATCGGTCATCAGCGCGGCCAGGTCTTTCTTGAGGGCGGCGTAGTCCAGCTTCTTGAAGGCCTCGGCGTAGTCGAAGTCCGGGTCCATGGGGTTGGATACGGCCTGGTGCTGGTGCAGGATGGACAGGTTGAGCTGCTTGGGCCACCAGTCGGCGTTGGACTGCGTGCCGTGGGTGGCGCGGGCGCCGCCGGCGGCGTGGAAGGGGCACTTGGCTTCGGCGGATGCGTTGCTCATGTCGGGTCTCCTGTGGGTGGTGGAGGCTCGACTTTAGGGAGACCTGGCAAATTGCGCAAAGCAATTGTCAATATTCAATCAATAGCTGCTTGCTATTTATCGAATCAGGGACACGGCACCCGAGAACGTGAGGAAGGCCGCCGCCGTGGAGACCAGGATGATGCGGGCGATGCGCCCGTTGTCGGCGCCCAGGCGCTCGGCCAGCAGTGACACGTTGCTGGCGCTGGGCAGGGCCGCCACCAGCACCATGATCTGGAGCGCGAACGGCTCCAGCGGCACACCCAGCTGGATGGCGCTCATGCCGGCCAGCAGCACCAGCAGCGGGTGCAGCAGCAGCTTCATCAGCGCCACCGGCAGGTAGTCGCTCAGGGGCATGGGGTGGTTGGACGTCATCTGCGAGCGCGCCAGCACCGCGCCTATGGTGAAAAGTGCCACCGGCGAGGCGGCGTCGGCCAGCAGCCACACGGTTTTTTCCACCGGGCCGGGCAGTTTGAACGCCACGGCCGAGGCCACCGCGCCCAGGATGATGGCCCAGGGCATGGGGTTGGCCACCACGCCCTTGAGCGCGTTTTTGCCCGCTTGCGCCGCGCCACCCGGGCTGTCCAGCCGCGAGAGCGCCACACACAGCGAGCTGGTGATGATCATGTCCACCACGATGGTCACGATGACCGTGCCCACCGCCGAGGGGCCGAGCAGCGCCGCAATCAGCGGTACGCCCATGAAACCGGTGTTGGGAAAGGCCGCCACCAGCGCGCCCAGCGAGGCGTCGTTCCAGCGTATGCGCCGGTTCATGCTCATGGCGATGGCAAAACCCACCATCACCAGGGCGCAGAACAGGTAGACCCCGGCCACAGCGCCGTCCAGCAAGGTGGCGATCGGCGTCGTCGAGCCGAAGCGGAACAACATGCAGGGCAGGGCGAAGAACAGCACAAAACCGTTCAGCCCGGGGATGGCCTCCAGCGGCAGCATGCGCCGCCGCGCCGCGACATAACCGGCCAGCACGAGCGCGAAGAAGGGGAAGGTGACGAGGAGGACTTGCAGCACGCGGGGGATTGTCGCAGTTGCGCCTGGCGTGCTTCCGGCCTCATGATGGGATGTTGGCGAACATGTACAATGAATTTGTACAAATCAGGAGGATGCCGTGACCATAGAAACCACTTACAGCCAGGCGCGCGAACAGCTCAAATCGTTGATGGACCGCGCCGTGGGCGACCGAGAAGTCATCGTGGTGCGGCGCCGTTCGGGCGGTGATGTGGCCATGATTGCCGCCGACGAGTTGGAAAGCCTGGTGGAAACCGCCCACCTGCTGCGCTCGCCCAAAAACGCCGAGCGCCTGCTGAGCGCGCTGAGCCGGGCGCGTGCCGAAAATCTGCCCGCCACATCGGTGGCCAGCCTGCAGCAGCAGGTGGGCAGCGATGCGTGAGGGCGACCGCACCGCCGTCTGTCACCCGGAATTTCTGCAAGACCTGCAACACTGGGTCGAAACCGATCGGCGCACCGCCAGGCGCCTGCTGGAGTTGGTGCAGGCCATTCTGCGCGACCCGTTCGACGGCATCGGCAAACCCGAGCCCTTGAAGTACCTGGGGCCGGATGTGTGGTCGCGTCGGATCACCCAAGAGCACCGTTGTGTGTACCTGGTCAAGGCCGATCGGGTGGAGTTTCTGCAAGGACGCTACCACTACTGACGGGTGCGGCCCGGCGGCAACGACGATTGTCAACCCAAAGTAGAAATGTCCCCTGTTCCACCAAGTAGAGATGTCCCCGGCCGAGGCTGTGGGTGCTCCCGCTGGACTGTGGGGCTGATAGACCCCGCTTCGA
>CAYUAH010000245.1:0-5055 GCA_964442375.1 uncultured Hydrogenophaga sp. | reverse complement strand
ATGGAGCAGTTCGGCACGCCGGAGGAGGTGTACGCGCGCCCTGCCACCACCTTTGTGGCGAGCTTCATGGGCGCGCCGCCCATGAACCTGCTGCAGAAGGCCCCCGGCGTGCAACCCGGCGAAATTCTGGGCGTGCGCCCCGAGCACCTGAGCATGGGCCCGCAGGGCGATGGCTGGAGCGCCCAGGTCGAGACCACCGAGATGCTGGGCGCCGAGCGCCTGATCTACCTGCGCATCGGTGAGGAAGGCCTGATCGTGCGCACCCATGCCGACGAAGCCCCGCCGCCCATCGGCAGCACGGTCAAGGTCTGGTCGCGGCCCGAGCAGGTGCACCGCTTCAACGCCGAGAGCGGACGGCGCATCGCCGAATGACGGCCTGGCCTTACCCGAGGTGGATCGCCCACCGCGGGGCCGGCAAACTCGCACCCGAAAACACGCTGGCGGCCTTTCGCCTGGGTGCCGAGCACGGCTACCGCATGATCGAGTGCGACGTCAAGCTCAGCGCCGATGGCGTGCCTTTCCTGCTGCACGATGCCACGCTCGAGCGCACCAGCAACGGCCAGGGCACAGCGGGTGATCTGAACTGGGCGGCGCTCGCCAGGCTGGACGCCGGCAGCTGGCATTCGCGCCGCCATGCCGGCGAAACCCTGCCCACATTCGAAGCCGTGACGCGCTGGTGCCGCGCCAACGGCGTGTTGCTCAACATCGAAATCAAGCCCACGCCGGGCACCGAAGCCCTGACAGGCGAGGTGGTGGCGCGGGAAGCTGCGCGGCTGTGGGCGCAAGCGCCCGTCCCCCCGTTGCTGACCTCCTTCCGCCCCGAGGCCTTGTATGCCGCGCAATCAGCCGCCCCGGAGCTTCCGCGTGGTCTGTTGCTCGACAGCTTGTGGGACGGTTGGCAGTCACACGCCCAGGCGTTGGGCTGTGTGGCGCTGGTGTGCAACCACGGCCTGTGGGACGAGGCCCTGGTGACCGTGGCACGCGCCCACGGCTGGCGCATGCTCAGCTACACCGTCAACGACGAATGGGCCGTCCAGCGCCTGTGGGCCCTGGGCACGGACGGCATCATCACCGACCGCGTGGACCTGTTCGCACCCGCGTGATTCACCTTTTGTGGTGCCAGAAGGCCAGCGTGCCCATGACCAGCACCAGCATGCCGTAGGTGGCCATCTTGCCGTCGCGGCCGAAGTACGCCAGGCCCAGCGCCAGCACCAGCACACCACCCAGCAAGGTCCACGCAAACAGTTCGCGCGCATGCCTCAGCGCCAACGCGGACCCACGGGCTCCCGGGCGCAGCGCCCAGGACAACACCGCCAACAAGGCGGCCACGCCCAGCGCGGGCGCGACAAAATTCAGGAGGTGCAACAAGCCGCTCAGGATACCCATGGGGGTGGCTCTCGGTGAAACATAGCGAAATTTTATAATCCGGCACATGACCGTCTGGACTCTCGGCATCAACCACCACACCGCGCCCCTCGATTTGCGCGGGCGGTTCGCCTTTCCGCTGGACCAGATCCCCCACACCCTGCAGCGATTCCGCCAGGCGCTCGCGCGCGAACCCGAAGCCACGCTGCTGTCCACCTGCAACCGCACCGAAATCTATTGTTCGGCGGACGGCCAGTCGCTGGACCAGGCCATCAACTGGCTGGCACAGGCCGGCGGCGTGAGCCCACACGAGCTGCGCAGCCACGCCTACATCCTGCAAGGCGACGCCGCCGCGCGCCATGCCTTTCGCGTCGCCAGTGGACTGGACAGCATGGTGCTGGGCGAAGCGCAAATCCTCGGCCAGCTCAAGGACGCGGTGCGCGCCGCCGACGATGCCGGCGCCCTGGGGCAGACACTGCACCAGCTGTTCCAGCGCTCCTTCGCGGTGGCCAAGCAGGTGCGCAGTTCCACCGAGATCGGCGCCCACTCCATCAGCATGACGGCCGCCGCCGTGCGCCTGGCCGGCCAGCTGTTCGAGGACCTGCGCGAGATCAAGGTGCTGTTCGTCGGCGCCGGCGAAATGATCGAACTCGCGGCCACCCACTTCGCCGCCAAAACCCCCAAAGGCATGGCCATTGCCAACCGCACGCTGGAACGCGGCGAGGCCCTGGCCGCCCGCTTCGGTGCCGAGGTGCTGCGGCTGGCCGACCTGCCTGAGCGCCTGCACGAGTACGACGCCGTCGTGAGCTGCACCGCCAGCACCCTGCCCATCATCGGCCTGGGGGCGGTGGAGCGAGCGCTCAAACGCCGCAAGCACCGGCCCATGTTCATGGTTGATCTGGCCGTGCCGCGCGACATCGAGCAGGAAGTCAAGGCGTTGGAAGACGTCTACCTCTACACCGTGGACGACCTGGCGGCCGTGGTGCAGACCGGGCGCGACAACCGCCAGGCCGCCGTTGCCCAGGCCGAAGCCATCATCGACGCTGGTGTGCAGAGCTTCATGCACTGGATGCAGCAGCGCGACCCCAAGGCCGGCGTGGTGCAGCTCATACAGCAAATCCACCAGCAGACCGACCAGTGGCGTGACGTGGAGTTGGCGCGCGCGCGCAAGCGACTGGCCAAGGGCGAGGACATCGAAGCCGTGATGGAGGCCCTGGCCAAGGGCCTGACCCAGAAAATGCTGCACGGCACCCTGGCCGAGCTGCACACCGGCGATGCCCAGGCTCGTGAGGCCACGGCCCAGACCGTCTCGCGCCTGTTCCTGCGCGAGCGTTAGATGACCGCGCGCGGCGCGCGCATGACACAAGCGCCCCTACCTGCCACCATCCCGTCATTCGTCATACAGCCGCGCAGCGGCAAGTCATTGAGTCATGAAGCCCTTTCTCCGCGACACCCTCGAACGCCAGCGCCTGCGCCTGCATGAGCTGGACGCGCTCTTGAGTGCGCCCGACGCCACCGGCGACATGGCACGCTTTCGCCAGCTCACCCGTGAACACGCCGAAACCGATGCCCTGGTGCAGGTCTACCTGCGCCACCAGCAGCGCGAACGCGACCTGGCAGCGGCACAGGCCATGACGGGTGACGCGGACGCCGAGATGGCGGCCATGGCTGCCGACGAGGTGGCCAGCGCCCAGGCCGAGCTGGCCACCCTGGACGCCGAGCTGCAGCTGATGCTGCTGACCAAGGACCCGGACGACGAGCGCCACGCCTTCTTGGAGATCCGCGCCGGCACCGGCGGCGACGAGTCCGCCCTGTTCGCGGGTGACCTGGCGCGCATGTACACCCGCTACGCCGACAGCCAGCACTGGCAGGTCGAGGTCATCAGCGAGTCGCCCAGCGAACTCGGCGGCTACAAGGAACTGGTGCTGCGCATCGTGGGCCACCATGCCTATGGCCGGCTGCGTTTCGAGTCGGGTGGCCACCGCGTGCAGCGCGTGCCTGCCACCGAGACCCAGGGCCGCATCCACACCAGCGCCTGCACCGTGGCCGTGATGCCCGAGCCCGACGAGGCCGAGGCGGTCAAGCTCAACCCGGCCGACCTGCGCATCGACACCTTCCGCGCCAGTGGTGCCGGTGGCCAGCACATCAACAAGACCGACTCCGCCGTGCGCGTGGTGCACCTGCCCACCGGCATCGTGGCCGAATGCCAGGACGGGCGCAGCCAGCACAGCAACAAGGCCAAGGCCTTGCAGGTGCTGCAGGCGCGCATTCAAGAGAAAGAGCGCAGCGAACGCGCCGCCAAGGAGGCCGCACTGCGCAAGGGCCTGGTGGGCAGCGGCGACCGCAGCGACCGCATACGCACCTACAACTTCCCGCAAGGCCGCCTCACCGACCACCGCATCAACCTCACGCTCTACAAGCTGGGCCAGGTGATGGAAGGCGACCTGGGCGACATCGTCCACGCGCTGCAACTCGCGCGCGGTGCGGAACTGCTGGCCGAGCTGGAAGCCCAGGCGCCCGGTGGCGCACTGCGCTGAGCACCATGAGCACCATGAGCACGCTGAAACAGACGCTGCTGGATGCACAGGCCCAGGGACTGGCCCGCATCGACGTGCAACTGCTGCTGCTGCATGCCCTGGGCCGCGACCCCAACGACCGCGCCTGGCTGCTGGCGCACGACACCGACGCGCTGCCCCCCGGGCCGGCCACCGTGTTCGCGGCCCTGTGCCAACGCCGGGCAGCGGGCGAGCCCGTGGCCTACCTGACCGGCCGCAAGGCCTTCTACGGCCTGCAACTGCAGGTGGACGCCCGTGTGCTCGACCCCCGACCCGACACCGAAACCCTCGTGGACTGGGCCTTGGACGTGCTCAAAGACACCCCCCAGCCCCGCGTGCTGGACCTGGGCACGGGCAGCGGTGCCGTGGCCCTGGCCCTGCAACACCAGCGTCCCGACGCCGAGGTGCACGCGGTCGATGCCAGCCTCGACGCCCTGGCCGTGGCACAGGCCAACGCCCGGCGGCTCGGCCTGCCCGTTCACTTCTGGGCCGGCTCCTGGTACCAGCCCCTGCCCACCCAGCTGCGTTTCAACGCCATCGTGTCCAATCCGCCCTATGTGGCCGAAGCCGATCCGCACCTGGCCGCACTCACACATGAACCGCTGTCGGCCCTGGCCAGCGGCACCGATGGACTGGACGACATCCGCACCATCGTGGCACAGGCGGGCCGGCACCTGGGGCCCGGTGGCTGGCTGCTGCTGGAACATGGGCACGACCAGGGCGCTGCCGTGCGCAGCCTCTTGACCCAGTCCGGCTACTCGGCCGTGAGCACCCGCACCGATCTGCCGGGCTTGGACCGCTGCAGCGGCGGCCAGTGGGGCGGGCAGGGATAATCCAAGCATTCACCTTTTTCGGAGCGATTCCATGAGCGACGCACATACGCGCATCGACCAACTGGTCAAGTCCAACGACATCGTCCTGTTCATGAAGGGCAGCGCCAGCTTCCCCATGTGCGGCTTCTCCGGCCGCGCGGTGCAAATCCTCAAGGCCTGCGGCGTGGACCCCAAGGGCCTCAAAACCGTCAACGTGCTGGACGACCCCGAAATCCGCCAGGGCATCAAGGACTACAGCCAGTGGCCGACCATCCCCCAGCTCTACGTCAAGGGCGAGTTCATCGGCGGCTCCGACATCATGA
>CAYUAH010000244.1:0-5099 GCA_964442375.1 uncultured Hydrogenophaga sp. | reverse complement strand
CGGGCGGTATTTCACCCCCATCATCAATGCGCCCGAGGTGGCCATCCTGGGCGTATGCAAGAGCCAGATGGAGCCGGTGTGGAACGGCAAGGAATTCACACCCCGCCTGATGCTGCCGCTGAGTCTGAGCTGGGACCACCGCGTGATCGACGGCGCAGCTGCCGCCCGTTTCAACGCCTACCTGGGCCAGATCCTCGGTGACTTCCGCCGCGTACTTCTGTAGGCATCCATGACGACCGTTGTGGTGGTGAAAAAGGCGGGGCAGGTAGCCATCGCCGCTGACACGCTGGTGACCTTTGGCGACACGCGCCTGTCCAACCGGTATGAAGCCAACAGCAAGCTGTTCCGGGTGGACGCGGTGGATGGTCCGGCCTGGATCGGTATGGCCGGCACAGTGGCGCACTTTCCCGTGCTGCGCAAGGCCATGCTGGCCCTGCCAAAGGACCAGCTGCGGCTGCACAGCAAGGACGATGTGTTTGACACGTTCACCCGTCTGCATCCTTTGCTGAAAGAAACCTTCTTCCTGCAGACCAAGGAAGAGGACAACGACCCTTACGAGTCCAGCCAGTACAGCGTGCTGATCGCCAACGCTGGCGGCATCTTCGGGCTGTACAGCTATCGTGAGGTGTTCGAGTTCAAGGAATTCTGGGGCGTGGGAACCGGACGGGGATTTGCGCTGGGCGCCATGCACGCCATGTGGAACCGGGCCAGGACCGCACGCGAAGTGGCCGAGGCCGGCGTGGCTGCCGGCTGCGAATTCGACCGCAACTCCGCCGCGCCGGTGGAGGTGTACACAATCAAACTCAGGGGTGCCAAATGAGCCTCATCGAAGTCAAGGTGCCGGACATCGGCGATTTTTCCGAAGTGGCCGTCATCGAAGTGCTGGTCAAGCCCGGCGACACGATCAAGGCCGAGCAGAGCCTGATCACTGTGGAGTCGGACAAGGCGTCGATGGAAATTCCGTCGTCATCGGCCGGCGTGGTCAAGGAACTGAAAGTCAAGCTGGGTGACAAGGTCAAGGAAGGCTCCGTTGTGCTGATGCTGGAAGCAGCTGGCGGCGCAGCCGCGGTTGCGCCCGCGGTATCGCCCGCACCGGCAGCCGCTGCTGCCGCACCAGCGCCTGCGCCAGTGCCCGCAGCCGCCAGCTATGCCGGCGGCGCCGACCTGCAATGCGACGTGCTGGTGCTGGGCGGCGGCCCCGGTGGTTACAGCGCAGCGTTCCGCGCGGCCGACCTGGGCTGCAAGGTGGTGCTGGTCGAACGCTATGCCACGCTGGGCGGCGTCTGCCTGAACGTGGGCTGTATTCCGTCCAAGGCGCTGTTGCATGTGGCTGCCGTCATGGACGAGGTCAAGCACTTTGCCGATCTGGGCGTGAGCTATGGCGAGCCTGCGCTGGACCGCGGCAAGCTGCTGGCCCACAAGAACAAGGTGGTGGGCAAGTTGACCGGTGGCCTGAACGCCATGGCCAAGATGCGCAAGGTCACGGTGGTGCGCGGCTACGGCAGCTTTGTGGGCGCCAACCACCTGCAGGTGGAGGAAACCGCCGGAACTGCCCAGGAAAAGACCGGCAAGACGCAGACCATCCAGTTTGCCAAGTGCATCATCGCGGCCGGCTCGCAGGCCGTGCGCCTGCCGTTCATGCCCGATGACCCGCGGGTGGTCGATTCCACCGGCGCGCTGGCGCTGGGATCGGCCCCCAAGCGCATGCTGATCCTGGGCGGCGGCATCATCGGCCTGGAAATGGGCACGGTGTACAGCAGCCTGGGCGCGCGCCTGGACGTGGTGGAAATGCTCGATGGTTTGATGCAGGGCGCCGACCGTGACCTGGTCAAGGTCTGGCAAAAGATGAACGCGCCGCGCTTTGACAACATCATGTTGAAGACCAGGACCGTAGGTGCCGAGGCAACCCCGGACGGCATCAAGGTCACTTTTGAGGGTGAGGCCGCGCCGAAAGAACCCCAGCTGTACGACCTGGTGCTGCAGGCCGTGGGCCGCAGTCCCAACGGCAAGAAGATCGGCGCCGACAAGGCCGGCGTGGCTGTGACCGACCGCGGGTTCATCAACGTGGACATCCAGATGCGCACCAACGTGCCGCACATCTTCGCCATTGGCGACATCGTGGGCCAGCCCATGCTGGCGCACAAGGCGGTGCATGAAGCGCACGTGGCGGCGGAAGTCATTGCCGGTGAACTGCAGGGCAACAAGGAGCTGGCATCCGCCGCCTTCAACGCCCGCGTGATCCCCAGCGTGGCCTACACCGACCCCGAGGTGGCCTGGGTGGGCCTGACCGAAGACCAGGCCAAGGCGCAGGGCATCAAGGTCAAGAAGGGGCTGTTCCCCTGGACGGCGTCCGGGCGCGCGATTGCCAACGGCCGCGACGAGGGCGTGACCAAGCTGTTGTTCGATGATTCGCCCGAGGCCCATGGCCACGGCAAGATCCTGGGCGGCGGCATGGTGGGTACCCACGCGGGCGACATGATCGGCGAAATCGCGCTGGCCATCGAGATGGGCGCCGACGCGGTGGACATCGGCAAGACCATCCACCCGCACCCGACGTTGGGCGAAAGCATAGGCATGGCGGCGGAGGTGGCGCACGGTAGCTGCACGGACGTGCCGCCGAGCAAGAAATAAGCGGCGCCAAGAAAAAAACCCGGACAGGTCACTGTCCGGGTTTTTTGTTTCGAACCTTGTCTCAGCGCAGGGTGTCTGCGGGCAACGCGCCTTCGGCCACCACACGTCGGGCGCCGTTGAAGCGTGTGTTCCAGTACGCGCTGCGCATGTCCTCCACCCGGACTTGCGAGCCGCTGCGCGGGGAGTGGATGAACTTGCCATCACCCACGTAGATGCCCACGTGACTGAAGGCCTTGCGCATGGTGTTGAAAAACACCAGATCGCCGGGCTTGAGTTCTTCCCGGCCTATGGTCTGGGTGGCCTGGGCCTGCTCGGCTGCGCGGCGCGGCAGCACCAGACCCACGGTCTGCTCGTACATGGCGCGTACAAAACCGCTGCAATCGAAGCCGGTTTCAACGGAGTTGCCGCCACGGCGGTACGGCACACCCAGAAAACCCATGGCCGTGACCACCAGATCGCTGGCGGCCAGACTCATTTGCTGGCGCATGCCGTCCAGGCGTTGTACCAAGCCTTTGCTGGCCAGCAGTTCTGCCATGGCGTCTTGCGGCGGGTCGGTAGGCATGTCACCCGAAACGGCTGTTTGGGCGTGTGCCGCGAGCGATAGGCTCAGTAAAAGGACGATGGCGGTTTTTCGCATTGGGCGCGAGGCTACGGGCATACGCGCCGCAAGTCAAGCCATGTGGCAACTGGACTGGGCGGCCGTTAAACTGCCTTACCACCAATCGGACCGATCCCACCATGCTTCTTGATGTCAGCGACTGCCAGCTCGTGCTGGTCGATTACCAACCCCGTCTGATGCCCGCCATCGCCGAAGGCGACCAGGTGCTGGCGCGTGCCCAACTGCTCGCACGGATGGCGCACCTCATGAAAGTGCCCACTTTCGGCACCGAACAGAACCCGGCCAAATTGGGTGGGCTGGACCCGAGTCTGCGCTCGCTGTGCAGCAAGGTTCTGCCCAAGATGGCTTTTGATGCCTGTGCCGAAGGCCTGGTGGACCTGGTGCGCGCGCCTGCCGCGCCCGGCGGCAATGCCCGCAGCCTGCCCAAACACCTGCAAAAACCGGCGCCCTCGCCCCGCAACACGGTGGTGATTGCAGGCGTTGAGGCCCATGTTTGCCTGCTTCAGACGGTTTTGGGCCTGATCGAGCAGGAAATTGACGTCTGGGTGGTCACCGACGCTTGCGGTTCGCGCAGCCAGCGCGACCGCGACGCCGCTTTTGACCGCCTGGCCGGTAACGGTGCGGAGCTGGTGAGCGCCGAAATGGTGGCGTTTGAGTGGCTGGGTGGTGCTGAGCACCCCAAGTTCAAGGAAGCACTGGCCTTGATCAAGTGAAGGGTGGCTGAGCGGCATTTGCGTCAGCGGCGCGCAAGGCGCCTAATCAATAATTATAAATGCCAGCCGCCCGGCCTTTGTTCAGGTTCGGGCCATCGCCAACCCGAGGAGACCTTTGCCATGTCCACGCCGTCCCGCTATGCCGAATTCCACCGCCGCTCGATCTCCGACCGCGACGGTTTCTGGAGGGAGCAGGCGGCGCTGATCGACTGGCACAAGCCGTTTGATCAGGTGTGCGACTACAGCCGTCCACCCTTTGCCACCTGGTTCGCCGGCGGCCTGACCAACCTGTGTCACAACGCGGTGGACCGCCACCTGAAAGACCGCGCTGACCAGAACGCGCTGGTGTTCGTGTCCACTGAAACCGGAACCGAGAAGGCCTACAGCTTTCGCGAGTTGCACGCTGAAGTGCAGCGCATGGCCGCCATCCTGCTTCAATTGGGCGTCAAAAAAGGTGATCGTGTCCTGATTTACATGCCCATGATTGCCGAGGCGGCGTTTGCCATGTTGGCCTGCGCCCGCATTGGTGCCATTCATTCCGTGGTGTTCGGTGGTTTCGCCAGCCACAGCCTGGCCAGTCGCATCGACGACGCGCAGCCGGTGGCCATCGTCAGTGCCGACGCCGGCATGCGCGGCGGCAAGGTCGTGCCCTACAAGCACCTGCTGGACGAGGCCATTTCGCTGTCCACCCACAAACCGGCCAAGGTGTTGATGGTCAACCGCGGCCTGGCGCCGCTGGAGGTGGTGGCCGGGCGTGACGAGGACTATGCCGGCTTGCGCACCGCTCTGATGGACACCCACGTGCCTTGCGAATGGGTGGACAGCGCCCACCCCAGCTACATCCTCTACACCAGCGGCACCACCGGCAAACCCAAGGGCGTGCAGCGCGACACCGCCGGCTATGCCGTGGCCCTGGCCGCCAGCATGCGCCACATCTACATGGCCGAGCCGGGTGAAACCTATTTCAGCACCAGCGACATCGGCTGGGTGGTGGGCCACAGCTACATCATCTATGGCCCGCTGATCAACGGCATGGCCACCATCATGTACGAGGGTCTGCCCACCCGGCCCGATGCCGGCATCTGGTGGCAACTGGTCGAAAAATACAAGGTCAGCGTGATGTTCAGCGCGCCCAC
>CAYUAH010000243.1:0-5106 GCA_964442375.1 uncultured Hydrogenophaga sp. | reverse complement strand
ACGTCAACTTCAAGATCGGCAACCCGCAGGAGCTGGACCTGTCGGGCGTGCGCGAAGCGGTGGCGCGGGGCGAGGTGGTGCTCGACCCCTTCGAACCCGGCAACCTCTGCCAGCGCTGGCTGGACTTAGGCATGGTCTGCTGGACACAGTTGCGCACCGTGGCGCCCAACCAGCCGCCCAATCTGTGGCACCGCCTGGACGAAGCGCCTGTCGACCCTGCCCTGCCCTTCCCCGCCACCGTGCCCGAGGCCGGCGCACAGTACGCGCGCGGCATCCAATACCCCATCACCCAACCCGCACCCGGTGAGTGGCATTCGCCCTGGAACGCCTGGCAGCTCGAACCCTCCAAAGAAGCCATCCGCCTGGCGCTGCGCTACCACATCACCCACCCCGACAGCCCGCTGCGCTACATCACCACCGAAATGATCAACCTGCCCGACTACGGCCTGGGCGCGCGCTACAACCTGCTGCAGCAAAACATCGAAGCCGCCAAATTCGTGCGCCGCGCCTGGGACGAAACCGTGGCCTTGCACACCGCCGGGCTCCTCTGACCGCACTGAGATCACAAAATGAAAACACAAGCCGCCGTTGCCTGGAAAGCGGGTGCCCCGCTGACGATTGAGACCGTGGACCTGCAAGGCCCCAAGTTCGGTGAAGTGCTGGTGGAGATCAAGGCCACCGGCATCTGCCACACCGACTACTACACGCTCAGTGGTGCCGACCCCGAAGGCCTGTTCCCCGCCATCCTCGGCCACGAAGGCGCGGGCATCGTGGTGGAAGTGGGCCCCGGCGTGACCACCCTCAAAAAAGGCGACCACGTCATCCCCCTCTACACCCCCGAATGCCGCCAGTGCAAGTTCTGCCTGAGCCGCAAGACCAACCTGTGCCAGCTCATCCGCGGCACCCAGGGCAAGGGCCTGATGCCTGATGCCACCTCGCGCTTCTCGATCGACGGCCAGCCCATCCTGCACTACATGGGCACCAGCACCTTTGCCAACCACACCGTGGTGCCCGAGATCGCCCTGGCCAAGATCCGCGAGGACGCGCCCTTCGACAAGGTCTGCTACATCGGCTGCGGCGTCACCACCGGCATCGGTGCGGTGATCTTCACCGCCAAGGTGGAAGCGGGCGCCAACGTGGTGGTGTTCGGCCTGGGCGGCATCGGCCTGAACGTCATTCAAGGTGCCAAGATGGTGGGCGCCGACAAGATCATCGGTGTGGACCTGAACCCCGCACGCGAGGCCATGGCGCGCAAGTTCGGCATGACCCACTTCATCAACCCCAAGGAGCACGCCAACGTGGTGGATGCCATCGTTCAGCTCACCGACGGCGGCGCCGACTACAGCTTCGAGTGCATTGGCAACACCAAGGTGATGCGCCAGGCGCTGGAGTGCACCCACAAGGGCTGGGGGCGCAGCATCATCATTGGCGTGGCGGAGGCGGGCGCGGAGATCAGCACACGCCCGTTCCAGCTGGTGACGGGGCGCAAGTGGGAAGGCTCGGCCTTTGGTGGCGCGCGCGGGCGCACCGACGTGCCCAGGATCGTGGACTGGTACATGGAGGGCAAGATCAACATCGACGACCTCATCACCCGCAAGCTCCCGCTGTCGCGCATCAACGAGGGCTTTGAGCTCATGAAGGCCGGCGAGTCGATTCGCACCGTGGTGGAGTTCTGAGATGGCGCTGGACAACGTGGAGCTGATCAGCGAACACGCCTGCTTCGGTGGCGTGCAGCGCTTCTACAAACACAGCTCGGCCGAAATTGGCCTGCCGATGCGCTTCGGCCTGTTCCTGCCGCCGCAGGTGTTGAAGGGGCAGTCCGCGCCGCTGCTCACCTTCCTGGCCGGCCTGACCTGCACCGAAGAAACCTTTGCCATCAAGGCCGGCGCCCAGCGCGACGCGGCCGCGCTGGGCCTGGCCATCCTCACGCCCGACACCAGCCCGCGAGGCGCCGGCATCAGCGGCGAAGACCACCATTGGGAATTCGGCGTGGGCGCCGGGTTCTACCTCGATGCGACGGTGATGCCCTGGGCCGGCCACTGGTGCATGGAAAGCTACCTCGTCAAGGAGCTGCTGCCCGGCGTGGTGGCGCAGTTTGGCCTGGACGGCCAGCGCCTGGGCCTGTTTGGTCATTCGATGGGTGGCCACGGCGCGCTCACGCTGGCGCAGCGCCACCCCGGCGTGTTCAAAAGCCTGTCGGCCTTCGCGCCCATCTGCGCCCCCTCCCAATGCCCCTGGGGCCACAACGCCTTCACCGGTTACCTGGGGCAGGACGAAAGCACCTGGGCCGCGCACGACGCCAGCGCGCTGATGGCGCAGCAGACGTCAGTGCCCTACGCCAACGGCATCCTCATCGACCAAGGCCTGGCCGACAAATTCCTGGTCGAACAGCTCAAGCCCGAGCTGTTCGAGGCCGCCTGCGCCCAGGCCGGCCAGCCGCTCACGCTGCGCCGCCACGCGGGCTACGACCACGGCTACTACTTCATCCAGACCTTCATGGCTGACCACCTGCGGCACCACGCGGAGCAGTTGGTATAGGCGCAGAGGTGGGATTGCAAGCGCAGGGTAAGTGTTTGGTTGCAGAAGACCGTGGTCAGGGTTGACCTGCAAAGCAGCTATGCGCCCCTTGAGCGCAAGCTTGCGTCAGTGGCTTCACTTAACAAAATTTGAGAGTTTGGTGAAGTGATTCATTTGATCGCTACGCCTAACATGGGTCGGCGTTGACCCGAGGTCACGCACGCGTGATCACCTCTTTCGCTGGCGGGCCCCCATGTTCTTTCTTCGTGCAATCTTGCTGCTGCTGTTACCTGCATGGTTGCATGCGCAACCTGGACCTCGAACGACAGACACCCAGATCATGCAAGCAGCCCGCAAAGTGGCTTCTGCAGGTCGGGTTGATCTGTACGAGCACCGCGTTTCGGCGCCGGAAGCACTCGCCGAGGTGGCCGACCAAGCGATTGAAAAGATGGAAACCCTGTTGGGCCGACGGTGGGACACCGCGACCTACGGTGAGCGGGTCAGCATTTATGTATCGGCTGACACGCGCGTGTCCCACGTCTTGGGTGGCTACGAGCATCGGCACAACCCCAGAGCGGTGCTCCTCCTCAATCCAGTCGTTGCACAGGCTGCGCTGGCTGGCCGCAACGCCACCTATGCGCATGAGCTCGCACATTTGTTGACTTGGCAATATCACAGCCACACGCTGCGTGAGGGGTTGGCCGACTACCTCGCGCTTCGACTGCATCCTGGGGCGGGGGTGGGGCCCAATCGAGACGGGCATGCCACCGCCCCTCCGGTGGCTGAGGGCATCCCGGAGTTGCTGGGCACCACTGCAGCACCGCCGAACAGGCTGCTGCATGACCAAGCCTTCCGCGAGAGCTACTACGCGACCAGCCACAGACTGGTGAGCCATCTCATTCGCACGGGAGGCATGGTCAAGTTTCTGGAGCTCTATTCCGCCCCTGATCCAGAACTTGCTTTCAGGCAACTGTACGGCGAAGACAGGGCTACCGTTGTTGCGGTCGCCCTGAAGTAACGATCCCAAAAGTCAGAGAGGCAACCACCATGACCCAAATGAAAAAATCACTTTCAACCATTGTTCTTGCCCTGGTAAGTTTTTGTGCCGCTGCGGCTGAACCAAGTGATGCATCGGTTGAAAAGCTGTTGTCGCTCAGCAAGGCAGAGTCCATCACCGAGGCCATCTACGGGAATTTGGAGGCAAGCATGCAGCAGGCCATGGCACAGGCGGCCGCAGGAAAGCCACTGACCGACGAGCAGCGACGCGTTTTTGAGGCAGTACCCAAAAAGTTTGTTCAAGTGTTGCGTGACGAATTCACTTGGGCCACGCTGAAGCCCTTGTATATCCAAATCTACAAAGAGAGCTTTGATCAAGACGACATTGATGGGCTGAATGCCTTCTACAGCAGCACGGCGGGACAGGCCTATGTCGACAAGATGCCTGTTGCGATGCAAAAGTCGGTGGCTGCAGTCCAAGAACGCATGGCGCCACTGATTGGCAAGATAACTGTCGCTATGAAGGCAGCGCTTGAAGAGGCCAAACTGGGCAAGTGATCAGCCTGTCAACAGCGCATGCCTTTGTCCGCGTACAGCGACATGGGCAAGTTCATGAAAGCGCCGCGTCCAACACCTCCACCCAGTGCCGCACCGGCGTGTCGGTGCCGCTTTGCAGGTGGGTGATGCAACCGATGTTGGCGCTGACGATGGTGCCGGCTTGCAACTCGCCTAGGTGGCCGAGCTTGCGGTCGCGCAGGGTGTAGCTGATCTCGGGATTGAGCACGGAGTAGGTGCCGGCCGAGCCGCAGCACAGGTGGGGCTCAACGCGACTGACCTGGATGTCAAAGCCCAGGGCGCCCAGGTGCTGTTCCACGCCACCCTTGAGTTGCTGGCCGTGTTGCAGGGTGCAGGGCGGGTGGAAGGCGAGTTGGGCGCTGGCCTTCACCTTGTCTTGCAGCGCGGGCACCAGCTCCGGTAACAGCTCGCTCAGGTCTTTGGTCAATTCGCTGATGCGCGCGGCCTTGGCGGCCCATTCGGGCTCGTCGCGCAGGATGTGGCCGTACTCCTTGACGGTGACACCACAGCCTGAGGCATTCATCACGATGGCCTCCACGCCCGCTTCGACGTGTGGCCACCAGGCGGCGATGTTGGCGCGCATCTGGGCTTTGCCGCCGTCCTGGTCGTTGAGGTGGAACTTGACCGCGCCGCAGCAGCCGGCCTGGCCTTCGACGATGGTCTGTATGCCGGCAGCGTCCAGCACGCGGGCGGTGGCGCTGTTGATGTTGGGCATCATGGCCGGCTGCACACAACCGGCCAGCATCAGCACCTTGCGCGCGTGCTGGCGGGTGGGCCAGGCACCGGCATGTTGGGGCGCGGGCACCTTGTTCTTGAGCGACGCGGGCAGCAGCGGGCGCACGAGCTGGCCCAGCTTCATGGCAGGGCCGAACAGCGGCGAGGGCAGGCCTTCTTTCAGCAGCCAGCGCACGGTTTTTTCCGAGGCCGGGCGTGGCACCTTCGCGTCCACGATCTTGCGGCCGATGTCCACCAGGTGGCCGTAGTCCACGCCGCTGGGGCAGGTGGATTCGCAGTTGC
>CAYUAH010000242.1:0-5194 GCA_964442375.1 uncultured Hydrogenophaga sp. | reverse complement strand
CCATCCACGTGTTGTGGGGCCTGCAGAAGCAGAACACGGTGTTCGCCACCGGCAAGTCCATCCTGGACCGCAGCAGCAAGACCAACGTGGGCGAGCTGATGCTGCAGTACGGCGGCGGCGGGCATCAGGCCGCCGGCACCTGCCAGGTGGACAACGACCGCGCAGCCGAGGTGCTGGCCGCGCTGATCAAACGCATCAACGCCGACGGCTGAGCCCGCAGCGGCTCAACGCGCGCCGGTCAGCTGCCGCTGCCAGTCGCGCAGCTGCGCGAGCACCGGGTCGCTCTGCGCCCCCAGGTCCGTTGAGCGGACCGCCATCGCAGCCACACGGGGCGTCAGCGTGGCCTGCAACCGTGCCTCCTTGCTGCGATCCCCCAGGGCACCCGCGCTCAGAACCGGCCAGGCCTGGAGCGCGGCGTCGGCGCCGGCCAGTGACTCGGCGGTGAACGGGTAGCACGCGCTCAGGGTGGCCAAGGCGATGTGGTAGTGGTGGTAACAACCCTTGAGCCCGTCATCGCTGAGCTGGAAGCGGTAGAAGTCGTCGAAGGCCAGGCCGGGCGCGTACAGCGAGTGGTTGGCATAACGGCTGCTCCAGCCTCCCACCATGGTGCCGCCCCACTGGTTGATGCCCCACACGTTGTAGTCGCCTGCGTTGACCTCGCTGGCGCGCAAGTGGGCGAGTGTCCAGCGCTCGCTGAAGCTGCCGTTCAGCACGTAGTCGGCACGCCAGATGCCGAGCAAGCTCGCCGACTGCCCGCGCGCTTCGGCGACGTTCCCATTCACACTCGCCCGCAGGGTGATGTGCCGCCCATTGGGCAGGCGCAGGCGCCCCTCCAGGCTGGAGAGCCAGACCCATTCGCTGTCGATGCCAGGCAAAGGCAGAAGCTGGTGGGGCAGGGTTTGCGAGGCCTGCTGCCACTGGCCCCGGTAGACACCGTCCACGCCTCGCGACAAGCTCACCCCATACCAGGTCGCGAGGCCATTGTCGGCAAAGGCATGCACGCCCACGCGCAGGTAGGCCCCTTGCTGCTCCAGCAGAAAGCCCAGGCCAGGGCGTTCGTCCGACCACCACACGCCGGTTCGGCCGTCGCTCGGCTGCCCAGCCGAACCAAAGCGCTCGCGCGCCAAGGCCCAGTCACCGGCGGGGGTGCTCAGGCGGGCCTTGGCGGCATCGATGGACGCCCACCTGACCTCACCCAGGTCGGCTGCGGGACGCGGCGCGCGGGCCTCGCTGGTCAGCGTGCCGCCACCCTCGAATGCGATCAGGCGGCCCACGAAGTCGCCCGCATCGGCGTCCACCGCAAGCCGTGCGTGGCCCCAGGAGGGGCGGCCTGCCGTGTCACGGAACTGCAGGCTCAACAACACCTCATCACCACGCAGGTCCACAAAGGCGTGGCGCGAGCTGTCCGCCGTGTCGCGCCACCAGCCCGTGGCGGGGGCCTCGGCCACCAGGGCTTCGGTGCCGACGCCGCCCGCCACCAGGGGACTGTGGGCAGGGAACAGGGTTGCCAGCGATACGGCGGCGGCGGTGTCGAGCATGCCCGCGCCGCAGCGCTCAGGCACGCAGTCCTTGCCCGTGCCCTTGACAAAGGGCCGTGCCGACGCGCGCAACAGGGTCTCGACCTGCACCGGCGTGAGCCCGGGGTTGGTCGCCAGCATCAGGGCCACGGTACCCGCCACGTGCGGAGCGGCCATGCTGGTGCCACGCTTGCGCCGGTAGCCGTTGTCCAGCGCCGGACTTTGTTTGCCGCTGTCGCCCAGGGACAGGATGCCGCCGTCACTGGCGGCATTGCCGCCGGGCGCGGACAGCGTCACATTGGCGCCAAAGTTCGAATAGGACGCCTGTTCGCCACCCTGCCCCACCGCAGCCGTCACCACCAGACGCTGGCAACTCGCAAGCACCGTGGCCGAAACGTTTTGGGCCAGGTTGCCCGCCGACACGACCACCACCACGCCCCGCGCCCGCGCCTCGTCCAACGCGTCCTGCATTTCGCGCGAGCAGCGGCCGCTGCCACCCAGGCTGAGATTGGCCACACGCGCCGGGTTGGGGTTGGCGGGCACGCCGGCCACGGGCGCCCCCACCGCCCAGCGCAAGCCATCGGCGACATCGGACATGTAGCCACCGCCGCGCCCCAGCACGCGCACCGGCAGCAGTCGCGCCCGCGCATCGACACCGCTGATGCCCATCGCGTTGCTCCGCTGCGCCGCGATGATGCCCGCCACGTGGGTGCCATGCCAGCCACTGTTGTGGGTGCTTTCGCCTTGCAGCCAGTCCTCGCTGCCATCCACCCAGTCGCCGGGATCGCTGGCGTCGGCATCGCGGCCGTTGCCATCGTTGGCGTAGTTGATGTCCGACACGAAGTCATAGCCAGGCAACACCCGCCCCTGCAAATCCGCATGCGGCAGCAGGCCTGAGTCGAGCACGGCCACCACCATGGCAGGACTGCCGGAGGTCAGCGTCCAGGCCGCCTGGGCCTGCACACCGGAGGGCGCCACGGCCACGGGTGCCAGGCTCCATTGGTCGCCCCAGCGGGTGTCGTTGGGCTGGACCACGTCCGTGTTGACGCGGGCGTCGGGCTCGGCATAAGCCACCGCCTTGTTCTGTTTCAGGCGCTGAATCACCTCATCCAGCGCCTGCGCGCCCATGGCCTTGGGCAGGGCCATGACCACGCTGCCGCCGCCGGTCTGGCGCACGCTGCGCAAACTCAGGCCCGCATGCAGGCTCAGGGTGCGCGCGTACTCGGCCGCGCGCTCCTCGAATTGCGGTCTCGCCAGCTCGTCCACCAGGCGCACCAGAATCTGGTCCGTCTGGGCCACCGAGGCCGCGCCGTCGGACACCATGTTGTCGAGCGCGCCGTCAACCGGATCGCCCACGGGGGCCGGTGTGCCTGCACCACCACCGCCACAGGCACCCAGAGCGGCGCACACGGTCAGGCCAGCCAGCCAGCCGGCAACCCGCCACCCCACTCCGCCATTGGACCCGTGAAACATGATCCCCCCAAAACGTCAATAACTGTAAGACGTTTGCAGGATAACACCGTTTATTGTTTGAATAAGTTAAAAGTTGATACAGATATCCGGTTTAATTGGCAATGTCAATTAATAATTGCGTGGAATTTGCTTTTCAACGCACGATTCTTTCCAAAATCACCGCCTGAGCCATCGTGGCACCCGGAACCGCACGATGGAGGCGTAGGCCCAGAGGTAGCTGACCACAAACAGCACCGTCATGGCCATCAGCACCCCCGTGTGGCGCCAGAACAGCACGGCAGGCACCACCGTGAGCAGGGTGAAGCCCCAAAGGTAGGGCGAGGTGCGGTTGTTGCGCATCAGCATGCGGCGGGACTCGTCGTCGTGGAACACGCCGCGCACGATGCGCCGGTAGATCAGTTGGTGAAAGTGCAGCGCATCGGCCACACCGGGCGACACCCCCCGTGCCGATTTGCGGAAGATGGAGAACAAGGTTTCCCACACCGGGTAAATCAGCAGCAACACCGGGAACCACGGCGACACCAGCACGTGGCGCTGCACCAGAGTGATGCAGATGAGCGCCACCACCGTGCCCCAGAGGTAGGCGCCACCGTCGCCGGCAAACAGCAGGCCACGCGGGTAGTTCCAGACCAGAAAACCCACGGTGGCGCCCGCCAGGGCCAGGCTCATGGCCATCATCTGCCGGTCGCCCACCTGCAAGGCCACGTAGGCCAGCGCCAGGCAGACCACCAGGGCCACCGTGCCGGCCAGGCCGTTGTAACCATCGATGAGATTGAAGGCGTGGGGCAGGCCCGCAATGGCCAGCCCCGCCAGCAGCATGCCCGGCCACACCGCCGCCGCCCACCAGCCGTCCACCCAGGGCAAGCCCAGGCGGGGCACGCTCAGCCCCATGACCCAGACCGCGATCACGGCCGCCCCGACGGTCAGGCCCAGGCGCAGGGCCACCGCCATGCGCTGGGTCAAATCTTCGTAAATGCCGGCACCGGTGGACAAACCCGCCACCACCGCCCAAACGAACAGCTCCGCAGGCGTGAAGCGGGCGCGGGGAGGCCAGTCGAAGGGACTGGCCATGCCCAGCCATACCAGCGCGAACAACAGCGCGCCCCCCATGGCAACCCCCCCCACGCGCGGCACGTGCCCCCAATGGAAGCGCTGCGGCATGTCGCCGGTGTAGTGCAGTGTGTGGTCGCGCGCATAGCGGATCAACCAGGCACTGAACAGAAAGGACAGGGCGGCGCAAACGAACAACAGAAAGGGCATGCCACCACCGAGGGCTTGTTGAGTCGCGCGATTATCGCTGCCCGCGCCCTGCCCACCGCTGCATCTGATAGCGCCAGAACGCAACACCGCACCACAGACGCAACAGGCTGTGCACGTGCCACAGCAGCGGCCGCCAGCGGCGCAGGCTGTCGCGCTGTGCGTGGTGCTCTGCGGTGGCCGCCGAGCGCTCAAGCCTCAGGCCGACCAGCTGCAGCCGCAGGCACAGGTCCACGTCTTCGCAGTACATGTGGTAACGCTCATCAAAGCCGCCCACGGCCCGGTAGGCCGCCGACGGCAACAGCAGAAAGGACGCGCTGAACCAGTCCACACGGCGCTCTGGCCGGCGCAACACCCGGCGACGCAGGAGTGACCACGGCGTGACCAGGGCGCGCTGGTTGTCCTGCACGCTGCCATCGGGGTTGAGCAGGGTGGCGGTGACAGCGCCCATGCCTGGCTGCTGCGCAGCCGCCAGCATCTGCGGCCACAAGGCCGGGTCGCGCAAGCGCATGTCGGGGTTGAGGACGGCAAAGAAGGGCGTGTCGGCGCGGGCAAAGGCCTGGTTGTGGTTGGCGCCAAATCCCAGTGGCAGGGGATTGTGGATCTGCTGCAACTCGAAAGGCAGGCCCTCGCCGCTCAAGGGTGCGGAGGGCAGGTTGTGTGTCACCACCACCCGGCGCAGCAGGCCGGCCGGCGCCTGGGCCAGGTCACCGAGCAAGGGCGGCAACCAGGCGCCGTGCCCGTGGCTGACCACAGACACGGTGATGGGCGATGACGGGGGGGCGGCGAAAACCATGCAACTCCTGCGAGCCGATCAGGCGGCCGCCCACAAAGTGTAGGCCAGGCGCCCATCGCCAGTGCAGCGTGGAGGACGGCGGTTGTGGTGCCCTTGGCGGGAATCGGACCCGCGACCTCTCCCTTACCAAGGGAGTGCTCTACCACTGAGC
>CAYUAH010000241.1:0-5281 GCA_964442375.1 uncultured Hydrogenophaga sp. | reverse complement strand
GGTGGGGCCCACTTCCTTGAGGTCGATGGTCACGGTGCCCGACGACTCGGGGCAATTCACCACATAGCCGGCGGCCCGCCACTGCGCGTAGCTGAAAATGTTCTGGCCGATCCAGGCCGGCGGCAGGTAGGCCAACACCTCGTCGGTTTCGGTCAGCTTGTCGAACTTGGCGCCCACGTGGGCGCGGTTGATCAGCGAATCGTGGGTGTGCACCACGCCCTTGGGGTTGCCGGTGGTGCCGGAGGTGAAGAACATGGCGGCCACGTCCTCGGGGCGGGCCTTGTCCACCTCCTCCTGGAAGAAGCCAGGGTGCTGCTGTGCAAACACCTCGCCGGCGGCCACCAGTTCGGCCAGGCCGCCCAGGCCTTCTTCGACGTAGTTGCGCAGGCCGCGCGGGTCGTCGTAGTAGAGGTGGGCGAGCTGCGGGCAGCGGTCGCGAATCTCCAGCATCTTGTCCACCTGCTCCTGGTCTTCCACCACCGCAAAACGCACCTCGGCGTTGTTGATGGGGAACACACATTCGGCGGCCACCGCGTCCTGGTACAGCGGCACCGGAATGGCCCCCAGCGACTGTGCCGCCAGCATGGTGGCGTACAGGCGCGGCCGGTTGGCGCCGATGACCACCAGGTGCTCGCCCCGGTGCAGACCGGCCTGGTGCAGGCCGCAGGCGATGTGCTTGACCAAGGCCACCATCTGGGCCCAGCTGGTGGTTTGCCAGATGCCGTATTCCTTCTCGCGCATGGCCGGCGCGTCGGGCCGACGCGCCGCATGGGCCAGCAGCAGTTGGGGGAAGGTGCTCCGCATGTTGTCTCCTGTGGGTGCCGTCGATCACAAGACAAAGGTCCGACCGTGGCGTGCCGCGAATGGTAGGCAAGCATTTGACGCCATGTTGTCAATGCGACGACAATTGAGGGTCTGCCCGCCTAGGACTTTCCCCTAGGTCCGTTGTCAGCTTCTGGACAGGAAAAAGCATGAGCGCACCGGTGCCCTCCCTGCGTCAGCGCGCACGCGCGGCCACACCCGACGAGCTGGGCGAAATCCCCTGGTTGCAGAACCTGGAGCCCGCCGGCCGCGCTCGGGCCGAGACCGAAATCATCGTCACCGAAGCCATGCCCGGCGACTACATCTGCCGCGTGGGCCGCCCGGTCACCTACTGGTTCGGGCTGGTCGATGGCCTGCTCAAGATGAGCAACGACGACTCGCAAGGCCCGGTCATCACCTTCACCGGTGTGGCGCCCGGTGGCTGGTTCGGCGAGGGCACGGCGCTCAAACGTGAGAAGTACCGCTACAACATCCAGGCCCTGCGCAAAAGTGTGGTGGCCGGCATTCCGGTGGACAGCTTTCACTGGCTGCTGGACAACTCCATCGGCTTCAACCGTTTTGTCATGCGCCAGCTCAACGAGCGCCTGGGTCAATTCATCGCGGCGCGCGAGATCGACCGCATCAGCAACCCCGACGTGCGCGTGGCGCGCAGCCTGGCCGTGCTGTTCAACCCCGAGCTCTACCCTGGCGTGGGCCACATGCTGCGCATCACCCAGCAGGAGCTGGCCTACCTGGTGGGCCTGTCGCGCCAGCGGGTCAATGAGGCCCTGTCCACCTTGCAGGCCATGAACGCCATCCGCATCGAATACGGCGGTGTGCGTGTGCTCAACCTGCCGGCGCTGCGGGGCGTGGCCAGCGCGCAGGATGTGCAGCTGCGCTGACGGCCGCCGCCCGTGTTTGCGTGTACAGTTTCTTTGACATTTTCGGAAGCGAGACAGACACATGACACTGGCCACCGCCTTCATCCCCTTGTGGGCCCGCTGGGCCACGCTGGCGGGGCTTGCCACTTTGGGCGCCTGCGCCGCTGTGCCCGAGCCCCAGGGCGCCCCCGCCAAAGAGCTGGTCTGGGCCGTCACCGCCGAGCACGAACTGATCAAATTCAACGCCGGCCAGCCGCAACAGGTGCTGGAGCGCCGCCCCGTGACCGGCCTGGCCGCCGCAGACACGCTGGTGGGCATCGACTACCGGGTGGCGCGCGGTGTGCTGTACGCGCTGTCGGCCGGTGGGCGCCTCTACACCCTGAACACCGCCACCGGCGCCCTGACACCGGTGGGCAGCGCGCCCGCCGCCGTGGCCCTGACCGGGGGGGCGTGGGGCTTCGATTTCAATCCGGCCGCCGACCGCGTGCGAGTGGTCGGCGCCGGCGGCCAGAACCTGCGCCTGCACCCGGACACCGGCGCGGTGGTCGATTTCGATGCCAACACCGCCGGCCTGCAGACCGACCCGGCCCTGGCCTACGCGGCGGGCGACGTGCATTCTGGCAAGGCGCCGCAGGTGACGGGCGCGGCCTACACCTACAACAAGCGCGACGAGAAACTCACCACCAACTACGCCATCGACCGCGCGCTGGGCGTGCTGGTCACCCAGGGCACGAAGGAGGGCGTGGCGCCCGCCGTGTCGCCCAACACCGGGCGGCTGTTCACCGTGGGCACGTTGGGGCTGGGGCCACTCGCCGATGTGGCCTTCGACATCGCTGACCTCAACAACAAGGCCCTGGCGGCGGTGCGCACCGCCGCCGATGCACGCACGCGGCTGTACGAGGTCGATTTGTCCAGCGGCAAGGCGCGCCTGGTGGGCACCGTGGCCAACGGCGTGGCGTTGCGCGGCCTGGCCATCGAGCCATGAACCCGCTCGCCTGTGGTCTGGCCCTGCTGCTGTGCGGCGCCACGGCGCAGGCCGCCAGCCTGCAGGTGACGGTGAGCGACGACAAGGGCCGGCCGGTGCCGCAGGCGGTGGTGTTTCTGGAGTCGCCCGAAGCGGCCAAAGTGGCCAAGCCGCTGGCCGGTGTCGAGATGGCGCAGAAGGACAAGAGCTTCGTGCCCGACACGCTGGTGGTCACGCGGGGCACGTCGGTGCAGTTCCCCAACCGCGACACCGTGCGTCACCACGTCTATTCCTTCTCGCCCGCCAAACGCTTCGAGCTCAAGCTCTACATCGGCACACCGGCCAGCCCGGTGGTGTTTGACCAGGCCGGGGTGGTGGTGCTGGGCTGCAACATCCACGACGAGATGATCGGCTGGATCGCGGTGGTGGACACGCCTTATTTCGGCAGCACCGCCGCCAACGGCCAGGTGCACTTGCGCGACGTGCCCGAGGGCAGCTACCGCCTGCGCGTGTGGCACAGCGGTCTGGCCGTGGGCGCACCCGCGCTGGACGTGGCGCAGCGCCTGGGCGCGGCGGGTGCATCGGCCCAGGTGGTGCTCAAGGGGCTGGTCCCATGATGGGGGCCGGCACTTGAACCGGTGGCGCACCTGGCTGCGCGACGCCCCGCTGTCCACCCGCACGGTGGCCATCATGCTGCTGCTGCTGCTGCTGGTGCAGGCGGTGGCCTTTGGCATCGTGCGTGCCACCGTCAATGCCCAGGTGCGCAACGAAATGAGTGCCGACCTCATGGTGGGCGAGCGCGTGTGGCTGCGCCTGCTGGAGCAGAACGCTGAGCGGCTGCGCCAGGCGTCTTCTGTGCTGGCGGCCGATTTCGGTTTCCGCTCCGCCGTCGGCACCGCCGACCGGCCCACCATCGCCTCCGCGCTGGACAACAGCGGTGGGCGCATCGGTGCCGCCGTCACCGCGCTGATGGACCCGCAACTGCAGCTGGTGGTGGCCAGTGAAGCCGCCGCCGGAGGCATGGCCGCCAGCGCGCTGCAGCAGGTGGCCGCCGAGCTGGCGCGCGACAGCCGGGGCAGCCGCATCGCCCGCGTCAACCGCGTGCCCTACCAATTTGTGATGGTGCCGGTGCGCGCGCCCACGGTCATCGGCTGGGTGCTCATGGGCTTTCAGCTCAACCAGGGCCTGGCCGACGACCTCTACCGGGTGTCGGGCGTGCACCTGGCCGTGTTCTCGGGCACCGATGCCGCGCAGCTTGATCTGGTGGTGACCACCCTGGCCGGACACGAGCGGGTGTTGTCCGAACTTGCGCTGTCGCAGGCGGCGGACATCGAGATCGGCGACGAAACCTATGTGGCCCGCCATGTGGCGCTGAACACCACCCGTGGCGTGGTGCGCAGCGTGCTGCTGCGCTCGGTGGCCGATGCGGTGGCGCCCTACACCCGCCTGCAGCTGATGCTGGCCCTGGTGACGGTGGCAGGCGTGGGGCTGTTTGCGGTGGGCAGCGGGCTGGCCATGCGCCGCGTCACCCAGCCGCTGGCTGCTCTGACCGAAGCCACCGCAGCGCTGGAGCGCGGCGACTACGCGGCCGGCCTGGGCGACATGGCGCGTGGCGACGAGGTGGGGCAGCTCGCGCGCGGCTTCGACCGCATGCGCACCAGCCTGGCCGAGCAGCGCCGCGAGATCCTGCAACTGGCCTACTGGGACCGCCTGACCGGCCTGCCCAACCGCGAACGTTTCCGCCAACACCTCGCGCAGGCCATTGACGACAGCCGCAGCACCGCCAAACCCATGGCCGTCATCACGCTCAACGTGGACCGCTTCAAACACGTCAACGACGTGCTGGGCTACGCCTTTGGCGACGAACTGCTCAAGGCGGTGGCCGAGCGCCTGAAGCAGCAGGTCTACCGCGAGGGCGACCTGGTGGCGCGGCTGGGCGGCGACGAATTTGCCATCCTGCTCTCGCGCACCGACGCGCAGGGCGCGGTGCTGCTGACCGAGCGCATCACCAAGGCCTTCGAGGTGCCGCTGGCCTTTGACGAGCAGACCGTGGACCTCAGCGCGAGCATGGGCGTGGCCTGCTGGCCTGTGGATGCCGACGACCCCGACATGCTGATGAGCCGGTCCGAGATTGCCATGCACGCGGCCAAGAGCAAAACCGCCGGTGTGCTGCTGTATTCGCCCTCGCTCGATTCGTCGAGCACCCAGACCCTGTCGCTGCTGACCGACCTGCGCCACGCGCTGCAGCACAACGAGTTGCGTCTGTTCCTGCAGCCCAAGCTGGACGCCGCCAGCGAGCAGGTGGTGGCGGCCGAAGCGCTGGTGCGCTGGCAGCACCCGCAGCGCGGGCTGGTGCCGCCGCTGCAGTTCATCCCTTTTGCGGAACAGACCGGTTTTGTGCGCCAGCTCACGCTGTGGATGTTCGAGGAAGCCGCGCGCCACTGGGCCTCGCTGCAGCAGACCGGGCAGCCGGTGCGCGTGGCCATCAACCTCTCCACGCGCGACCTGCTGGATCAGGACTTCCCGCTGCGCCTGGGCGGCCTGCTCAAGCAGTACGGCCTGTCGTCCAGTGGCTTTTGCCTGGAGATCACCGAAAGCGCCATCATGGACGACCCCCAGCGCGCCGAGGCCACGC